>CAYMDX010000058.1:0-11804 GCA_964389125.1 uncultured Bacteroidales bacterium
TCTAACTTCTAACTTCTAATTTCTAACTTCTACCTTCTGCCTTCTTCCCGGATAACGGTATAGAGTCACAAAATATTGAAATACAAACACTAACGCAAATAGTAACACATGAAGCCAACACTTTTAATACTTGCCGCAGGGATGGGCAGTAGATATGGCGGTATGAAGCAGCTTGACCGGGTCGGTCCGTCCGGCGAAACCATTATGGATTATTCGGTATATGATGCCATTCGTGCCGGGTTTGGAAAGGTTGTTTTTGTCATCAGGAAGGGGTTTGAAAAGGAGTTTCAGGAACAGGTAGTGCAACCAATTTTACCATATATCGATGTTGAGCTGGCTTTTCAGGAAACGGAAAGCTTGCCCGAAGACTTTGTTTGTCCCGAAAATCGCACTAAGCCATGGGGTACCGGTCATGCCGTATGGGTGACCCGAAATCAGATAGCGGAACCTTTCGCCGTGATCAATGCCGATGATTTTTATGGCCGGGAAGCCTTTGTCACCATTGCCTCCTTTCTACAGGCATGCAGCCCTAAAGAGCATGGGAAATACGCCATGTGTGGCTACAGGCTGAAGAACACGCTTTCTGAACATGGCCAGGTATCACGCGGTGTGTGCAAGGCAGATGAGCACAATATGCTGACATCTGTCACCGAATACAAGGCGATTGAAAGGGCAGATGACGGTACCATTCTAAGTAATGGTGAGCCGGCCGGGCTGCACCCCGACGATATTGTCTCCATGAATTTCTGGGGATTCTGTCCTGACATTTTTCAACACCTTGACGAAAAACTGACCCATTTCCTGAACGATCACCTGAACGATCCGGGCGCAGAATTTTTTATTCCTTTTGCGGTGGATGAACTGATCAGGGATAACAAAGCATCGGTCACTATTTTACCGAACAACGCCAAATGGTTTGGGGTTACCTATAAAGCGGATAAAGAGAAAGCGGAAGAGATTCTCAGGGAAATGACAGCAAACGGTGCCTATCCGGAGCGACTTTGGTAAGATTGATCGCTGTCATGACAGACAGTATCTTCCGGCCTTTTCCTGTAGGGTTATCAGCACCTGAGAATCTGTTTCATAGCCGATTAACAAAAGAGATTATCCGCTTGAAAACCTGATTTCGCATAATCTCCGGTAGTATGTTACCAGACTATCCAAATATACTCTTAGTAAGCGGAAGTGGGCGAAACGTGGGGAAAACCACCTTTTCAACCAGTCTCATAGCCGCTTTTGCCCATCAGAAACCCGTAGCGGTCAAAGTATCACCACACTGGCATCCCGTATCCTCTGATGATCCTTTGCTCTATATTCCTGATAATCTGCTTTTAATCAAAGAACAAAACCGTACCGGTACCAAAGATACGTCCAGGATGTTGCGCAGTGGTGCCAGTGAGGTTTACTATGTTCAGACAATACGCGACGATTATCTGATGCAGGCTTTCCATCGGATCATGCAGCCGGGAATGGAAACAAAACCAATAATTGTGGAATCTGCAGCCCTCGGGGACTATATACGTCCGGCTGTTCACTTTCATATTGATCGCCCGGGACATGATGTGGATCCATCCAAAAACAGGAATATCCAGCCAGATTACCGGATAAACTTCAATGGCCAATCTTTTGATTTTGATATAAAAAGGATACAATGGAATGATCACCGGTGGGTGATTCACTGATTTATGTATTAACATATACATAATCATTTGTTTCTCATGATTTTGATTATCGTGGATTTGCGATTGGTTGTCATGAATGCTATTTTTGTAAAAAATATCTATTATGGAAAACATTTTTGAAAACATAGGAAAGCAGAAAGATGGTGTCTTAACCCTTACCCCGAGAGAAAGCCTCGGAGCGATCAATAATGGAGCCCTGTTGGTAGACCTCAGGGACACTGATTTTTCTGATTTTAAGATACCGGATATTCCGGATATTTTCATTCTGCCTTTTGACCAGCTGAAAGAGAACATAGACAAGTTACCCCGGGACAGGCATCTGATTCTTGCAGATTCAACTGGTTTACAGAGTAAAACGGCCGTAAGAATATTGCAGGAAAACAATTTCGACAGGATAGCCCAAATGGCAGGTGGTTTTGTGGAATGGGAACGCGACGGGTTGCCTGTCAGGGAAGATATTAATGAGCGGCTTTCCGGTGCCTGTGCTTGCCAGTTAAAACCCCGTGAGCGCCTGAAGAAATAGTCCGTAGCAGAACTGCATTGTAATGCTTAAAGAGACTGGGAAAAGTGTTACCTTCGTGGTGTGATTATGATGAAGTACCATGTCAGGCTTACAAAGTGTTACAACCTGACTGGCTATTAAACCAAGCCAGAACAATACACCATGCAGAATATCCCTGAGAAGCTTGCAGGCAAAAATATTCTGGGGATTGACGCCGGGGCATTATCCATAAAGGTTTCTTATAATGAAGGTAACCAGAAACACCATCTCCGGCGCGTTCACCACGGTGAGCCCTTAATCGTGTTTCATAGCCTTTTAGATGAGGCAGGCATTGATACATCGCAAGCGGAAGGCCTGGTTTCAGGCCGGTATGCCGGTGTATTAGCAAAAGATACCGGACTTCCTGAAATTTCGCCCGTTTCCGTTCTGACTGAGCATGTACAACAGCTTCCTGAGGGCGGAAAGAACTATATTGTTGATATTGGCGCGTCCGGCCTGGCGATGGCTGCTTACCTGGACGGAGGTTTGCAGAAGTATGAGACAAACAGCTTATGTGCTGCCGGAACGGGAGCCTTTCTGGACCAGCAGATGAGCCGCCTGGGCCTTACTTATCAAACCATACAGGACATCCCGGTTATTGACGACCCGCCCTCTATTGCCTGCCGCTGCTCTGTGTTTGCTAAAAGCGACCTCATACACCGCCAGCAGGCAGGGTATGCGATTCCACAGTTATGGAATGGTCTGGTTAAAGGGCTGGCGCTTTCCGCATTTTCCACGCTGTTTCGCGGTACCACCATCGATACCGATGTAATGGTGATTGGTGGATTGGCCAACAACAAGGTTTTTCTGCATTTCTTTGAAAGCTTGCTGGAAGGTTATAGCCTGATAGTACCACCAAACCCCGATTTTTTTCTCGCTGATGCCCTTGTGCAGAGCTGTCATTCAGGAAACACCCTGAAGTTAACCCCGACTGCCCGGCAAGGGAAGGAGGCGCAAACGTATGAGCATCCATTGCGCTTTACCCGTGAAAACAATTCCGGCCATGAACATTACACCGATGCTTTGGGTAACGAGGTTGACCTGTATCACTTGCCCGCTGGACAGACGTCAGACGTTTACCTGGGTGTGGATGTAGGCTCAACCAGCACCAAGCTGGCTCTTCTCGACAAGGAGGGACATGTCTGTATCGGTCTCTATACACGCACGGCCGGAAGGCCGGTAAATGCATTCCAGCAACTGCTAAAAGGCGTGGATGCCATTGCCCGAGAACGGTCGGTTTTCTTTAAGGTTAGAGGTGCCGGGACCACCGGCAGCGGCAGGAATCTCCTGGGCGCATTTGCCGGAGCCGATCTGATCAAAAATGAAATTACGGCGCACCTCAAAGGGGCAGTAAAAGAGTTCCCGGATGTCAAGACCATTTTTGAAATTGGCGGTCAGGATGCCAAATATATCTCGGTGGAAGATGGCTGGATGAAAGATGCCAACATGAATTATGTTTGTGCCGCCGGAACCGGTTCCTTCCTGGAGGAACAGGCCAAACATCTGAATATTGAGCTGGATGACATTGAGAAGGTTTGTAAAGACGCCCTGCCACCGGTGTCAAGTCACCGATGCACCGTGTTCATGGAGCAGGATGCAGGCCAGCTATTGTCGCGCGGTATCCAAAAAAGTCAGGTAATGGCTTCCATCATCTATGCAGTGTGCAAAAATTACCTGCACCGTGTGGTGCATAACCGTCCGGTGGAAAGCCCGATCCTGTTTCTGGGAGCTACCGCGAAAAACAAGGGGTTGGTAGAGGCTTTTGAGCATGTTCTTGAAAAACCTGTACACACATCCGTATACAGCCATCTTACAGGTGCTATCGGTGTGGCTGATATGGTACGGAAAACCGCTCCTGCAGAAACCGCCTTCAAAGGCTTCTCCATCAAAGATAAACAAGTAAGCCTTTCAGAAACGGTTTGCGACCTGTGTCACAACAGATGCCGTATCACCGGTCTGTATGCTGAGGAAGGGGAGAGGATGGCCTCCTGGGGTTATCAGTGTGGACGGGAACCCGATGCTGTCACTATTCCGAAAAACAACCATGCTGACGCCTTTCACATGATGAAGAAGATGATTCAGGCCCGCATGGTCCCGGAAAAGCCGAAAGCAACCCTGTATTATCCGCCGGTGCTCCATTTTTATACCTACAACCCTTTCTGGCAGCAGTTCTTTTATGATCTCGGTATTGACCTTAAGCCCGTGACGTCGAAGAAGGAAGTCATCGGCCGGCACTCCCAGACATACGCCCTTACCGACTGCTGTTATCCGGCCAAACTGGCTGTGGGCAGGGTGATTGACAGCCTTCAGCATACAAACAAGCCGGTTTTTTTGCCGCATCATATCCAGGATCAGGATAATCCCAGGACGGTGAACTCCTTCTACTGTCCGCTCTCACAGGCATTGCCTTCTGTGCTGAAAAGCACCCTGAACCTCCATGATATGGATTCTTCCGGGGTAATCGCCCCTGTGGTGGATTTCTCAGAAGAGCATAGCCACAATATCCGGGAACTCACCGCCGTGCTGAAACAGCATTTTGATGTGAACCATACTGACATCAAACGCGCCTGGCACCGGGCTTTAACGAAGCACCAGGATATCCGGAAAGCGCTTGGGGATAAAGGATCTGCCGTCATCCATACAAATGGCGATCCGGCGCGTCCCAAATTTGTGATCCTTGGCAGATCGTATAACCTGTTGGATGACATACTAAACCTTGATATCGTAAAGGCCATAGCGGCTTATGGTTATGATGTGATCCCCATGGATATGCTGCCTGTAGAGAGAGAAGATCTGCCTGCAGGGTTTGAAGACATGTATTGGTCATATGGACAACAAATCATTGTTACAGCCAGGTATATTCGGGAGCAACCGGGTTTATATCCGGTTTTCCTTACCAATTTTAATTGTGGCCCCGACAGCTTTTTGCTGAGCACCTTTGAACAGGAGATGCTTGATAAGCCCGCGCTGGTGCTGGAGCTTGACGAGCATGGTGGCGACGGTGGTTATAAAACACGTCTGGAAGCTTTTTTTGACCGGACAGTCCATCATCTTCAGCACCAGTCGCATACAAACGCCTTGCCGGATGACACCTCTTACCCTGGGCGCATACAACGTTCATTTTCAGATCACCGGATATATATCCCGCCCATGCATCCCATTTCTTCACGCATCATGGGGGCTGCGCTAAGGGCTTATGGCTTTGATGCCGTAGCACTTCAAAAAGAGGATGCCGAAACCTGGGCTATCGGTAGCGCCTGTGTCCGGGGGTCTGAATGTATGCCCGCCGCCAGCACCATTGGTTCTTTTATCCATCTGCTCCAGAAGGAAAAAGCCGAAGGGAAAGTGAACGGGAAAGCAGCTTTGTTTATGCCGTGTACCGATGGTCCCTGCCGTTTTGGGCAATACGTGCGTCTTCACGAACGGATTCTGGAAGATTACAATGTGGATGCGACCATCATATCTCCCAACTCCGACGACAATTACGGGGATATCAAGGGAGGCCTCAGGGTGCATATGCTCAAAGCCCTTACCGTATCTGATGTTCTGAATAAACTGGTTTGTCGCATCAGACCGTATGAGAAACAACCTGGCACCACGGATAAGCTGATTGAGAAGTATGTGGGGGTTTTTGAAGAAGTGTTTGAGAACAAACAATCGGTCACCCGGGTGTTGAAACAATTGCGGCGTGATCTTCATGCGGTTGAGACACATGCAGTATCAAAGCCGCTGGTAGGGGTGGTGGGAGAGATATACGTCCGGAACTCTCCTTTCTCGAATGCGGATCTGATACGGACCATTGAAAACAGCGGGGGAGAGGTGTGGGTGGCTCCTATCATGGAGTGGCTGCATTATACCAATGAATTTGAGGAGAACAACGGTTTGGCTGACTTGCTGCGCAACACGCTTACCCATGGGCTGATAGCGTATTATGAGCAAAAATACATGCGCATATTCGGTGAGCTGCTACGCAAACGCAGGGAGCCCCCGGTCAAATCTGTAAAAGCATATGGGAAGCAATACATGCCTGATCGCATTGAAGGAGAGTCGATATTAACTATCGGGAGGGCGATTGCATTCTATTATCAGCATGCCGACCTGGTGGTGAATGTGGCACCATTTGGTTGCATGCCCGGCAGTATTTCTGCTTCTATTTTGAAAGATGTGTCTACACAATATGGCATGCCCATCGTGTCCTTGTTTTATGATGGAGAAACCGATTTTTCCCATATTCTGGAAACATATATCCAAAACAGGCAGGACGTTTCCTGAGCCCCTAAGCAAAAAAAGCCCCTCCGAAGGCGGAGAGGCTTTTATGGTCTTTAAAACCTTTTTGTGTTAAAAGACTGATCTATGACAGTTTCACATTGGCCGCGTTCATTCCCTTTTTGCCTTCTTTCAGCTCAAAGGTTACCTCGTCACCTTCGCGAACCTGGTCAATCAGACCGGTGGCATGGACGAAGAATTCTTCTTCTGTTTCGTGATCCTTGATAAATCCAAATCCTTTAAGTTCATTGAAGAACTTTACTGTTCCTGTTTTCATAATAATAATGTGATGATTTAATTGATACTTGAACTGAAATACGCAGGGCTTGAATGTAGTTTGACTCTACCGGAAAGGTGATTCAGTACTCAATGATGCGATAATCAATTCTGATTTATTTACGTTGCAAAGATAATACAATTTTATTTCATTTCCACAAAAACAAATTTTTCTATTATTTTTTATTATAGAAATCATATACGTCTGAATATCAGAGAAAATAATCCAGATTTGGGGATATGGCCGCACCAATAGCGGTACAATATGGTGCATGATTAGGCACATGAAACTCGACGTGGTACAGCTTTGCCAGCTCCCTGAATATTTTTCCGGCCAGGGGGATGTTGACCAGTTTCCCCGATAAAATGATGTCCTTGTCTTTTTCCGCGCGCGCCGCAAAAATAGACATCATTCCCACAACCTGAAAAACCATGTTAAGAATACCGCTCGTGATGTCATTTTTATTCGCCTGATCATTGAGTTTACCAAAATTTGAGGCTGTAATACTGGAAGGGAGGTTGCCGATATCATTTGCGGCAATATCGCCCACACTCAGGTCTACATTTTTCAGGTTGCCTTTTCCTGCTGCTTCAATGATGCTGTCTATGTCTGTCAGGTTTGTGGTTATCCTTGAAAGCCCGGCAATGCTTCCACCACCGACGCCTGTTCCGCCAAGGTGTTTTATGCAGCGACCGTGGGCTTTAACAAAAGCCGTTCCGGTACCCATGCTGACAATGATTGCCTTTTTCAGACCAGACAGGAATAATCCGCCATATCCCATCGCCTTAAACTCATCAAGCTTTTCAATGGGTAACCCCAACAGGCGCTCATCCAAAAAACCGGCACCCACACCGGTAACCACTACTTTCTGTATCTCATTAAAAGATAGTTTATTAACAGTTAAAAACTTACCAAAAGCACCCGAAGCCGAGGCAACAGGATCGTTGGCCTGTACTGTCAGGGGTTTGATTATTTTACCATCTTTAATACCGACAATTTTCGTGGTACTCCCACCAATATCAATTCCTATAGTCATGATTGTATATCTGAGATTTTTACATGCGGTGAACCGTTCAAGGCTTTCGCCAGAAGATCTGCTATGTGCATCGTTTTTACAGGGATATTCTGTTTATCAATGTATGCCTGCAGATGCATCAGGCAGGATGCTTCGGTAGAGACGATATATTCGGCGCCTGTATCCAGCGCGTGCTGAACCTTTTGCTCAGCCATAGCCACTGAAATGGCTGCATGTTTGACTGAGAACGTCCCGCCAAATCCACAGCATACATCGCGCTCCTTCATTTCTGTTATACTGAGGCCTTTTACCTGCTGCAACAAACGGCGGGGCTGGTCCGTAAGACCATACTCACGAATGGCCGTGCAGGCATCATGAATGGTAATATGCGTTTCAAGGGAAAGACCAAGATCTTCCACAGCCATCACGTTAATAAGAAAATCGGTAAACTCATAGATCTTCTTCGAAAGTTGTTTATTCTGATTGTGCCAGGCGGAATTATAGAACATTTGCGGATAGTAATTACGAACCATCCCGACACATGAGGCTGACGGACTCACTACATAGTCATAATCCATGAAATCACGCATAAACTTTTCACCCAGGTGTTTGGCTTCATTCCAGAAACCCCCGTTAAACGCAACCTGGCCACAGCAGGTCTGATCAGGATTGTGGTGAAATCGCATATGCGCCTTTTTCAGCTCATCCGCTTTTTTCAATATCCGAATCATGTTCAACCCCGTTTCCGGATAAAGCTGATCAACAAAGCATGGTATAAAAATACCTGTATTCATGACGGGTCGTGTTGGATATACAATTACACGCTGACTTCTATATAGACTGTCTTGATTGATTCATGCGTTGTCGTCTGGTTTCAAACAAAATGATACCTGTGGCGACCGACACGTTCAGCGAAGCAATATTCCCTTCCATTGGTATGGCTGCATGTTTGTCCGCAAGCTTTCGCGCTGCCGGAGACACACCTTTATCCTCAGCTCCGACGATAACCGCCAGCGGAACGGATAGGTCTGCATCGTATATACTGGCCTTTTCACGGTCGTCGAATGCGATAACATGAATGCCACACTCCTGAAGGAATGCAATAGTCTCCAGGATGTTAGGCTCCCGGCAGACCGGAATACGTGACAAGGCACCTGCCGAAGCCTTCATGGCATCCGCATTGACCGGGGCGCTGCCTTTTGCAGAAAGGATGAGCGCGTGGGCACCTGCGCATTCAGCCGAACGTGCAATAGCCCCCATATTTCTCACATCGGTAACACCATCCGGCAACACTAACAATGGTGTCTCTCCGGTATCATAAATCCCAGGCAGCAGGGTTTCCAACGATTGGTATTCAATAACCGGCATGAATGCGATGATGCCCTGATGGTTCTTCCTGGTTACCTTATTTAAACGCTCTGCGGGCACCATCTGGAAAGGGATATTTTCTTTGCGGATGACAGAAAAAAGTTGTTGAAAATTCTCTCCCTGTAAACCTTTCTGAATCAGAACCTTTTCAGGTTTTTTCCCTTCTTCCAGACTTTCAAGAAGCGGTCGTATGCCAAACAGATAATCTTCCACAGCTATAGCTTTTGGTATCTATACAATTATTTAGTACATCTGACGGTCACAAAGTTCGTAAAATATATCACACCACAGACCAATCAACCGGATCCTTACCCTGCTCCTGCAACAATTTGTTCGTTTTTGAAAAATGCCGGCATCCGAAAAACCCCCTGGAGGCAGAAAGGGGAGAGGGGTGTGGGGCTTTAAGGATATGGTGCCTGGCTG
The DNA here is from genome assembly GCA_964389125.1 of uncultured Bacteroidales bacterium. Taxonomy (GTDB): domain Bacteria; phylum Bacteroidota; class Bacteroidia; order Bacteroidales; family UBA7960; genus PUPG01. Next base: position 9,573 of record CAYMDX010000058.1, read on the forward strand.
TATCGATCATTGACGCTTTGGCCTGGGCATAGCTGCCCCAAAGCAGGAATACCAGACCTTCCCGTTTTTCTGACAATGCCCTGATCGCTGCATTCGTAAAATCTTCCCATCCTTTGTTCTGATGAGAACCTGCATTCCTGGCACGTACCGTCAGGGTGGCGTTCAGAAGTAACACCCCCTGCCTGGCCCATGGCTCCAAATCGCCATTTTCCGGAACCGACAAGCCATAATCGTCCTGTAGCTCTTTAAAAATATTAAGTAAAGAAGGGGGTTTGGGCACACCTTTGTTAACCGAAAAACAGAGTCCGTTCGCCTGCCCGGGTCCATGATAAGGGTCCTGACCAAGGATGACGACTTTTACATCATCAAACGGGGTGTTATTAAAAGCCGCAAAGATCCTGGAACCCGGCGGATAGACAGGATGCTTTTTCTTTTCCTCCAGCAGAAAAGATTTTAATTCCTGAAAATATGGGGCCGAAAACTCCGGTTGCAAAACATCGAGCCAGTTCGCTTCGATAACAGGTTGTACTTCGCTTGTTTTCATACGTTATGCATATATTTATTGTCATTTAAACCCAACAGGACTTCTTCTATGCGGCTGCAGTGAAAGATCCATTATGTCTCAACAATACTGTCATACACATATCAGGGTTGGTTATCTCATTTTTGGAATCACTGCAATGATTGTATCAGGCCTTGTATATCAAGCCCGCCGAAATCCCCCGAGCTCATCAGCAACAGGCAGCTGTTACTGTCCGTTTCCTGCAAAAGTGCCTGTTCCAGACTGTCTTTATCTGTATAAACCTTCATACCTGCTTTGGCGAAAGCTGCCTTTACATCTTCCCGTGTGATGGGCGGCAATTTTTTCATTTTCAACGCATGTGGATTAAAATACACGATGGCTTGATCTGCCGGATCCATCGTCGAATTGTAATGCGGTAAAAAATCGGCGTTCAAACTGCTGAAAGTAAACAGTTCCAGGCAGGCTACCAATTTTTTCGCGGGAAACTGTTGTTTAACGGCTTCTACTGTTGCCTTTACCTTAGAGGGGGCATGGGCAAAGTCCCGGATTACCCTGGTCCCATTCCCGTTATATAGCACTTCCAGTCGTCTGGAGGCACCCTGGAAGTGAGCCAGCGCGCCGAAAAATTGCTCATTGCTTAGCCCCAGATGGCGACATACGATTCGGGCAGCGTTGATATTCAATAAATTATGATGGCCAAACAAATGTATGGGATAACGCGTTTGGTCATGTATCAGACAAGTTACCCCGTCGTCTGTTTCATAGGCCGGCAGGCTGTAAGGAATCAGGCTTACGGTGTCACGGGCCTCAGCTTCACACAATGCCTTCACCTCCGGATCATCTTCGCAGTAAATCAGGCTGCCACCTTCTTCTATACAATGAATAAATGTTCTGAACTGCGCCAGGTAGTGTTCATAAGTTTTAAATACATTGATATGATCCCAGGCAATGCCACTGATCACCGCAATGTGCGGGGCATATAAATGAAACTTCGGTCGGGGATCAACCGGGGAACTCAAATACTCATCGCCTTCCATGACCATGTAAGGTGCATTTTCGGAAAGCCTTACCATTACCTCAAAGCCCCGGAGTTGGGCACCCACCATATAGTCGGTGTCAATTTGAAGGTAGTTCAGAACATGCAGAATAATAGAAGTGATTGTTGTTTTTCCGTGACTACCGCCGATCACAATGCGTTTTTTGTCTTTAGACTGGTTGTATAAAAATTCAGGATAAGAATAAACCGGAAGATTAAGTGCCCTGGCCTTGTGTAGTTCAGGGTTATCCGCGCGGGCATGCATGCCAACGATCACGGCGTCCAGTCCCTGATGAATCCGGTCGGTGTTCCAACCCATTTGCGAAGGTAACAGACCATAACGTTCTAATCGGCTTCGTGAAGGATCAAAAACCTGGTCGTCGGAACCGGAAACCGTATACCCTTTCTTATGCAGGGCAATCGCCAGATTGTGCATGGCACTACCGCCTATGGCTATGAAATGTACTTTCATTGCATGCTGTTTGACTGGTAAAGATATACTATTTTGAAGTGCTGTGTTCAGGTAAGCTTTTTGTACTTTTGTAGGAAACTGGAAGATTAATTAACTCGCTAATGATAAACATCAAATAACGCTCGACTGGAGGCACAGATCTTAATTTTTTCCTTCCAGCTTCCAGCTTCGAGTTTTTTTTACCGTTAACCGTTCACCGTT
>CAYMDX010000059.1:0-8812 GCA_964389125.1 uncultured Bacteroidales bacterium
GGATAAAGTTTGAAGAACAAACGATGGGAAGACTTTGGATAGTGCAAAAGCCTTGTGCTGGTTGGGATTCAATTGAAGCAGTCGATCAAGATTCATTGGAAAGGTGGACATTTGATGAGCATCCTGGGTTTGACATTGGTATTAAGCGAGCCAAAAGGATAATGAAACTAAGAAATACTAAAGAGCTTTCTAAAAGTTGAGTTTTCAGGATTGATTTCTTCTGGTATTCATTCCGCAAATACTTTTATACCCTGTAGGAGATACGACCGCATTTCCCTTACCATACATGGAGCCAAGAACCGAGAGTTTGATGACGTTTTCATTTTATGGCCCAAGTATACCCTACCTTCAGGAGAACTGTATTTAAGAAAGCTATTATACAATGCAATTACTAGAGCCAAAATAAAGGTAGTTGTGATAGTTCAAGTGACTGGCGATCATTTGATTTACCCTTGAAAACATTTCTTATTGTCATTAATGATAACAACATTAAGAAATAAATAGCATCTTTATGTTATGACTTACCGGGAGTTTTACAAAGCCATGCATTCCTTTGTGGTATTTTCTTATGAAGATACCAGGGGCGTGTTTGGCACTTTTGACAGGCGCGAAAAAGAACGTGAGATAAGCTTGTTTTTGATTAACAGGGAGAATGCCTTGCGTGTATCATCTTTTTATGATTATGTGAGCGGTTTGGATTTTGATGCATTGTGCGAAAACAGATCGTTATAAGGGTTGTGCGTAACTTTCCAATACGCGTCGGTATTCATCTATGCGGTTCAATATGGCTGCCGAAACCGGGAAAATGATTCCCTGTTGGGGATATTTCATGCTGGCCAAAATATGATGTATCAAATAGCGGTGTATTCTGCCGTTGCCATCTGCAAAAGGATGAATAAATACGAATCCGAAAGCGATGGAAGCAGCCGCCAGCACAGCATCATAGCCCGTTGACTTAATTTTTTCATATTACCGGATACATAAGATGCAGAAGCTGATAAGATTATGATCAGTATTACAGTGCAAAGATCTTTTCCGGAGGCGATCTAAAACTTCAGCTGAGCAGTTTGCTCATCAGCTTTGCGGTTATCCCGTTTATTGCCTATGGCGTTGGGTTGCTGTTTTCCCCTACCTACCCTGTTCATCGTACACAATAAATCCATTAGCTTTGTGGTTCTGTTATAATGAAAATCCATCATGATTATTGTAAACCTTTAACCTGACGATATGGCTGCTGAAATTTTTGTGAAGAAGCAATCGGGCGAAATGGAAGCTTTTGATCCCGGGAAACTGCATGCCTCCCTGCGACGTGCAGGCGCCTCCAGTGAGATGGCAGGCAAAGTGGAGGAGGCACTGAAACCTTTCCTTACAGACGGAATAAGCACAGCTACCCTTTATCAGAAAGCCTTTCAGATACTGAGAAAGCTCCGGCGCTCCACGGCAGCACGCTATAGCCTGAAGAAAGGTATTATGGAACTGGGTCCCTCCGGGTATCCGTTTGAACATTTCGTGGGTGCCCTGTTGAAACATATGGGATATAGCGTGGAGGTCGGCAAGATGATTGAAGGGGATTGTATACAACATGAAGTGGATGTGGTGGCCCATAACGACCATCAGCAGTTGATGGTGGAATGTAAATACTACAACAGCCAGAGCAAACAGGGAAACGTGAAAGTGCCCCTGTATATCCATTCCCGCTTTTCGGATATTGAGAAAAAAATGAAAGGTACCCCCAGGTTGGCTGATCGGAACTTTCATGGATGGGTTATTACCAATACCCGGTTCACAACTGATGCCATTGAATATGGCCGGTGTGCCGGATTACATATGGTGAGCTGGAGCTATCCCAAAAAGGAAGGGTTGAAAGAGATGATCGAGAATGCGGGTTTGTTTCCCATCACTGTCCTTACGCAAATGAACAAGAAGCAGAAACAGACCCTGCTCGAAGAAGATATCGTCCTTTGCCGCCAGATCCTTCAAAAACCCGGTTTGTTGGAAAAAGTTGGGCTTACCAGCAGAAAAAGGGAGAAGATCCTGGATGAGATCAGAGATCTGGTGGGTGATCGAGCGTAACAACCGATAGCTTCGCCCATGTCCAGTCACCGTCTTCCAGCCGCCAGATAGCATCGCATTGCGTTGGGATGATGATGCCGTTTATCCGTTGCCTCTCCTTCACTTCGACCACCCACTCCTGCTGTTTGGCATCCGCGCCACCACCCATGTACCGCTGTGTGGTAAACCGCTCTACGTGGCCGTCATCATCAAAATGAAAAATCCCATAAAGTGAATCAGACCGTGCAGGAAAATGATGATGACAAAAATGGTTTTCATTGGTGCTGTTTTTCGAAGTAGCAGTGTGCTGTTTATGGTAATTGTATGATAAATGTATGTAAAAAACCGGTATAGGCACCGTAAGATCCTCTTGAAAAAGGTAAAAACCTGCCGGCAGGGCTTTACATTCGCAGGCCGGAAACCTGTTCTGTATGAGGGACACGATGATTGGGCACAAAAAAATCATTAATTTTATAGCGGTGCATTTGATATTAACATCTAAAACAAAATACATAGCTGACAGGTTATTCTGTGGATAATCCCTCTTGTGGCTATCGCACTTTCAAAATCAGAGATATGATTATTACGGCACAGGCAATCAGCGACAAAGGTCTTGTGAGACCTAAAAATGAAGACCATATCCTGGTTCAGGACCGTTTGTTTACCGATGATCACCTCCGGAGCGAATTTCCCGATGACCGTGTGCTGGTATTTGCCGTGGCTGATGGCTTGGGTGGCCACCCTGCAGGCGATGTTGCCAGTCGCGAAACTCTCCGGCATTTACATGCCTTTGTGAAGGATTTGTCTGGTAACCTTGATGCAGAGGATGTGTTGGCGTCTTTTGAGGAATGGGTGGCGGCTGTTCATGATCATCTGATCCAAATGGGAAAAGAGGATGCTGGTTACATGGGAATGGGAACCACTGTTTGTGGCCTGTTGTGGTATGATGGGGATATGCTTTGGTTTCATGCCGGCGATAGCCGTCTGTACCACTTTGGGAATGGCGACCTGAAACAGGTCACCGCGGACCATAGCCAGGCTGCACTCATGAATGATCCAACCATCCCGTCCAGTGCGATAGCCAACTGTATCGGGCCCGGGAAGACACCTTATATTGATACCGGAAAAATAGAGGACCTTTCTACGGATGACTCCCTGTTGCTCTGCTCCGACGGCCTCAGTGATATGCTTAACGATACGGAGATTCAATCCCTGATGAAAGAACCGGACGTCACCCAAATGGCCGAAAAAGCAAAGAAGAACGGCGGATTGGACAACATATCTGCCATTACTATAACCTTTAATACGTCTAAATCTTAACTATATCATTATGTCAAAAAACATTGGTAAGAAGGTAACGGCTTTTCATGCCATCAAAGATGACCTGCTCAATGCCGGGGCTGATTATCAGGGAACCGATATGGAGGAAGATGGCAATCTGCTTACAAGCACCAACCCCAAAACCATGCTGCCCATGATGAAACGCCTGGTAGAGCGTCTGAAAGAATAAGTTTTATGAAATCTGAAAACCCTTGTGTGACGGTGGTGCTTCCCTTTTATCAGGCAGGGGAGGAGATGGACGAAGCCGTTAAGAGTATTGTCAACCAGTCGTTCACGTCATGGAAGCTTGTCCTGGTAAGTAACAACGGTAGTGATGCCGGGCAGCGGATAGCCCGGGAATGGGCTGCTGCTGACAGCCGGATAACCATTACGGAAGAGCCGGTTCAGGGTATTGCTTATGCGCTGAATACCGGATTACGTCAGGCAGATACGGAATATGTCGCCCGCATGGATGCGGACGATTACGCTCATCCCGACAGGTTGCAAACGCAGGTGGATTATCTTGACGGGAACCCGGACATCGATGTGGTGTCAACACAAACAGACTTCAGCTCCACCCTGGAAAGCAGTCATGGTTACTCTTTGTTTGTCAGCTGGCAGAACAATATTATCTCCCCAACAGAACACGCAATGAAGCGTTTTGTGGAAGCCCCGGTGGCACATCCCTCCGTGATGTTCAGGACCAGGCTGATCAACCTGTATGGTGTATACACCACGCGCAATGTGCCCGAAGACTATGAGCTATGGCTGCGCTGGATGGACAAAGGGGTGAGGTTTTACAAAATACCCAGGCCACTGCTTACCTGGAATGACCATCAAAGCCGCTTGTCGCGTAACCATGAAAACTATTCACGGGAGGCTTTCTATCGAATTAAATGTGAATACCTGGCCAGATGGATTAAACAGCATGTTCCTGCAGAAAAAAAGATCATCGTATGCGGAAGCAGCCGTATCGGACGAAAAAGAGCAGCCCTTCTTGAGGAGCTCGGCGTGAACATCAGTGGCTTTACCGATGTGAAAAAACGTCCGAACCGGCAGGTGGCATTTTGGCAGATAAGCCAGCTGACAGACCCCGAATCCTACTTTCTGATCAACTTTATCGCCCGGCGGGGTGTCGGGCAGCAAATACGGCAACATTTTAGTGGCCTGGGATTCAAAGAGGGCACAGACTTCATCATGGCCGCCTGAGGGTAAACATGGCCGGTTATTCTACAGACCTTGTTTCTTTGTATGAACAAGTTGATCAAACCCTTGGTATGACCGCTGTTCATTAAGCAACCCTTTAAATGTCAGCAACATCTCTGACGTAAGAATAACCAATTGCTGAAACCTTCTGCTGAAACAAAATATCATCAACTCTTTCCCGTTTTAATGACAATCAAATTTGATCAGTGAGCCATCAAACTTTGGGTTTATTATGTTGTTTGTAACTTTGGCGTTTTGAATGATAACATACGTTTATTGTCTGTTTGTAAGATGTTTTTATTCCGTTTCTTGAAAGTCATATTGTTTTCGGTGCCGATATGCCTTCTCTCCCTTGATGGGATGGCTTCTGATCAGAAAACCATAAACATCTCCTGGGAAGAGCCCCGGCATTTACCTGTCAATGAGGACGAGTACCTGAAGATACTGTATTTTGATAACGCAGCATTTACCGATAGTCTGGCCACGGTACCCGTTTACAATCACCGTGTAAAAAACCCGGTTCCTTTATATGCATACCGGTTTGCCATTTCGGACAAGCAATTTGTCCCGGTGTCCGCATCTGAAGCGGAAATCCTTGATGAGGCGGGATTCCGGCAGGACAGCATCACCCTGCATCATCACCTGCAAAGCGCCCGCAAAGAACGTCATAACGTTCTCTGGTTTTATCCTTTCCGCTATGACCCCGAAACCGCACAATATGAGAAGCTAATGTCATTTAAGGTGGACAAAGAGCTGGTTTTTGATGATACCATGTCTTATACGGCCGGAGCCGACCGTTATGCCGATGAGTCGGCACTGGCAACGGGCGACTGGTATAAGCTTTGCGTGGAAGAGACCGGCGTTTATCGTCTGGAATATGAGGATCTGGAAGCGCTGGGTTTGGATCTCTCAGCGATTCAGAAATCTGGCATCCGTCTGCTGGGCAATGGCAGTGGTATGCTTCCGGAAGCCAATGATGCTTTCGCTTATGACGACCTGAAGGAGAATGCCATTTATGTCTCCGGGGATGCTTCTGACGACTTTGGACAGGATGACTATATCCTCTTTTATGGCCGCTCGCCTGACAGGTGGCTGTTTGATGATTTCAACGGGCTTTTCAGGTATGAACGACACCTTTACGATCAACAAAACTGTTATTTTATCGGTACTGATGGGTCGGCAGGTAAACGGATAGAGCAACAGGCAGAAGTCGATGAGCCGGCCACCCACGAAATAAACAGCTTTCGAGACTATGCCGTTCATCAGCGTGATCTGGTCAACCTGATCGGGAGCGGACGTGTATGGTTTGGGGAGACTTTCGACGGTAGCACCAGGGCGTTTACCTTCGACTTTCCCAATTTGGATACCGGTTCCACGGCCGTGGTTGAAGCCTATGTGGCTGCCCGGTCCAGTGTTGCAAGCACTTTTAGTATGCAGGCCGGAGACAATGACGACCAAATATATATATCTTCTATCAACCCTGCCGACTACAATGGCCATTATGTACGTACCAACCAGGTTACGATGCCGTTTGATCCCCCGGGAAGTGGAGAGATAACGGTTGAGTTAACCTATAACCGCCCGCAAGCGGGTGCCAGAGGCTGGTTGAATTACCTTGTGGTGAATGCCGACAGGCAGTTGCGTTTTTCAGGCCCGCAGATGAGGTTCCGTGATGTGGATCACATCGGCGAAGGAAATGTCCTGCAGTACAACCTTCAGGATACACCTGACCAGGTGACCGTGTGGGACGTGACGGACCATCACAATGTCATGGTTCAGCAATTGCCGGACACCCATCATTTTCGCCTGCCTGGTGACAGCTTGCGTGAGTTTGTAGCTTTTGACGGCTCATCATTTATGACACCCGAATTGGGGGGGGCGGTTCCCAACCAGAACCTGCATGCAGCAGAACCCCACGATATGGTTATTGTCGCCCCGGAAAATTTTACTGACCAGGCAGAACGGCTGGCAGACTTCAGGATGGCACACAGCGACCTGAGCGTGAAGGTGGTAACTACCAACCAGGTGTACAATGAATTCTCATCGGGCGTTACGGATATATCCGCCATACGGAACTTCATGAAAATGTTGTATGACAGGGCGGAAACTGCCGGGGAAATGCCCCGTTACCTGTTGCTCTTCGGGAATGGCACCTATGATAACAAGGACTTGCTGGGCTATGGCGGCAACCTGATACCGACCTATCAAAGTTATGCCTCGCTGGCACCCCGCAGCTCCTATATGACCGATGACTATTTTGGCTTGCTGGATGATTCGGAAGGAGAGGAATCCGAGGGTATTCTGGATATCGGCATTGGCCGCCTGCCCGTGCGAACCGTTGAAGAAGCAGAGATCCTGGTAGACAAGATCATACGGTACGATGAACGGGTGCCGGGCATGGCCCCCGGGGAAGAGGAGCTTGCCTATACAGGGCAGATCTCTAACTACGCCGATTGGCGAAACACCCTGGTGTTTATCGCCGATGATGGTGATAACAATCGTCACTTTAATGATGCAGAAAAGCTAGCCGGGAGGGTCTCGGATAATTACCCGGTATATAACGTGGATAAGATCTATCTGGACGCTTACCAGCAGGTAACCATGGCCGGCGGAGCCCGCTATCCTGAGGTGAACCGCGCCATCAATGATCGTGTTAACAAAGGTGCATTGCTGATTAATTATATCGGACACGGTGGTGTTCGCGGCCTGGCACAACAGCGGGTGGTGACTTTTGATGATATCGGGACCTGGAACAACAAGTACAACATGCCGGTGTTCATGACAGCCACCTGTCAGTTCAGTAGCTTCGACCAGCCGGACCCCGATGAATTGTCGGCGGGCGTCCGTATTATACAGAAGCCAGTCGGCGGTTCGGCAGCTTTGTTTACGACCACGCGCCTTGCCTGGTCCGGCAGCAATTTAACCCTGAACGAAAATTTTATGGATGTGGCTTTTTCCGTCGATGACCGGGAGACGCATCCCCGCCTGGGTGACCTTATCAGAATTGCAAAACAGGAAAGTGGTAACGAATCTATACCAGTGAGAATCAGGAATTTTGTACTTCTGGGAGACCCGTCGATGCAAATGGCATACCCCGAATACCGCGTTGAAACCGAGGAAATGCCGGATACCCTGAAGGCTTTTCAGGAGGTGACCATCAGCGGCTATGTGACCGATTCACAGGGCAATCAGGTTCACGATTATAATGGCGTGCTGTTTCCCACCATGTATGATAAGAAAGCAGAGTTGCAAACATTGGGCAATAACCCTGACAGTCAACCCGATGACTTTGAGCTGCGCAATTCAGTATTGTATAAAGGAAAAGCCAGCGTAACCGACGGTGCCTTTGATTTTACCTTTGTCATGCCCAAAGATATTGCCTATCAATTTGGAGAAGGGAAGATCAGCTATTACCTCGATGACGGGCAGACAGACGGACATGGCTATTATACAGACTTTCAGGTTGGTGGCTCGATGGATGACTATCCGCCCGATCATCAAGGTCCGGAGATCGACCTCTTCCTGAATGATACTACGTTTGTTTCGGGTGACTATACGAATGAAAACCCCATCCTGCTTGCTATCCTGGAAGATGAAAGCGGCATTAACGTCACCGGAAGTATCGGTCACGACATTGTCGCCTACCTGAATAACAATAGCGGCGATCCTATCCGGCTGAATGACTATTATGAAGCCGACATGGACACCTACCAGCGCGGCCGGGTGGTGTATCCCTTTTTTAGCCTTGATGATGGCCATTATACCCTGACACTGCGTGCCTGGGATATCCACAACAACCCGGCTACCGAAACACTGGAATTTATCGTTAGTGATGCGGACAACCTGACCCTGAACGATCTGATGAATTACCCAAACCCTTTTTCTTCTGAAACCTATTTTACGTTCAAACATAACCAGGCTTTCGCCGAGATGCAAGTGGAGATCGATATTTTTGACCTTAGCGGCCGTTTGGTCAACACCATTCAGGAAACGGTTACACCGGCCGGTTATCAGGCAACCCCGATTCGATGGGACGGAATCAGCAATGATGGTCGTCCGCTGGGTAACGGGGTTTACATTTACCGGGTGACCTTAACAACACCCGATGGCATTAAAAAAAGGGCATCCGATAAGCTGATGATTCTGCGATAAGCAGGGCTTCATCTGTTTGTTCAAAACCCGGTATGCGAAAATCTTAGGCTGTCATGTGTAAACAATATGCCTTATAAAAAAT
>CAYMDX010000059.1:8912-11486 GCA_964389125.1 uncultured Bacteroidales bacterium
GATTTGTCAAATCTTACTAAATAAAATTCTTGATCAATGAAATCTTCTTTTCCTGTTTTGCTAACAGCAGTTTTATTGTTGATGATTCCAGTGAATTTGTATGCCCAGAATGGTAATGATCCGGATATTGGGGATGTTTTAGGCCAGCGGGATGTAAACACCATTACCACGGCGGTACCTTTTTTAATGATTGCCCCGGATGCCCGCTCAGGTGCCCTGGGAGATGCAGGGGTTTCATCTACGCCTGATATCAACTCCATGCACTGGAATCCTGCCAAGTACGCTTTTATGGAGCAGGAGATGGGTGTGGCTGTCAGCTATACGCCCTGGTTGCGCTCGCTGGTTCCGGATATCAATCTGTCTTATCTGACTGGTTATCGCAAAATTGATGACCTGCAGACGGTTGCCTTTTCATTAAAATACTTTACACTGGGAGATGTCAACTTTACAGACGAAGTCGGTAACTCGATGGGAAGTGTCCGGCCTAATGAGTTCTCCATTGATGCAGCTTATTCCCGGATTCTCGGTCAACATTTATCCGGCGCTATTGCGGCAAGGTTTATTTATAGCGATTTAACACAAGGGCAGATGGCAGGCAGTATCCCGACAGAACCAGGGATATCCCTGGCCGCCGATGTGGCTGCTTATTATGAGCGTGACCTCAACTGGCAGAATACCCCCGCCACCTTTTCCGCCGGTATCAATATTTCCAATATGGGGAATAAGATCTCTTATACCGAAGATATTAATGCTGACTTCATCCCGATCAACCTCCGGATAGGCCCGTCCATTAACCTGGAGCTTGATGATTATAACCAGTTGGCTTTTATGATAGACTTTAATAAGCTGCTGGTGCCAACACCGCCCATTTATGCGAGGGATGATAATGGCCAGGTAAAGATCGATGATGATGGCGAGTATGTCATCGCCGAAGGGGAAGACCCAAATCGTTCTGTTGTTGCCGGCATGCTTGGTTCTTTTTCGGATGCACCGGGTGGCTTTAGTGAGGAGATGCAGGAGATCACCATCTCGGCCGGCGCCGAATACTGGTATGAAGAGCAGTTTGCCTTGCGGGCAGGCTACTTTCACGAGCATGAAAGCAAAGGCAACCGCAAGTATTTTACCTTCGGTCTCGGTCTGAAATACAACGTGTTTGGTCTTGATTTTGCCTATCTGGTGCCCGTGGCACAAAGGAGTCCGCTGGAAAATGTCTTGCGCTTCTCTCTTTCATTTGATTTCCAGGCGCTCAGCATGGAACAAACCCCGTAATTATGCGCATCGGCTACGGCTATGATGTCCATGCCTTTACCACAGGCAGGCCGCTCATTCTGGGCGGCGTTACTATTCCATCCGGGAAAGGCCTTGACGGCCATTCCGATGCCGATGTGCTTACCCATGCCATTATTGATGCCCTGTTAGGTGCTGCCGCCTTTGGCGATATTGGTACGCACTTTCCGGATAGCGATCCCCGCTTCAAAGGGATCAGCAGCCTTCAGTTGCTCACCGATACCATGCGTTTGATAGAGGAGGAACACTATATGATCGGTAATATCGACGCGACCATTGTCCTGCAAAGGCCTTCACTTGCACCCTATATATCAGAAATCCGGCGTTTGTTGTGCCGGACGATGGGGGTTGATGAAGACCGGTTATCTGTCAAAGCCACCACCACCGAAAATCTTGGTTTTACCGGAAGGGAAGAGGGTGTTGCCGCCCATGCGATGGTCTTGCTTTTTCAGCGTCCAAAAGGCGCCTCCCTTTTTGGCAATGTATAGGTTATATCGCGAAAAGGACTAACGGTGCAGCTGGAAACTTTCTCCCAGATAGAGCCTTCTTACTTCATCATCTCCGGCCAGTTCCTCGGAGGTGCCGGCCTTCAGGATAGACCCTTCAAACAAGAGGTAAGCACGGTCAGTGATGTTGAGGGTTTCATGTACGTTGTGGTCGGTGATAAGCACCCCGATATTCCGCTCTTTGAGTTGCGCCACGATCTTCTGGATATCCTCCACGGCGATGGGATCGACCCCGGCAAAGGGTTCATCAAGAAGGATAAACTTCGGATCAACAGCAAGGGAGCGGGCGATTTCGGTACGCCGTCGTTCTCCCCCTGACAACGTAATACCTTTGCTGCTGCGGATATATTGAAGACCAAACTCATCCAGCAGAGACTCCAGGTTCTCTTTCTGCTGTTCCTTCGTCATGTCTGTAAACTCCAGCACTGCCCTGATATTATCTTCTACACTCAGCGTACGAAACACACTGGCTTCCTGTGCCAGATAACCAATACCCCTTTGTGCCCGTTTGTACATGGGCTCACCTGTGATGTCTTCTTTGTCAAGATGAATACTACCTGCATTAGGCTTAATCAGACCAACCATCATGTAAAAGGTGGTGGTTTTGCCGGCTCCATTGGGTCCCAGCAAACCCACGATCTCACCCTGGTTCACCTCGATCGATACATGATTTACCACAACCCGCTTTTTGTATTTCTTGATCAGATCCCTGGTATATAGTTTCATTAGCACACAATCTAAGTATATGTTATCTCTTATTCATTGAAGGCAGCGCCTTGTC
>CAYMDX010000060.1:0-11258 GCA_964389125.1 uncultured Bacteroidales bacterium
TCTCTGTTAAGAAGCAACGGTCGGATGTCTTTTGCGTTTTTTGAACTGTGGAGTGTCAGCCGCACCTGTTCTTTCTTTTTCTTTCTGCCTTTTCGTCTGAGTAAAAATGCAGGCTCGAAAAGCTCTACAATGAATTTGCTGCCTCTCCTTCCGGTAATCACTCCGGGGACATCTTTTTTGGCAATAGCCCATATCCAACTGCCATCAGGTTTTGTTAACTGATGGTGCAAGTCAACCTGTACGATTTGGTTTTTACGAAAAATTTTGGGGTAGAGCTGACATTTATGAATGGCTTTCATTTTGCTGTCAGTTTTGGAAGGAAATTGTTGGTAGAAGCGTTTCTTATATACACATTGGTTGTAGTTGTAGTAGGGACATTTTTTACACAGGGAACGATTAAAGTATATCTTCATGTTTGAAATATTATGTTATTTTGCTGGTAAAAATACAAAATAAGTACACAAAACAACATAAAATTCATATTTAATTTCTAAAAGGGCTTTTTTTTTACTTATTTGATTCTCCCGTGGTACTTTTTCAGGTAGAATTTGCTAAATGAATGGAAAAGGTGCATGTCATCCTGGTCAAGCATCATCAGCCGCTCCATGATGCGCCGGTGGATAATATGATCCGGCGGGATGCCCGTGTCCGCCAGGATTTGGTTGGCTTTGTCCCGGACAACCTGCAGCTCATCCGTAGTTGCCGGGGTCTGTTGGTCTACTACATTGGTCAGACTGATGTTGGACAGGGTATAGGCATAGACCATGATCGCCTGGGCGAGGTTTAGTGAGGGGTATTTGTCTGCCATGGGAATGGTGGTCAGCAGATCGCACTGATCCAGGTCCTGGTTTGACAACCCCGACTCCTCCCCGCCAAAGACCACACCAACCCGGCGTATCATGCTACCTTTGGCTTCCAGTATACCGGGCAGGTCATCTGCCGGATGACGGTCTTCCCGGATATTGCGTTTCTTGGCTGCCGATCCGATCAACATAGAGAGGTCGGCTTTCGCCGCTGCCAGGGAGTTGCTCACAAGAGCGTTTTCGAGTATGTCGTTTGACCCGTGAGCTGTGGCGCGTGCCCGTTCTCCCAGGTGATCACATAACGGATTTACCAGCCGCATGGAATGAATACCCATGGTCTTCATCGCGCGGGCGGCGGCACCTACATTTTCTTCACGGGCGGTATCGGAAAGGATAAAAACAATCTCCAACTTGTTCTGCGTCATTGGTATGGTAAACTGGTTTTTAGAAAAGGTATTTTGATAGAAGTAGCCCTTAGCAGCAGCTACGAATGATATCACATTTCGAAAAACATCAAACAGGGGAAGCTTATTTGGTGACTACCCTGTTCAGGGCAGCCGCAAATTCCCGGCGTTTATGGTCAAGGTCACGCTGTGATCTCATAAGCTCGATGATATGTTCAGTGTCCTGATTCCCGTTTTGTTCTGCTTCTTTGAGCTGGTGCTGATTTTCCCGGATCATCTTTTCAAGCTTTTTTAATTTAAAATTGTAAATGGCTTTTAGCACAATGGATTTTAGCTGTTCTTGCTCTTCGATGACGTAAATCCGGTGGCGGTGTTCCCAGTTGGGACTCAGGTTATGGGGATTGGTCATCAGGTCAATGGCCAGCTGACGGGTTTCCTGGTTTTCGTGATCGGTGAATACATGGTGACCTGGTATATCCTGGTGGTTCAGCCAGTGCCTGGCAAAAGTGTCGAATATGGACTGACATACGGGGTCTTCGAAGGATAAGTCGTCGGTACGGAGATCCTGTACGACCAGGTCAACCAGTTTTACATCAACTTTTTCCAAATGGTTATCGTCGTTTTCAACCTCAAAATGGATGTCGTTCTCCGCATAATTCAAGAGCAGGCGGATCAGTTCTTTTTCCTTGCCATGGCTCTGATCTTCATGTATTTGGGAGGTGGTTGTCACCGGCTCTGTTACCGCTGGTTCCCTGTTTTGTTCTTCCCTGTCGGCTTTTTGCTGTTTTTGATGTAAGTTTTTCCGGCGGATTTTATTTACCTCGGATACCAGCAGCTTCTCCTCAATTTCCATGAGATCACTGCATTTCTTAATATAAAGCGTGCGTGTGATGGGTTCGGGAATCAGTGCAATGGTTTGGGCGATCTCTTTGATCAGGCCTGCTTTCTTGATGGGATCATGTTGTGTTTCATCCAGCAGCAGTTTCGTCTTGAAGGTCAGAAAATCAACCGTTTGCTTCTCAATGAACTCCTGTACCTCGGCCGGCCTGTTGTTTCTGGCGAAGGAATCAGGGTCTTGCTCTTCCGGAAACATGACCAGACGTACATTCAGACCCTCCTCCAGGATCATGTCGATGCCGCGAAAAGCGGCTTTGATGCCAGCCGGGTCGCCGTCAAACAACAAAGTGACATTATTCGTGTAACGTCGTATCAGCTTGATCTGGTCAGTGGTCAGGGATGTACCGGAGGTGGCGATAACATTATGAATGCCGGCCTGATGCAGGGAGATAACATCCGTATATCCCTCTACCAGGTAGCAGTTGTCCTGTGAGGCCATCGGACTTTTGGCAAAGAAGATGCCATACAGGGCCTTGCTTTTGTGGTATATATCACTTTCTGCGGAGTTGATATACTTTGGTCTCTTCTTGTCACTGGTCATGATGCGGGCCCCGAAGCCCAGCACACGCCCCGACAGGTTGTGGATGGGAAACGTAATGCGCCCCCGGAATGAGTCGTAGAGCATCTGGTCTTTGGCCTTGCTGAGAGAGGTTTTCAGCAGGTAGTCCTTTTTGTAACCCTGTTTCAAGGCCATCCGTGTAAATGCATCCCACTTGTCCGGGCAATAACCAATACCAAATTTTTTGATCATCTCCTTCGAGAAACCACGCTCTTCTAAATATGTCAGTGCTATTGACCTTCCCTCTTCCGTTTCATGCAACTGTTCCGTAAAATAATTCTGTGCAAAAGCCGTCAGGTTAAACAGGCTTTCTTTCTCATCCTGAGCTTCCTGTTGCGCAGGGTCAGGCTTCTCCTCTTCAATCTCAATGCTATATTTGCCGGCCAGGTAACGCAGGGCCTCCGGATAGGTATAATGCTCGTGTTCCATCAGGAAGTTCACAGCATTACCGCCTTTCCCACATCCAAAACATTTAAAAATGCCTTTCGACGGCGATACATTAAAGGAAGGGGTCTTTTCATTGTGGAACGGACACAGGCCGATCATGTTTATACCGCGCTTTTTCAGGCTGACAAACTCACCCACCACATCTTCAATGCGGGCGGCATCCATGATCTTTTCTATGGTTTCCGGGGTAATCATTTTCAGAGACTATTTATTATAACGAAGATAGGGATTTTTTGGTTGTTGTCCGGGATCTCGTCCTTACATCGGTTACATTTTTTTCCACAAATACAATTTAAATGATAAATTTGAAAACAGATTCAGGCTGTTTGGTTTGATTTTTATAAAGATGATCTGGTTTTGATATGCGACATCTGATTGTATGTTTGTTGTTTGCTGGTTTGTCGGGCTTATTAACGCCGGCATATGGCGACGAGCCAAGGTATATCACACTGGAGGATGTTGTGGAAATTGCCCGCAATCAGTCTCCGGAAGCATTGATGGCCAGGCATCGTTACCGGGGGAGCTATTGGCAATACCGTACCTACAGGGCCGGCTATCTGCCTAATCTGACCTTTGATGCCACCATTCCCAATCTGAACAGGACCATTTCAGCCATCACCTTGCCTGACGGGAGCGACATGTTTATACGACGTAGCCTGGCGCGGTCTTCCGGCACACTGGCGGCAAATCAGGCGATTCCCTTCACCGGTGGTGAGCTGTTTGTCAGGTCGGGACTGGAACGTATCGACCTGATCCGCGATGATGATACGGATATATCCTATTTGACAACGCCGGTAAATATTGGTTATCGTCAGCCTGTTTTTGCTTATAACCCTTATAGATGGGAACGTAAAATCGAGCCATTGCGTTATGAAGAAGCCAAAAAGGAGTATATCGAAGAACTGGAGGATATTTCCATCCGGGCCACCAATTTGTTTTTTGATTTGCTGTTAGCCCAGGTAAACAAAGAGATCAATGAGGTGAACCTCGAAAGTAATGATACCCTGTATCAGATTGCGAAAGGCCGTTATGACCTGGGCCAGATTGCGGAGAATGAGTTGCTTCAGATGGAGCTGAACGTGCTAAACTCTGAGGCGAGCCTGGAACAGTCTGTCATCGACTATGAGGCCGCCCATTTCCAGTTACGCTCTTTCCTGGGTTTTGATGATTCCCGGCCGTTAGAGCTGATTCCGCCGGAAGAGCCGCATCATCTTACCGTAGATGTGTCTGTGGCCCTGGCTGAAGCCAGAAAGAACCGCTCACGCATACTCGCTTTTCAGCGGCAGCGGCTTGAAGCAGACAGTGAGGTGGATCAGGCAAGGTCGGAGCAGGGTTTTAGGGCTGATCTGTTTGCCGTTTATGGCCTTACCCAAAGTGCCGATGCCTTTGGGGACGCGTATCGCAATCCGATGGATCAGCAGCAGCTACGAATAGGGGTGCAAATACCCATACTCGACTGGGGCGTATCGCGTGGACGTGTGCGAATGGCCGAATCAAACAGGGAGCTGGTCAATGCCAATATCGAGCAGGCAGAATCTGATTTTGAACAGGAAGTGTTCTTGCGGGTCATGGAGTTTAATATGCAGGAAAGACAGCTGGAAATAGCCCGCAAAGCGGATCTTATTGCCGAAAAACGATACGAGGTATCAAGAAACCGGTTCATGATCGGCCGGATTGATATCATTGAGCTTAATATTGCCCTGCAGGAAAAAGACAGGGCAAAACAGGCTTACCTGGCGGCGCTTAGAACTTATTGGCGTGGTTTTTATGAAATGCGACGGCTGACACTATATGATTTCGTTGAAGATGAACCCATTAAGGTAGATTTTGAACACCTGTAAGCCGTTCCAGCGTATCTTACGGTTGCGGTTTTCTTATAATTTTAATTCTATAACAACTTTATATATTTGATCTTACTTAAAGGAAATCAGGCTTTTGACCAGCAGCTTCAGGTTGGTTTTTGCATAAGTACCTAGCCTGAATTATTTACAAAACATTCTATTGAACTGAATTTGTTTGTGTTCCTTCGTGCTCAAACTTTGAGTAACTTTGTGCACCTTCTTTTGTAACACTAAGTTTCACACCTGTCCCGCCTATGCGGGAAAGGATTGCACACTTGTCCCGACCATTCGGGAAAGTTTTACTAAGTTTATGAATTAATCAGGATAGAACAGATTTTAGGTGTGATTGTCTAAATCAACGATTCTGTTCAATAGCAGATTATCACAAAAAAATGAATGCCAGAAAGAAAATAAAGGTATTGGTTATCAGGTTCAGCTCTATTGGTGATATTGTGCTGACCACACCCGTGTTGCGCTGTTTGAAAAAGATACCGGATGTTGATACGGAGGTGCATGTTGTCACCAAGTCGGCATTCAGGGATGTTCTGCTGCACAATCCCCATGTGGATCAGTTGCATTTGCTTGAAGATGATCTGTTTACACTGGCTAAGCGGATTGCGTCTGAACACATCGATTATATTGTTGATGTGCACCACAATCTGCGCAGTGCCATTTTAAAAGCGTGGCTTCGTAAACCTTCTTCCAGTTTCCGGAAGCTTAACTTTGAGAAGTGGTTACTGGTACAATTAAAACTCAACCGTTTGCCGGATGTTCACGTTGTTGACCGTTATTTTGAAGCGGCTGCTTTTCTTGGTGTGCAACATGACGGAAGGGGTCTGGATTTTTATTTACCGGAAAAAACCGAAGGTGTTGACCGTTTGTTACCCGGTTCCTTCTCCGGCGGTTTTATGGCTTTTGTGATTGGCGGAAAACATGCAACCAAAAGGATTCCCAATGAACGGATCATCGATATCATACGTAAGCTGAACCAGAAAGCTGTTTTGCTGGGGGACGACAATGATATGAATAACGGACGACTGATTGCATCGGCATGTGGAGACCTTGTGTATAACGGTTGCGGTGAATTTTCACTGATCCAGTCGGCCACCCTGGTAAAGAAGGCAGATTATGTTGTTTCTCATGACACCGGACTGATGCATATTGCAGCTGCTTTTGGGAAACCTCTTGTGTCGGTCTGGGGCAGCACAATACCCGGTTTTGGAATGACCCCTTATATGCCCGGAGAACCCTGGCGGTCAGAAATCATTGAGGTGACAGGGTTGTCCTGTCGCCCTTGTTCGAAACTGGGGCATAAAAAATGCCCCAAAGGGCATTTCGACTGTATGATGAAAATTGAAGCACAGGATGTCGTGGAGGCTGTCCGGCGAGTCACCTCCTGATATGGGCATCCGGGCACCCTTCCTTAATATATTCCGGTGAGGAAGGGGTTGCTTTTGTATTCTTCTGCGATTGTGGTGGTGCCACCATGTCCGGGATAGACAACTGTATCGCCCGGCAGGGACATCAGTTTTTGAAGAATAGACTTGATAAGCAGGTCATGATCCCCGGTCGGCAGGTCGGTACGACCAATACCACCTTTAAATAAGACATCCCCCACGATAACAAACCCCTCCTTTTCATGATAATAACACAAACTGCCCGCAGCATGGCCGGGTGTGTGAATCACCTTTAACTCCTGATTACCCACTTTGACAACATCTCCCTCCTCAATAAATGAATCGGGCATCACCGGTTTGTCCACATTTAAACCGAACACTTTGCCGTATTCTTTGCTGTTTTCCAGAAAGGTCATGCTGTCCTTGTGGGTGAGCGGCTTGATTTTGTAGGTTTTGGAAATGAACCGGCTACCCAGAATATGGTCAATGTGGCAATGGGTACAAAGCTGCGCGACAGGTTTCAGGTTATTCTGTTCGATAAAATCAGTAAGCTCTTGTTTCTCGTGCTTTTCATGACAGGGTGAATCAATGATGGCACATTCACCGGTTTCATCATATAAAATATAATTGTTTACCTGAAACGGGTTAAAAGCAAATGTTTTTATCTGTATCATGTTATCTGATTTATAATGTATAGGTTTTCGGGCTGAGCATGCTGCCGGGCTTTGTGTCGGAGCAACTGGCGTGAAACCATGAAAGCCCGTGTATCATTTTCAAAGATAAAAAAAAACCGTAAATTAGCATTGGTTATTAATGCAAAGGGACTATGGAATTGATTGAACGAGTGAAGGCATTGTCAAAAGATTATTTTGAAGATGTCGTTTTTTTTCGCCGCCATTTTCATGCGGCACCGGAGTTGTCGATGCAGGAACATAAAACGGCTGCATTTATTGCCTCCCGCCTGGAGGAGATGGGAATCCCCTTTGAGGAAGGCATAGCTGAAACAGGCCTGGTGGCCACCATTGAAGGAAAGACTCCGGAATCCGCCATGGTGGCCTTGCGTGCTGATATGGATGCCCTTCCCATCCTGGAGCAGAACAATGTTGAGTACAAATCCGCCAATCCCGGTGTAATGCACGCCTGCGGTCATGATGTTCATATGGCCGGTATGCTGGGCACGGCCAGGATCTTACACACTTTGCGTGATCAATGGGAAGGGACGGTAAAGCTTATTTTTCAACCTTCGGAAGAGAACTATCCCGGAGGTGCCAGCCTGATGTTACAAGCCGGGATATTTGAAGATAAGCGACCTGACGTGATGTTTGGTCAACACGTTTATCCGGGACTGCCGGTCGGTAAAGTGGGTGTTCGCAGCGGTCGATACATGGCCTCTACCGACGAGGTGTACATCACCGTTAAAGGGAAAGGCGGGCATGCGGCAACCCCGCAGTTAAATATTGACCCTGTCGTGATTGCTTCGCATATTGTGATTGCCCTCCAGCAAATCGTTAGCCGCCATGCATCTCCCACCGTTCCCACCGTCCTGTCGTTTGGAAAAATAATGGGGGAGGGGCAGACAAACGTTATTCCCGATGAGGTGAGGCTGGAAGGTACTTTTCGTACCTTTGATGAGGAATGGCGGGAGAAAGCACATCTTCATATCCGTGAAGTAGCTGTTTTTGTGGCACAGGGAATGGGAGCGGATTGTGACGTGTTTATAGATAAAGGATATCCTTTTCTGATTAATCATGAGAAAACCACAGCGCATTTTCATGCCTATGCCTCCGAATACCTGGGACAGGAAAACGTCGAAGAGCTCGACCTGTCCATGACAGCTGAGGATTTCGCTTATTACTCCCAGCGTTTCCCTACCTGCTTTTACCGTCTGGGAACACGCAACGTAGAGCAAAGCATTACTTCCAATCAGCATACTTCCACCTTTGATGTGGATGAAAAAGCCCTTGAGACCGGAATGGGACTGATGGCCTGGGCTACCATGCAGGAGCTTAAGCGCAACCAGGGCTAGAGCCATTCGAAGCTCCCCGTCTGTTGCAGATTATGAAAGTTCCGTCCCAAAGTTCTTATGAATACTTTTCTATATAATACCTAACAAGAAGATATGGCAAAAATGACTGATCCCAGCATTGCCTCATCGTTTTTGATGATGCCGGAAAAGAAGCGTATAGGTTTGGTGGCCCACGACTATCGAAAGAATGATTTACTTGACTGGGCTCGTTTTAACCGGGAAAAGCTTGTCAAACATGTGCTTTTTGGTACCGGTACAACCGGATCCCTGATATCGGAAAAACTGGATGTACCAATACACTATTTCAAAAGCGGTCCGCTTGGTGGTGACCTTCAGCTTGGTGCTGCCATAGCCGAGACCCGCCTGGATATGTTGATTTTCTTTTGGGATCCGCTTCAGGCTCAGCCACACGATGTTGACGTAAAGGCGCTGTTACGTATAGCCATCGTATATAATATTCCCATGGCGTGCAGCCGCTCCACTGCTGATTTCCTGATCAGTTCCGAATTGATGAACAAGAAGTATGAACGCTTTCTGGTAGATTACGCAAGGCGTTTTGAAGAACCTCCGGGATAAAGTCGTCCGAAAGTGTCTTCAGTATATCCCATCGTTAACCTGTTTGTGCGGGGATATCTGCATTTCAGAAGTTTCCTTTCCCTTCATCCAGGAATTCAATGTATTTTTCGACATTGGTGTCATAGCCGTAAGCCGGGGCCAGCATGTTTTCTTCGTGGTCAAGGATGACATAGTATGGCTGGGTGTTCGCCCCGTAGCGTTCTGCCTGAAAGGCACTCCATTTCTGGCCTATAGTCCTTATCTGCCGTTCACGCCCCAGGGCATCCGAGGTGAACCGATCCTCTTCCGACAGACGTGTTCTGTCATCCACATAAAGGGAAATTTTGACAAAGTCGTTCCGTAAACGTTCTTGTACGCGGGGGTCAGACCATACGGAAGCTTCCATTTTGCGGCAATTGGAACAGCCGAGCCCGGTAAAGTCTACAAAAATGGGTTTATCTGCTTCCCGTGCGGCTTCAAGGCCTTCTTCATAGTCGGTGAAGGCCATCAGGCCGTGCGGACCTGCCTGTACACTTTCGCCGACATAGATGGTATCATCGCCGCCCGCAGGGGCATGAGCCGAGGTGCTTGTAAGGTCAAAATCCTGTGTCACAGGCGAAGGCAGAAAGGAACTGATTCCGGTCAGCGGCGCTCCCCATAATCCCGGGATGAGGTAAAAGACAAAGGCAAAGGTGGCGATGGCCAGGACCAGCCGTGGCACGGATAAATAGTTGAGCTCGGTGTCGTGTGCAAATTTGATCTTACCGATAAGGTACAGACCCATTAGCAGAAATATCGCGATCCACAGGGAGAGGAACACCTCTCTGTCAAGGATTCCCCACTGACCGACGGCATCGGCCACCGACAGAAATTTCAATGAGAATGCCAGAACAATAAAGCCCAGGATCACTTTGACGGCATTCATCCAGCCGCCTGATTTGGGAAGGCTTTTCAGGGCTGTGGGGAAGACGGCAAACAGGCTGAAAGGTATGGCCAGGGCCAGACTAAAGCCCAGCATGCCTAATGCCGGGGCAAAGAGTCCACCTCCCACGGCAGCTTCCACCAGGAGCGTTCCTACAATCGGGCCGGTACATGAAAAGGATACCAGCACAAAGGTAAGTCCCATCAGAAAAACCCCAATGAGTCCGCCTGTTTTGTCAGCTTTGCTGTCGAGGGAGTTAGACCATTTGGCAGGCATGGTCAGCTCAAAAGCACCAAAGAATGAAGCGGCAAAAAAGACGAGCAGAACGAAAAAGAATACGTTAAATCCGGGGCTGGTGGCTGCCGCATTCAGGGTAGCCGGGCCAAAAATCATGGAGATGGCCAACCCCAGTATCACGTAGCTGAATATGATTGTGAACCCGTATAGAAAGGCGTCTCTGAGTGCTCTGGCCTTATGGTTGGCATTTCTCAGGAAAAAACTGACTGTCAAAGGGATCATCGGGAAAACACACGGGGTGAGCAGGGCCAGCAGTCCGCCAAGGAAACCGACAACAAATGTCCATCCAAGGCCTTCCCGCTCATCTTCATCGTCCGGACCATATATGGTGCGTGGTTCTGCATCTTCTGTTGCTGTATCCCCGGCTTCGGGATCATCAAAGTCATAGGTCGGTTCCATATGCGCTTCCCCTGTCTCTTCTTCCACGGGTGATTCCTCCGGGGTTTCTTCCACAGCGGTTTCGTCGGCCACTACTTCTGTTTCGCCGGCACCTTCCAGATCAAAGTAAAAACCTCTAAAATCGGGTGGCAGGCAGCGCGCTTCATCACAGGCCATGTATTCCAGTTCTCCTTCAATGGTAACTTCTTCGGCGCTGAGAAGTCGAACACGTTGTTCGAAGGTTACCGACTCACCAAACATGGGTATATCCATGTCGAAATTCGGGTCGTATTTGACGTCCGGATCAGGATATTCCAGCCCGTTCAACAGCTCATAACCGTCTCCATCATCAAACACGATAGATGTTGGGATCGGTCCGCCAGGCTCCAGGTCTGTACCATAGATGTACCAGCCTTCATCCATATCGGCTGTGAAGGTTAATATGTATTCGTTATCTGAGACCTTTTCATGCGAAAAGTGCCATTCTACCGGATCGAAGATCTGGGCACCGGCAGCGCTTGAAAATAGCAAGGCTGCTACAAACAGGATTAACCTTGGCAATGGGCGTTTATTCTTCATATATAAACTATCTGGTTTACAAACCTAACGACTTTTGTGGTTTTTTGGTTTTTTACACCATCAGTTAAAACAAGTTAAAAGATAGAGATATGTAATTTTATTGCAAAGATAGGAATATTATAAGAAAGAAGCTAGAAGCTGGAAGCTGGAAGC
>CAYMDX010000061.1:0-11198 GCA_964389125.1 uncultured Bacteroidales bacterium
TCTAACTTCTAAAATCTAACTTCTACCTTTACAGAGTTACAAAACATTGAATTACAAATATTAACGAAATATAAACAGATGAAGCAGCAGGCAGTTATCATAGGAGCTACCGGTTTGGTTGGCTCACATCTTCTGAATCAGTTATTGGCAGATGAGCGTTTTAACGGGGTCAGGGTTCTTACGCGCCGTCCTACACAGGTCGCTCATCCCAAACTGACGGAGCACATCATTGATTTTAATGATACCGGCAGCTGGGCAAGTCTGGTAAAAGGAGATGTTCTGTATCTCTGTTTAGGTACAACACGTACCAAAGCCGGTGGAAAAAAGCCCCAGTACAAAGTGGACTATACCTATCAGTATCGTGTTGCGGAAGCTGCCTCTGCGAATAATGTTCCGGCTGTGGTTCTGGTTTCATCAGCAGGAGCAGATGCACAATCCCGCCTGTTTTATCTCCGGATGAAGGGAGAGCTGGAAGAGGACCTCCGGCAATTGCCATTTGAGCGGCGGATTTTTATCCGGCCCGGCGCACTGACGGGCATCCGTCATGAAAAGCGAATACTGGAACATGCCGGTGTCGCTGTGTTGCGGTTGTTAAACCGTGTAGGGGTAATGCGCAAGTTGAGTCCAATTCATGCAGATACTGTGGCCCGTGCGATGGTCAAAGCTGCGTTAGTGGCTTCCCCGGGAACCAGTATTTATGAGGGGGAAGAGGTGTTTGCCCTGGCAAACCATTGAATACATACCAAATATCTTGAAAACCGACAGTTAATACTAAATTTGCAGAAAAACAGCCTGTGTCCCAATCCCCAAAGGTCCGGGCCCTGCTTGTTGAAGCTGCCATGTTGACTGATGTAAATTTTCTAAAATTATGCGCATAGATATTCTGACCATATTTCCGGGCATGTTTGATGGACCATTTTCCCATTCTATTATAAAGCGGGCTGTTGACAAAGGTCTGGCAGAGATTCACCTGCATGATATCCGGGATTACACCACGGATAAGCACCGGCGGGTTGATGATTATCCTTTTGGTGGCGGGGCTGGCATGGTGATGATGATAGAACCCATAGCACGTTGTATAGAGTCTTTGACTGCCCGGCGTCATTATGATGAGCTGATTTACATGACACCTGATGGTGACTTGCTGGACCAGCCCATGGCTAACAATTTTTCTACCAGGGAAAATCTGCTGATTCTCTGTGGTCATTATAAAGGGATTGATGAACGCATTCGGGAACAT
This sequence comes from uncultured Bacteroidales bacterium, assembly GCA_964389125.1. Classification (GTDB taxonomy): domain Bacteria; phylum Bacteroidota; class Bacteroidia; order Bacteroidales; family UBA7960; genus PUPG01. Next base: position 1,241 of record CAYMDX010000061.1, read on the forward strand.
TTGATCACCCGGGAGATCTCTGTCGGGGATTATGTGTTGTCGGGCGGAGAGCTTCCAGCTGCCATTTTTAGTGATGCGGTAATCCGTCTGATACCCGGTGTACTTGGCGATGAGACTTCGGCTCTGTCTGATTCGTTTCAGGATGGGTTGTTGTCACCACCAGTCTATACCCGGCCTGCTGATTACAAAGGATGGAAGGTTCCGGATATTCTTTTGTCCGGGCATGATCGTAAAATAGCAGAGTGGCGACACGAACAGGCGGTAATGCGCACAAAGGAGCGCCGGCCGGGCTTGCTGGATGATGGCGGCGAATAATGGCACGCCCCCGGGAGCTATTTGGCAAAGAAAAAATCGAGAGAATGGTTTTGTTATTGGAAATAAATCCCTAAATTTGCACTCCTTTTAAGAGAACCCGGAATAAACATACAAAAAAGATATAGCGATGAATCAGACGGAAATAATGAATTTTGTTCAGGACACCCTCGTGGAGAAAAGGGAATGGCCTGCTTTTCAGGTTGGTGATACCATTACGGTATATTATAAGATCCGGGAAGGAAACAAAGAGCGTGTGCAGCCTTTTCAGGGCGTAGTCCTTCAGCGCCGGGGTAGTGATGTTTCAGAAACCTTTACTGTTCGCAAAATATCCGGAAATATCGGCGTTGAACGTATTTTCCCAATACACTCCCCGTTTATCGAGCGGATTGTGTTGAACCGCCGTGGTCTTGTAAGGCGGGCACGTATATTCTACCTGCGGAACCTGCGAGGCAAAAAAGCCCGTATCAAAGAACGCAGAAGATAGTATGTATTGTTTTTTATGTGTACCCCCCCCAAGCCCTTTTTCGTTAAGGGCTTTTTTTTTATATTCGTAACTGCTCTTCAAGCTTTCTGTAACAATACTTTTTAGTCACTTAAAAATATATTCATATGAAGAAATTAGTCGAATGCGTCCCCAACTTTAGTGAAGGGAAAGATATGGACGTTATCAATAGCATAACCCGCGAGATTGAAGCGGTTGACGGGACACAATTGTTGGATGTGGATGCCGGGAAAGATACCAACCGTACGGTGGTCACATTTGTCGGCACGCCGGAAGAAGTCGTTGAAGCTGCCTTCCAGGCGGTCAAAAAAGCTTCTGAGCTGATCGACATGCGAAACCATAAAGGTGCCCATCCCCGGATGGGGGCTACGGATGTTTGTCCATTGGTGCCTGTCGCCAATATTTCCATGAAAGAGGTTGTGGAATATGCCCATAAGCTGGCTGAACGTATTGGTAATGAGTTGGGTATTTCTGTGTATTGTTATGAGAATGCCGCCCTGCAACCTGAACGGCAAAACCTGGCCAACTGCCGCAGTGGTGAGTATGAGGCGATGGCTGAAAAGCTGCGTCAACCCGAATGGTGCCCCGACTATGGCCCCGCTAAACTGAACGAGAAAAGCGGCGTTACCGCGGTGGGTGCCCGCGACTTCCTGGTGGCCTATAATATCAACCTGAATACCACATCGACACGTCGTGCCAATGCTGTTGCTTTCGATATCCGTGAGAAAGGCCGTGTGAAAAGAGAGGGTCATCCCCTGACCGGAAAAATAGTAAAGGATGAGAAAGGAGATCCGGTGCATATCCCCGGAAGCCTGAAAGCGGTAAAAGGCATTGGCTGGTATATTGAGGAATATGGCATTGCGCAGCTGTCATTAAACCTTACAAATATTAGTGTTACGCCACTGCATGTCGCTTTTGATGAGGCTGCTGCCAAAGCCAGTGCGCGTGGCCTTCGCGTTACCGGTTCTGAGCTGGTGGGTCTGGTTCCTTTACAAGCCATGCTGGATGCCGGCAAATACTTTCTCAAAAAACAAAAGCGCAGCCTTGGCGTGTCCGAGTCTGAACTAATCAAGATTGCCGTAAAATCCATGGGACTGGATGAACTTAAACCTTTCAACCCGAAGGAGAAGATCATTGAGTACATGATCGATGAAGGGGAGGAAGAAAAGAAACTGGTTGATATGACCGTTACCGGCTTTGCCGATGAAACAGCAAGTGAGTCTCCGGCTCCCGGAGGTGGCTCTGTGTCGGCCTATGTAGGTGCTCTTGGCGTATCGCTTGGCACAATGGTTGCCAATCTTTCATCGCATAAGCGTGGTTGGGACGAGCACTGGGAAAAATTTAGCCAGTGGGCGGAAAAAGGCCAGGTCATCAAGGGTGAGCTGCTGAACCTGATAGATGAGGATACACATGCCTTTAACTGTATCATGGAAGCCTTCGGCATGCCAAAGAAAACCAATGAAGACAAAAAGGTGCGTAGCGAGGCCATTCAGAATGCCACAAAACATGCCATCGAAGTTCCATTCCGGATCATGAAAAAAGCCCTGGAGTCAATGGAAGTTATGGAAGCCATGGTTGAAAAGGGAAATCCAAACTCCATTACCGACGCCGGTGTAGGCGCTTTATGCGCCCGTTCCGCCGTAATCGGAGCGTTTATGAATGTCAAGATCAACGCCGAAGGATTAGAAGATAAAACCTTTTATGATACATTGTATAAAGAAGGGCTTGAGATAGAAAAAGCTGCCAAAGATAGAGAAACAGCAATTATTCAAAAAGTGGAGGAAAAAATCAATGGCTGATGTTTTTCCTTACATCCGATAACGGACTACCAGTCAAACCATAATTCCTTATTGGAACCTGTTCAGGGCCTGTAACTTTCTTAGATCAGCAGTTGCAGGCCCTTTCTTTGCATCATACGCTTAGGATGGATCTTGACGAGGTGACATCTGCTATCGCCTGTGCTTGCTTCAATCTTCGTTTATACGCGTTTTAGACCGCTCGAGGGCAGACTCAATGTCCGGGCAGATATTATCCTCACCAATATCATCATAAAAACCTTCTTTTTTCAGGGCCTGTAGTACTTTTTCTGTTACGCCGGATAAGATGATGTGGGTATTGTGACGTTCTGAGCGTTCATAAAAGTTGCGCAGGTTTTTCAGGCCGGTAGAATCGATGAAGGGCACCCTTCGCATCCTGATGATACGCACTTTGGGGATCTCATGTATCTCCTGTTCGGCTTCTTCGAATTTATTGGCAATACCAAAGAAGAAAGGCCCTTTGATTTGAAAGACTTCTACACCATTAGGAATCTCACGGGTTTCGCTGTCATCTGAAATATGAGAACGTTCATCCTCTACTTCGTTTTGAAGGACTTCGATGTTGGATGTTTCCATCACCCTTCTGATGAATAGTATCATAGCCAGGATAATGCCGAAGGGTATTGCGAAGTTCAATCCTATGAAGATCGTCAGCAGGAACGTGGTCAGCAGCACGGTAGCCTCACCCCGTGAGCTTCGCATGATGTTTTTGAATGAGCGCCATTCACTCATGTTATAAGCAACAACGACGAGTACACCAGCCAGGGTTGTCAAAGGTATCATCATGGCCAGGCGGCCCAGGAACATCGAAAAAATGATTAGTATGGTTGCATGTAGCATGCCGGCCATGGGTGTTTTACCGCCGTTACGTATGTTGGTCATGGTTTTTGCCAGGGCCCCTGAACCGCCCATTCCACCAAGCAGCGGGGATAATATGTTGGCAACACCTTGTCCAATAAGTTCGGTGTTCGGGCGGTGCCGGTAACCGGTAACGCCATCAGCGACAATGGCTGATAACAGGGACTCAATGGCGCCAAGCATGGCAAGCGTAAACGCCGGCACGATCAGTTGTTGTATCAGTTCCATATCTACACCGGCAAAACTGGCCAGTTGAAAAGAGGCTGAAAAGCTACCGAACCGGCTGCCGATCGTTTCCAGATTAAGCCCGAGAAGCCCACTCAGTAGCGTAATCAGGATAATGGCTACCAGCGAGCCCGGAATTTTTTTGTATATCCTGGGCCATAATACGGTAATGGCTACCGTGAGTATCCCCATGGCGCCTTCAACAAAGTTGACCTCTGCCAGATGTCTGAAATAATACATCCATTTCCCGACAGGCTCAGCCGGCAGGTCATTCCCCGGAATTCCCCAGAAATCCTGCATCTGTGAGGTAAAAATGATCAGGGCGATCCCGCTGGTAAATCCAACTATGATCGGGTAGGGCATAAACTGTATGACGGTGCCGGCGCGAATCAACCCCATAACCAACAAAATGACACCAGCCATTAAGGAGGCAACAACGACACCCTGAAGCCCGAATTGTTGAGCAATACCGTAAATGACCACAATATACGCACTTGATGGCCCCCCTATCTGAAACCGGCTGCCTCCAAGTAAGGAGACGAAAAAACCGATGACCACAGCCGTGATCAGTCCCATTTGTGGTGGCACACCTGAGGCAATAGCAAAGGCTATCGCCAGTGGCAGGGCGACAATGGCCACAATGATGCCAGCCGTTAAGTCGGTAAAAAAAGTTTTTTTACTGTACTTCTTTATGACATCAAAAAAAATCGGTCTGAACATCAACGAATAGGTTTATCAGGTAAATGTATGTTCCTGGTTTACTCGAATATATGCTGAACAAAATTTTGTTGTTAAACACCGGCAAAATTAGTTTATTTGCTGATATTTTTGACAGTTTTTTATTATCCGACGAGGATTACGATCCCTGTTTATATAAACATATCACGCAATATGATGGAATATAACAGTTTGCCCCACCTTTTTGAAACCAGCGTGGATAGATTTCCCGACAATGTCCTGCTATGGGAAAAGAAACTGGCAACTTATGAAGGGATGACCTATTCCTCAACGGCCAGGCAAGTAAGGCGGACAGCCCGTGGTTTGCTGGATCTTGGCGTGGAAAAAGGAGACCGGATAGCCCTGATTGCTGAAGGCAGAAATGACTGGGTGATCAGTGAGTTGGCCGTTCTGTATTGCGGAGGCATTTCTGTGCCGTTATCTGTCAAAATTGATGAACCCGCCGATTTGCATTTCAGGCTTCAGCATGCCGGCTGTAGGGGAATTATTGTCTCCGGAAAACATCAGCATAAGGTGTTTGCCTTGATGGATCGCCTGCCCACGCTTTCTTTTGTTATCGTACTTGACCCCCCGGATGAAGAGACGGAGCTCGCCAGAAACAGATATTCACAGCCGATATACTACATCGGGGATGTCCGCCAACAGGGAGATGATTTCCATGACAAATACAGTACCCTTCTTGAAAAAGTAAAAGAATCGCTGAACCCGGGCGATTATGCCAACATCTGTTATACCTCGGGTACTACTGCTGACCCCAAGGGCATCATACTTACACATCAGAACTACCTGCGTAATGTGGAACAGGCCACCTCCATTTTCGATGTTCCGCAGGAATATAGCTCATTACACATACTTCCCTGGGACCATTCATTTGCGCATACGGTAGGTATCTATGCATTGATTCGCAATGGGGCCAGCCTGGCATCCTTGAAGTTGGGAAGAACCCTTAATGAGACACTGAGAAATATTCCGGTTTGTATCCGCGAAGTGCGGCCGCACTTCCTGCTGAGTGTACCTTCACTGGCCAAAAACTTCCGGAATAATATTGAAAAAAGTATCAGGGAGAAAGGCAGGTTTGCCTGGTGGTTGTTCCGCATGGGCATGAAAACGGCCTATGCCTATAACCGGGAAGGCTATAACCGTGGCCGCGGTATGCGCTCCTGGTTAAAGCCATTATACCGTTTCTTCGACATGCTGCTTTTCAGTAAGGTTCGTGCAGGTTTTGGCGGCCGACTGAAGTTCTTTGTCGGGGGAGGTGCCCTGCTGGATATCGAGCTGCAACGCTTTTTTTATGCGCTGGGTATTCCGATGTATCAAGGGTATGGACTTACCGAAGCCGCCCCGGTCATATCTTCCAACACACCCGAATTCCATAAGCTTGGCTCATCAGGTAAGGTGGTATCCTGGCTTGACCTGAAAATCTGTGATGAGAATGACATGGAGTTGCCAATCGGGCAACAGGGAGAGATCGTCGTGCGCGGTGAGAATGTGATGGAAGGCTACTGGGCCAATGATGCCGCTACAGCTGATACCATCAGGAATGGATGGCTCCATACAGGCGACCTTGGCTATCTGGATAACGATGGGTACCTGTATGTGCTGGGACGTACCAAAAGTCTTCTTATCGGGAGTGACGGCGAGAAATACAGTCCGGAAGGGATCGAAGAAGCTATCGTGGAACGGTCGCCCTTCTTTGACCAGGTGATGTTGTACAACAATCAGAATCCATACACTGTCGGACTGGTCGTTATCAATAAATCCACGCTTGCCGGTTTTCTGTCCGGGCAGGGTCATAACCCCGGAAGCAGTAAAGGGCAGGAAGCTGGCCTGAAAAAGTTGCGTGATGAGCTGGACCGCTTTATGCCTGGAGGAGATCACGAAGGCATGTTTCCGCCCCGTTGGCTCCCCGCTGCTGTGGCTGTTATCAATGAGCCCTTCTCCGAAGCCAATGGCTTGATGAACAGTACCATGAAAATTGTGCGACCCGTGGTTCAGAAAACTTATGAATCGACCATTAACTACCTTTATACCCCGGAAGGGAAGGAGATCGTGAATCCTGAAAACAGAAAGAAGATTGCCGCGCTGGAGAATGGAAAGCAGAAGGTGGGAGAGGGCGCTACGTAAGTAGTTGTATAGGCGCATTTCTGCAAATATAGCGGGATAGGAGAGATGTGGCAAGGGAGCACGATTGATCAGGTTGCAGCACAATTTTGACTGGTTGAAAGATGGACATTCGGGATATTTCCATAAATGATTACACCTATGATCTGCCGGCGGGGCGCATCGCTTCCTATCCGCTGGCGGAGCGTGACGCTTCCGGTTTGCTTGTCTATAAAGATAACAGGATCATTGATTCTGAATTCCGCTCGCTTGATACCTTTCTGGAAAAAGGAAGTATGCTGGTGTTGAACAATACCAAGGTTGTTCAGGCGAGACTGGTCTTTTTTAAGCCGACCGGTGCACGCATCGAACTGTTTTGCCTGAACCCGCTGTCCCCTGTGGAGGATGTTCAACTTGCTCTCGGAAACCCATCTCCTGCCCGCTGGCATTGTCTCGTTGGCAATGCCCGTCGGTGGAAAGGGGATACCCTTCAGATCAGACATCCGGATGGACAATTTCATTTGCAGGCTGTCATGGAAAAGAAGCATGAAGATGGTTATATCATCGCGTTTTCATGGGAGCCGGCAGACCTGAGTTTTGGAGAGGTTCTGGAACTTGCCGGTAAGACCCCTTTGCCACCGTATATCACCCGGGAGGCTGAGGAAGGTGACAGAACAACCTATCAGACGGTGTTTGCCCGCGATGCAGGCTCTGTGGCAGCTCCCACGGCAGGCCTGCATTTCACCCCGTATGTCTTCAAAAAACTGCATGAGAAAAATATTTCCACAGACTTTGTGACGCTCCATGTTGGTGCCGGCACCTTTAAACCGGTTACTGCCGATACTATCGGGGAACATCGCATGCATGAAGAACAGTTTCAGGTGGACTGCAACCTGATTCGTCGCTTTCTGAACAGGAAAGGGCCGGTGGTCAGTGTTGGTACCACAAGCATGCGTACCCTCGAAAGCCTTTACTGGATCGGGGCACAGATGACCAAGGGGATGATGCCGCCGGGCGAGGTGGTGTATCTGTCACAATGGATACCTTATCGGTGGGAGGGTGCACCACCATCCGTAGAAGATGCACTTAACGCTTTATTGCGCTGGGCCGGGGAGCAAGGGTTTGATCAAATCCGCGGTGAAACATCCCTGATCATCCTTCCGGGATATCATTTTAAGATGACAGATGCGCTCGTGACCAACTTTCATCAGCCAGGCAGTACCCTGTTGTTGCTGGTAGCAGCATTTGTTGGTCCGGATTGGAAAAACATATACCGGCATGCCCTGGAAAATGGCTACCGTTTTTTAAGCTACGGCGATGCCTGCCTTTTCATGAAACACGAACAAGATATCCATGGATAAAACAGCGGAAACCGATGTTCTTGGCATGGCCATGACGGATTATCTCCATGGCCATGACAACGCCACGATCACAGTAAGGCTCTTGCCCGACATCGAAGAGACCCTGCCCGTGTCGTACCTGTTTCGAAGCAGGGAGCAGATGCCTGCCGGTGAATTGCATGTGCTGGAGCATTGCCGGGGAAGGGTATTGGATGTCGGAGCCGGCGCCGGAAGCCATTCACTGGTATTACAAAAGGCCGGCTGTCAGGTAACTGCCATTGATACCTCCCCCGGAGCGGTAGCCGTGATGAAGAAACGGGGTGTACAGCATGTTCACTGTGTTGATTTTTTTGATTTTCAACAAGCCCCTTTTGATACCATGTTATTTTTGATGAATGGCGCTGGTATCGCAGGGGATATGGGCGGTCTGAAAAAAATGCTCACACATGCCCGCAATCTACTGCATCCGGAAGGGGTGATCTTTATGGAATCAACCGATATTCTTTACTTCTATGAAGATGAAGACGGCTCGGTGTGTCTGCCTCTTGGTGACAGGTATTATGGAGAAATGGATTACCAGATGTGTTATAAAAACATAGAAGGCCGGCCTTTCCGGTGGCTTTTTATTGATTTTGATAACCTGTCAGCCATCGCCGAAGCATGTGGCCTTTCCACCGACCTGTTTTACCAGGGCGAAGCGCATAACTTTATGGCCGCCCTGCGCAAGTTCTGATATCAGATCTGAATAATGATGGCAATGGCAATCAACAGGTCTGTTCCCAGTACCACCATAACATTCATCCCCAAAGCCGGCATTAGCCTTGGCATTTCCTGGTTATGCCTGATGGCTGTTTGAAGTGCCTTTACTGCCAGAGGCAGGGGCAGCAACGCCAGGTATAACCAGAAAGAGGCTATTCCGACGATTGGCAACAGGATAAGTATGCCAAAGGTAAGCAGCATACCGGCTGCGTATAAGTAGGCCGCCCGTTGCCTGCCAAACCGGATCACCAGGTGCTTTCGTCCACCGGCTTTGTCAGCTTCGGTGTCAGGAAATTCATTTAACAGCAACAGCAGGGAAGTAAGGATCCCGGGTGGTATGGCGATTAACCATACTTCTTTTGGGATGAGCTCTCCGGCCGGGACACCGGGCGTGCCAGTCATGGCAATGAAAGCGCCAAGCACAACAAGCGAGCCCAATGCTATACCGGCGAACAGTTCACCCAGCATAATCTTGGATAATATATTCGTATAGAATACGATCGTAAATGCACCCACTACAGATATCAGGGCGACACCCCAGTGCGAAATCAGGGAGAAGTAAATACCGACACCTGCTGCCAGTAACAGGGTAAAGATGGCGGCTACCTTAACCTGAAACGGGTTGGTTTCCCCTTTGGGAAGCATGCCGCTGCCACCACTGAAGGGCGTACGGTTGGTTAGGAAGTCAATATTCGTATAATAATCTGATAATTCATTGAACAGGTTGACCGAGATATGTGCCGACACCGTCCCGATGACAATAACGATAGCGTGCCACCAGTTGAAAGCGGCTTCAGGGCTGTACTTTGCTGCGTAGGCCAGCCCGATGGCAACCAGGAAAACAGCCAGTAAGAGAAAGTTGGCACGTGTCTGTGCCAGCCATACTTCAAGTTTACTCATTTGTTTCATGTATTTAATGGATTGGATTAGCAACTACATGATTTAATACTACAATATACAATCAAAAAATGGTGGTTTTTGTTTAAATATGAGTAAAATTATTGAAAAATGTCTTCCATATTCTCCTTTTTTCACAGGGAGTGCAAAATCACCGCCGATGGCTCACATACATTATACCTCCCCCAATACAATGAGCATTATCATTCGGTACACGGGGCGATACAGGAGTCTTCGCATGTCTTTATTGAGGAAGGATGAACAAGTTTGACCATAATATTGACCGGAACGGCATCATTGATGTAACAAACAGCTACATTATAATATGTCATTGAGTACACAACCCTTTATCATACGCTTCTAAAGAGCTGGCGGCAGATAGATCTGTTCCTGTGAGACCGGGTTTT
>CAYMDX010000062.1:0-11062 GCA_964389125.1 uncultured Bacteroidales bacterium
ATTGATGTATCTGGTCTGCGCACCGGCGTCTATATCATTCAGGTAAATACTCCCGAAGGAACAGAAGCCCGCAGGTTTAATGTAGCCAGATAGTACAATACATAATTAATAAGGCTTTTAAAGCATATTATAAACCCTGTCCCGGAAACACTTTTCCGGGACAGGGTTTTTTTGTGGGTTTGGGGATGCTGGTCTGGATATAGTAAACCATTCATAAAGAATGGTTTATAAGCTTTGTGCCTGTCACCTGTTTAATACTTTCGGTTTTAAATCTTCGGTGGGTAGCATGGCCGTAAATGGCTCACAGCGAACGAATATAATCCAACACCTGCCGGATATCTTCCGTGTTATCAAACGCAATATCCTGCCGCCGCACGTATCTTCTGATCTGCCGCCGGTGATCAGGGAAGGCACGTTGCAAAGCCCTTCGGTTGTTAATCGCAACCGGCTCGCCATCTTGCAGCAGGCAGAAATGTTCCTGTCTTTCCATGTTGATATGCAGCTCCTGTCCACCAGGGTTTTCCAGCATAACCGAGTGGTTAACCGACCGCCCTTCACTACCTTTTCTGAGTCCATGCAAAACATCTATGGAGGCGGTTTCGTCGGTAGTCCCATAAGCCCCTTTGACAACCGTTTGTGCATCAACATCTACCAAATGCCTGATAAAAAGGTTCTCTGCATCCGGAACCACCTGTAAAAAGCCTTTCTCACCAAAAGGCAAAAAAAGGGTTTCCCCGATTTTGACAGAATCAGCATCAGCCGGCTCTACCCAGTTGACCTGGCCATTGTTATCCGTGTAATAAAAAAGTCTAACTAACACGTTGTAATTCAATGACCGGCCTACTTCACGGTTACGCCGGAAGATGACACCCTCCCGTGCTTCGGGGTAAAGTTGCTGAATTTCTTCTGATGCCAGTTCTTCCAGCTGCACCTGACGCCTTTCGGTTTGTATGCTTTGCTCTTGTGCCTGCAAGACATTCGTGTGCGCGAATAACAAGCTGATAAACACAATGAGCATAAATGCGGATTTCATGTTGATCATATGCTCTTTTGGTTTTTTGACTATTGTTTGACCGGTTTTTTGTGGTTTGATTATCTAAACTATAATGCGTCAACAGGCGTATCCGAAAAGATGATCTCCCCGTTTTCATCAATGCCCTGAATAATCACACGCATATCTCTGACATATTCATCGGAAGGGAATGAGACCCTTATCCGGTTGTTTTCGTCGGGTTGTGCGTAGGGTTCCCAAAACAGTGTCCGATTGATATCATGCCGGGTGTACTTTTCGGTATTGATCCTTGATGCAAATGTTTCCGAAGGAATGTGGAAACCCTGCATAAAATATTCGTATGTACCATGTCGGTGGGCATCGCCTCTTCTGGTGTAAATAAGCAAGGCTCCGTTTGCTCCCCGCTTTCCAAGAATGGCTGTTGAAGGCCCTGTCATTACTTCCATTCGTTCTACATTATTCACACTGATGTTCAGGAAAGCATGCCGGTTAACAGGCACCTCATCAACCATGAACAGAGGTTCATTGGTAACACGGAAGCTACTTTGCCCGCGCAGGACAATTTCATTGCCTATGATTCGCAGGCCCCTGACCCTGGTACGCAACACATCCATAATGTTGTTATGCTGATCACGGATGTCATTGAAAAAGAGAACCTGGTCCGGGTCTTTAAACATGGATACGTCCTGTTGAGATGGCTCCAGGAGTTCCTGGCTGCTAAACGTAGTCTCAGGCCGGGAAGTCCTTTCCCAATCGTCTCCACGGGAGGTTACCTGAAAGGGGTTGGTATGGAAGTTATTCCCATAATCAATTTGCTCTGTGTCCCTAAAATTAAGGTCTGCCCTCAGATCCCTTGCCCGGGCGAATTGTTCAATTCGTAGCTTAGCCGTAAAGTTGCCATAATATTCAAGATTGGTAAACGAAAACTCACCCTGCCGGGTTGTAGTGGTACTATAAATATCTACACCGTCACTATCTACCGCCAGCTCAACCTCTACCTCACCTGTTTCACGTTCAGAAGATCGTGGTGACACGACGCCCTCAACGGTTATTCCTTTTGGAAAGCCATAACTGATTTCAGGGAAAGACCTTTCCATAATATTATCCCAATCGAAGCGTCGCCAACCATGGGTCATCATAAGCAGATCAGTTGCTTTTTCAACTTCTTCAGAGCCTGTATTGTGAAGGTAATACCATGGATCTTTGATGGTTTCACCAATATCACCTGTTATCAAAAAGTTGGTGGCAATATTGGCACGCATCGGTTTGTATGAGTGATCGTCTGTGTCCATGACGGCCAGAGAATAATTGCCTTCATTGATGTCATTATCAAGGGTTAGTTCCAGTGATACTGTTTGTTCATCCGTATCTGTCTCCTGCGATTGTGCATTAACAATCTCGGCTTCATGGATATCGCCATGATTCACAAATACCATTCTTTCTGCCACAGGAATGCCATTATCTGTAAAAAGGACGATTTGGCAAATGCCGGTGGGTATCTCTTCTGTCGGAATGGAGGTGGAGAATCCATTTTCTTCCATAGTTTTGTTTTCCAAAAACACCTCACGTCCTCTTGCATGGGCCAGCAAATAAACCGACTCATCACCTGTAGCCGTTGTTTGCGCCCGGCTGGAATTCACACTTATATGAATGTGATCGCCCCTGTTTTCTGCAGCGAGTAAATAACCTGTGTGTTTGATGTCCGGCAGGCTGAATTCTTCCTGTTCTCCGTTGGCAAATGTGATTTGTGCCGTGTAGTCGGTATCTGGTTCAGGAGAAAAGGTGAAGGCACCCATTCCATCATGAAAGCTCGAAAAATCAAGGAGCTCATTCCCGTCCTCATCCAGCAAAACACCGGTAGCATCAACAGACCCTCCCAGTTCATTGGCTGCCTTGAAGGCCACCCGGTTTTCATGTCCTGCCAGCAGATGACCTCCTTCCGGGAAGAAGGCAAACTGCATACTTTCACGGGTATTCTCCAATTTTCGGTTAAACCAGCGATTTTTCCAGACATCCCAGAGCTTGATAAAGTTTTCTTCTATCGGATTTGATACGTGTATGTCTTTGGAATAAAACAGTTGCTCGTCAAAATTGTGCATCCAGTCTGTGTAGGCTTTCATTCGATAACTGCCTTCGGATAGAGAGTCCGGCAGGGTTATGTCACCATGTGCAAAACCGTTTTTAAGGCGCATGAACAAAAGAGATACCATTTCATCATGGGTGTTGAAAAGTTCCACATGAAAGTTCGTGCTCAATGTATCAGGACGAAGGGTTGTTGCATTAACCACATAAGCTTTCAACCAGATGGTTTCACCAGCCAGGTACTCATCCTTATCCGTGTGCATAAAGACTTTTTGTCCGGGATAGGAATATTCCATAATTTCCAGACCTTCAAGTATTTTTTCGGATATGTTGTCATGTCCTTCCTGCGACAAGGCGGGATTGGCACTTAGCAAAAGAAAAAATAAACAAAAAATGAAAGTGCTGATCTTTAAATAGATTGTTTGCATGGTTATGGATTATTTTAATATTAGTTATTTGTTGTCAGTTACTTACCGTTTCATTAACGATGTCAGCGTCAATAATGTTTACGTGAAATGAGTGGTTTGTTATCATCACTGTATGATCAGTATGCGGATTTGTTTTTTTAAAAAAAGGCGTTAATACTTGTTACTACACCACCCATTGAAAAAGTTTTTATATATTAGCCGCCCGAATGTATGTGAAACATGTTATTTATTATAATCAACTAAAATAGTGGAAAAAAACGGGTTTTCCAAATGTAGTAAATTTTAAAATCACAAAATCCGTGCCTTAGTATATCAGGTATGTAAACGCTTTCGTTTTCGTTTACATCTTGATTATGAATCAGGTACAAGATTATTAGAATATTTGTAATAGTAGTTTATGCATGAAAAGTTGTTTAATTGTTTTCTTGGTTTCTTTTGTTTTTCTGTTCTCTATTCCATTGACCCATGCCCAGAATTCTTCTTTGCAGCCTGATATCAATCAGGATGACACCGTTAGTGCCGGCCAGGTTATTGAGGCTTTGGCGCATCGGCATCGTGTCGCGTTTTTCTATGAACCGGCCTGGCTCGAAGGTATTACTGTTAAGCCTGAAACAGCCCGTTTGTCGTTGTTCGATGCATTGGATATCATTGCGGCGGAGGCAAACCTGGAGGTTGTAACGATGGAAGACGACATGGTCGTTTTACTACCGGCAGATGGTCACCAGGCTGCGGGAAAAACGCCGGAAGAAGATCGTATGATCGTGGGCGATCCCGATCAATATGGAAGGTATTCGACCGCTACTATTTCCGGAACAGTGAAAGATGCTGCCACGGGCGAACCCCTTATTGGAGCAGTGATTTATGAACCTGCTACTGAAAAGGGGGCCACCACTAATGTGCATGGCAGGTTTAATTTAGATCTTCCGGTGGGCGAATACAATTTACGTTTGTCATACATAGGTTATGAACAACGCTATTATGATATCCGGCTGGTCAGCGACGGAAGTGCCACTTTTGAAATATTCAGCGAAACCGTTCATTTGGATGTCTTTACCGTTGAGGCTGACCGGGCTGAAGATAATATTAAGAGTACGCAGATGAGCCAGATCAGAATGGATGCCCGCACCCTTGAAGGACTCCCCACCTCATTCGGGGAACAGGACATTGTCAGGAGCATGACCCTTCTGCCGGGGGTTCAGTCTGTGGGTGAGTTTGGGACCGGATTTAATGTCAGGGGTGGCAGCGCTGACCAAAACCTCATCCTGCTTGAGAATGTACCATTATTCAATGCTTCCCACCTTTTTGGTTTGATCTCGGTGATCAACCCCGATATGATTTCCGATGTCACCCTTATGAAAGCAGGAATTCCGGCCAGGTACGGAGAACGAGCCTCTTCGGTGATGGATATAAGGCTTGGCAGTGGCCTGGACAATACGGACACAAGTGTTCAGGGCGGCCTGGGCCTGATTAACAGCCGGCTGTTATTCGAAACGCCCATCGTGAAAGAACGTGCCAACTTCTCTTTAGGTGCCAGGTCTTCCTATTCCGACTGGTTCCTGGGACGATTACCGAACGAAGACCTGATGAACAGTACTGCCCGGTTTCATGACTTTACCGCCCGTTCCAATATTGCAGTGAACCCCGACAATCATCTCATCCTGTTCGGTTACTATAGCTTTGACCGTTTTGGCTTTCTCGAAGAGCAGACATTTGAATATAGTAACGCACTGGCTTCTCTGAGATGGAACCGGGTTATTAATGAGGCATTATCCAGCACTATGATTCTTGGATGGAGCCATTATCAGTACCAGGTTAAAGAAAAACCTCCCCTTAATGAACTGCTGCACTCAACAATGCAATCCGATATCGACTATAAAAGTTTCAGGTATCAGGTATCCTACTTACCCACGAGGAACCATTCATTCGAAGTCGGCCTGAACGCCATTCACTACGATATCATGCCCGGTGAAATGTCACCCTATGGGGAAAATTCAACTGTCAACTACGATGTCCTTGACAAGGAACAAGCCCTGGAGCTTTCTGTTTACGTGAGTGACGATTGGACCATCAGTGACCGGATAAGCACGGAAATGGGTCTGCGGTACACCCACTATCTCAAGCTGGGCCCTGCTACGGTCAACATATATGAAGAAGGACAGCCCCTGGAAGAACAGTTTGTCACTGGTACAGAAACTTATGAAAGCAACGATATCGTCGAAACGTATGGGGGGCTGGAGCCCCGCTTTGGTTTCCGCTACCAGACCGGGGAGTTTAGTTCCGCCAAAGTGAGTTATAACCGGATAAATCAATATATTAACCTGATATCCAACACTTCTGTGATGGCACCCTCTGACTTGTGGAAGCTAAGTGATACACATATTAAACCACTCCGCAGCGATCAATATGCGCTGGGCTATTTCCGCAATTTTCATGACAATACCATCGAAACCTCACTGGAAGCATATTACAGGGATTTTCATAACGCCGTGGAATACAAAAGTGGTGCGGAGATTGTTATGAATGAGATGCCTGAAACGGATGTCATCAATGCAAAGGGTTATGGCTACGGATTGGAACTGTATGTACGGAAAAACTCCGGAAAGCTTACCGGCTGGACAAGCTATACGTACTCCAGCTCCATGCGCAGATCACAGTCGGATCTGCGGGAAAACCAGATCAATAATAACCAGTATTTCCCCTCCAATTATGATCGTCCGCATAACCTTGTTGTAAACTTCAACTACCAGATCTCCCGGAGATGGCGATTTGGTGCTGTGTTTACCTATAGCACCGGACGTCCGGTAACTTTGCCTGAATTTTCCTATAATTACGGTCGCGACCAGCTTATACATTATTCTGAAAGGAATAAGTACCGCCTGCCTGATTACCATCGTCTTGATCTTTCTATTACGCTTGGTGAGAATCTGCGAACAGACCAAGCCGGGAAAGGAAGCTGGACGCTGTCGCTTATGAATGTGTACGGACGTAAAAACCCCTATTCGGTTTTTTACAAGAGAGACCCCTCCGGTGTAAGCTCCAATCGCTCTTTTAACCTCTATCAGCTGTATATCATCGGAAGGCCATTACCTACAATAACCTACAATTATTCATTTTAGCCCGCTATACATACAATAATTTTATTTATATACATCATGTTGGTCATTATAAAATATAAGCATAGTAACCATTGTGTTTCAAAAGTCTTTTGTTTGCAAAGGCAAAAGATGATCGTTCTCTTTTCTGTTTTTATCCTCCTTTTTACGTCATGTCGTGATATTTATGAACCTGAGCTTGATGTGCAGGATCGTTATATGGTTGTTGAAGGACTGATTACGGATGAGGAAGGGCCACACCGGGTAAGGCTTTCAAAAACCAATATTTTCGGAGAAACATCTCATCCGGAGCCTGTTGTCGATGCAATGGTTCAGATTACAAGCAGTGCTCATGATACAATATTATTAGCAGAAAAAGAACCCGGAGCGTATTTTACGCCCGATGCGTTTAAAGGTTTGCCGGGTGAAACCTATAGACTACATATAGAGAAAACAGATGGAACGATGTATCGTTCAGAACCCCAGGAATTGCGAGCACCCGTAGAAACAGACACCATATTTGGTGAATATGGCAACCATTTGTTCTTTTATGAGTCGCAGGTCTCAGGTGATCTTATTCAGGATGAAGTGGACGGCGTGAATATGTTTATGGATGTAACCCGCGAGGATGAGCAGGTGCCTCTGTTCAGGTTTTCTACCGTTATGTTGTTGCAATACACCGTTCAGGTTTCACAAATGCCTCCGACATATAATTTTTGCTGGCGTAAGAGGTCTATAACGGATTTTCTTGACAAAGATATTGGAACAGCTACCGGTTCTTCCGTATCGAATCGAAACCAGTTTGCTTTTTTCCCGTTGAATGCACCTGCCATGCGCTATCTTGGTTTTCCTATATCAGATAATGACACATCATTTGTTTCATATATACATCCACGAATCCTTATCAACTCTATTTATACATTGAATGAAGATGCCTATGCTTTTCACCAGGCACGCAATCAGCAACTTGATGATGATGGCAGCTTTTTTGACCCCGTTGACCCCCAATTGCCGGGTAATGTGTTCAATGTGCAGGAAGGGAAGGATGACGTCATCGGCTTTTTTGAAGTTTCATCCGTAAACAGAGTTACAATAAACGTTCGCCCGTTTTCTGATGGCAGGATCGAGGTAGATTATCATGATTGCATGCATGAAGTGCCCAGCCATGGATGCATGTTTATGGACCAGCCCGACTGGTGGATTTAAAAAAGGTTTTGTTATGCGCTTGTTTTTGTTCATATTTATTGTTTTGATTATAACCCCTCTGGTATATCCGGATCCCGGGGCTACAGAGGCTTACCCTTTTGAGGAAGAACACAGGGAAGGGGTGTTTGTACATACCGACCGGGACTTTTATGTTGCCGGAGAATATATCAATTACCACGTTTATCTGCTGGACGGACAATCCCGGGAAACAAGAAGTGGCTTTGCATACCTGGCCCTGAGGCGTGCTGATGAAGTTGTGGAACGGGTTACCATTCCTCTGGAACAAGGCCACGCGTCAGGCTCCATATACCTGTCTGATACACTCTCCACGGGACAATACGGACTTACGGCCTACACAAACTGGATGCGGAATCAGGGTGAAAATTCCTATTTCAACAAGCCGGTGTCGATTGTAAACCGCTTTGATGATGACCCGCTGTTGCATCTCAATGAAACAGATGACATGAAAAGACCAGACCTTTCATTCACTGCCGAAGGTGGCCACTTTGTTGAAGGGATAGACAATAATATACTTGTAAAAGCCAATATCCAATCCGGCCTGGAGCTGCGTGAGGTTTGGATACGTGATCTGGATAAGGATACGGTTGCCCATACACAGTTAGATGGGTACGGGACAGGTGGTTTTACCCTTAACCCTGAACCGGGGAATGCTTACCATGCCATTTTGCAGGGCGAACGAGAGGAGTTTGCCATGCCTGAAGCGGTAAGTAATGGTTGTGCGCTGAAAGTATATCAGGATCATGAGTTGCTGGCAGTTCATGTGCTCCGGACTCCCGAAGCAACTCCGGTGGATTGGCTGAGGATTCAGCATCAAGGGACTGTTTGGTATGAAGAAAGAGTACACAACAGGGACCAGACAATACAAATAGCGATTGACAAAGAGTTGCCGGCCGGTTTCCTTTCTATAGAAGCTGTTGGCCGGGACAGACAGGTTATCGGCAGGCGGTTATGGTATAATGAGGCAGCAGAGACATCTGGGATCAGCCTGTCAACAAATAAGGATACCACCGGGACACGTGAAAGCATTCAATTAACCCTGGATGCTACCGCAATGAAAGATGAGCATGCAAATGTCTCCCTGGCCGTAGTACCTGAAGCATCTGTCAATAAGGAACATATCCGTTTCGATGGTTACATCAGGGCGCTCCGGTTGGCCGACACATTTGGAATTCCTACATCAGAGGTTTATACCCGGGTAGCGGGGATGGATGTCGAAACGCTGAACCGGTATCTTATTACATTATCAGACAGCGGCACGCAACCCGCGGCAAAGAAGAATACCATCTCTGCCAATGATTATTATATGGAAACCGATAAGCTTATATTGTGCGGAAAGGTTGTGGACAGAGCGTCGAAACAGGCTGTGTCCGGAGCAAGGGTTGTCATAAATACACCTGATACCCTTATTAATATGCTTTATACCGAATCCCGCGATGATGGTTCATTCTATTTCGTCCTGCCTGATTTCTATCATAATAAGTCTTTGTATTTCTATGCCGATCCCTCCACGACAACAGCGCCGGTGGACATTAAACCGGAAGGGAAGTTCACGTTTCATGATTCTTTCCGGCATTCAATGTCTTCCATGCCGGCAAACAGACCGGAATACCTGAAACAAAGCCAGGAAATAGTCCGCATAAACAAAGCCTTTGATATTGACCATATGGTTGAGGCAAACCAGAACAGGGAGGAAGAAGAGGCGATACCGCCCCTGTTATATTCCCGGGCAAACCAGACCATTGATTTGGATAATTATTTCCCGCTTGACAGTTTAAGCGAAATTGCCCGCGAGATTGTTCATTCATGGCGCCTGAGGCTCAGAGGAGGTGAATATGTTTCGCAACTTACTTCCGCCACCACCGGAAAAACCTTACCCGGATCTCCGGTTCATTTTGTAGATGGCATCATTACCGGTGATATACACAAAATGGCTCAGTTTGATTCGGAGGACATTGACAAAATAGAAGTTCATAATTACCATTGGGTACATGGAGAAATGGTTTTTCCCGGCATCATAGGGATTTTTACAGAAGACCAGCTATATTCTGAAATAGTCGATGACCGAACGTCAACATCCCTGTTCAGCGAAAGTTTGCGAGACAAACTGATCCATACAACGCCTGATTATGGCCCGGAAACAAGTCACACCACAAAGAGACCCGACTTCAGGCAGCTTATCTCCTGGGAATCCGGTCTTGAACTTAGGCAAGGGGAACGGCAAGAATTGACATTCTATACGGGTGACCTGGGGGGCGATTACATGATCATTCTACAGGGACTTAGCGATGATGGACACCCTGTATACCAAACCAAATCAATCAATGTACAAAGATAAACATGCTATGATCCGTTATTTTTTCTTCAGTATCATACCGGTACTGATACTATTTGTCATTATGCCGGCAAATCGCTCTTCTGCCGCTTCAGGTGACAACCCGCTGACACTGGCTTATGATGTAAGGCTTTCAGGACAGGTTTATGATTTTTCCATGGATGCGGAAGGAGGTTATTATTTTATTGATAACTGGGCTAACGGTCATGTGACACTTACATCGGGTGAAAAAGTGTCCGGCGAGCGTTTAAAATACAACGCGTATCTGGATGAACTGGTCTGGTTGTCAGCCGAAAGCTACCGGCCCGTACAGATTGACAAACGACTTGTGAAGCAATTCTCGATAACCCTTCCTGGTCAGGATCATCCTGCTGTTTTTCATCGAATTTCCATAGATGAGGCGTTTGAATCTGACCCTGTGCATACATACGTACAATTGATTTATGATGGTGATATTTCCCTTTTTGTACACAGACGCGTCGTTAAGACCGGTGAACGCTTAAAGACCGTCAGAGGCAGCCTGCATGCAATACCAAAGCTGGATGACGATCCTGTCTATTACATTATAACATCTGATGATCAGATAAAGGAGTTAAGCAGATTAAGCAGAAGGGCTTTGTACGGGATATTTCCTGACAACAGGCAGGATATCAGGAATATACTACGTGATGAGCGGCTGTTAATACGCTCTGAAACAGATCTGATACGTGCCGTTTCTTTAATCGAGCATAAAATTTAACCAGACTTTATAAAGAAAAACCCTGAAAGGGTTGTTAAGATTGTTTTAACTTATTTTTAATTTAGTTTGTTTTTTTTGTGAAAGTTCTTAAATTTGTCAAGCCATAAAACAATCATATTGTTGAACCAATCAAACTAAAAACAGCTATTC
>CAYMDX010000063.1:0-4026 GCA_964389125.1 uncultured Bacteroidales bacterium
GGGCAAACTATGACAATCTCAGGTATTGTTACCGATGCCGATGAAGGGGAGACGCTCCCCGGTGTATCCGTTGTTATTCAGGGTACGACCGTCGGTACGGTTACTGACAGTGAAGGATCCTACCAAATTGAGGCTCCTGCAGATGCCGTCCTTGTATTCTCATTTGTGGGGATGCAAACCCAGGAGGTTCCTGTAGAAGGCAGGAGCGAAATCAATGTCGAGATGATTCCGGACATGATGGCACTCGATGAAGTGCTTGTGGTTGCCTATGGAACGGCCCGCCGGGAGTCCTTTACCGGAGTCGCCGACGTTATTGACTCGGAAACCATTGAAAGGCGTGAAGTTTCAAACGTTTCACGTGCGCTTGAAGGGTCTGCACCCGGTGTTCAGGTAACCAGTGGTGGTGGTCAACCAGGGTCCGGTATCAGCGTTCGTCTGAGAGGGTTTGGTTCCATGTCAGCCTCCAACGAGCC
Source organism: uncultured Bacteroidales bacterium (assembly GCA_964389125.1). GTDB lineage: Bacteria > Bacteroidota > Bacteroidia > Bacteroidales > UBA7960 > PUPG01. The sequence continues at coordinate 474 of CAYMDX010000063.1, forward strand.
ACTGTATGTGGTTGATGGTGCGCCATTTGACGGAAATATTAACTCTCTGAACCCCTCTGACATTGAATCAATCACCATTCTGCGCGATGCCTCAGCAGCCGCCCTTTACGGTGCAAGAGGTGCCAATGGTGTCGTCATGATTACCACAAAATCTGGTGGTGACCGCGAACCGGAGATGAACTTTACAACCCGGTTTGGTACCAGCAACCGTACAATGCCCGAATATCCAAGGCTAAGCACCGAAGACTGGATGGTAACGCAGTTTGAATCCTGGCGTAACTACAGGCATTTTGCCGGTGGCGCATCGTTGACAGATGCCAATGCAGAAGCCTATGAAGATTTCATGGCCCAAATTGGCAATTACAATCCATATAACATGGATGCCAATGACCTATTTGTGATCGATGATGATAATCCCTGGCTGATAAGCATGAACCCGGATGCACAACTCATGTATGACGAAGATTTCCAGGACGAGTTGTTTAGAACAGCCATGCGCCAGGAATATGACTTCAATGTTTCCGGCGGATCGGATATCAGCGATTACTACATCTCTCTCGGTTACCTTGACGAGGAAGGTATGGCTATTACATCAGGATTTGAAAGGATCTCTGCAAGGGTAAACCTGAACAGCCAACCCCTTGACTGGTTTGAGACCGGCCTTAACATTAGTGCCTCCCTCGCAGATTATGACTTCCTGCTCTCAGAAGGTACATATACCACAAACCCCTTCTTCTATTCCCGTATGATGGGACCCGTTTATCCCGTATACATGAAAGATGAGCAAGGAAATGATATTCTTGACGATGAAGGTAACAAAAGGCTGGACTGGGGTGTCGGGGATGGACCTCAAAGTACCCGTCAGTACGCTGCAAACTCAAATCTGGTGGGTTCACTGGATCTGGACGATCGTTCCTATAAGCAGGAAAACATGAGTGCCCGTGTTTTTACCCAGTTTGACCTGCCCATTGAAGGCCTTAACTTCAGAACTACATTAAGCGCCGATTATTACAGCCGGTATCAGACTACCTTCCAGAATCCTGAGGAGGGTGATGCGGCTGCATTCGATGGTCGTGGTACGAAAAGCAAGCATAGAAACCTGAGCGTTACCTTTAACCAGTTATTAAATTATGAGCGTTCATTCGGTGACCATAACCTGGACTTCCTTTTAGGACATGAAGCCTACTTTATGGACTTTAACTATGCGTCGGCAACCAGAACCGGATTCCCTGTGCCCGGCATTACAGAAATCGGTATTGCCACTACCATGGAAGGATCCACGTCCTATGCACATGAGTATACCCTGGAAGGATATTTCACCCGTTTAAGCTATGACTATGATGGCAAATATTATGCTTCCGGTAGTTACCGTCGCGATGGATCTTCCCGTTTTCATGAGGATGTCCGCTGGGGTGATTTCTACTCTCTCGGCCTGTCCTGGAGAATCACACAGGAAGATTTTATGCAGGGAATCGACTGGCTTGACAATATGCGTCTGAAAGCCAGTTATGGCGAGCAAGGTAACGACCAGCTGCCTACCTATTATGCATGGCAAAGCTTTTACGACCTTGGATGGGACAACCATAATATAGCCGGTGCACTGTATTCTTCACACGAAAACAGGGACCTGGTTTGGGAGTCCAGCGAAAACTTTAACGCCGGATTCGATGCACGTATATTTGACAGGGTAACCGTGGAAGCTGACTACTTTATCCGCCAGTCCACCAACCTGCTTATGTCTGTGCCGCTTCCGTTGTCAACAGGTGTTCCGGACATTGATATGAATGTGGGCGCCATGACGAATGATGGTATAGAATTACGTGCCATCTTTGATATCGTTCAGGGAAGGGATTTCCGCTGGAGCTTCGACCTTAACTTTACCCATCTGCAAAATGAGATCACCGATATGCCCGAACGGCTTGAAGGAACTATTGTCGGTACCAAAAGGTGGGAAACCGGACGCTCTTACTATGAGTATTACCTGCGTGAAGTATCCCACATCGATCCTGTAAGCGGTAGTACCATGTTCTACTACGATATCACTGACGACGATGGTGAGGTTATTGGCCGGGGAACAACCGATGATATTAGCCGTGCTGACAGGTATTATGTTGATGAAACAGCCATTCCTGATTTTTATGGTTCCTTTACAAACAACATCGTTTATAACAATTTTGACCTGTCATTCATGTTTTCATACGGTGTTGGCGGCAAGAGTTATGATAACATCTACAGCTGGCTAATGCATGAAGGCCGCTTGGGTTATCACATGCATGCTGACGTGAATGATCGCTGGAGACAGCCCGTGGAGAATGTAGGACATGGTGATTATACCGGTGGTATTCCTAAGGTAGAACACGGTAATAGTGACCTTTATGCCGGCGTGTCTGATCAGTATCTGAAAGACATGACATACCTTGCGCTGAAAAATTTCACCTTTGGATATACACTGCCCGGCAGATTGACTGACCGTATTGGTGTCAGCAATTTGAGGCTTTATGTTGCCGGAGAGAACATCGCCATCTGGAATGAAAATGAAGGTATGGATCCGCAGCACTCATTCCACGGTGTAACTGACCACACGTATGTTCCGGTACGGACAATCACTTTTGGTCTTAACCTGCAATTTTAATCACCATATAATATAGATTCCTATGAAAATTAACAAGATATTATTAAGTTTTGTAATGCTCGGCTTGATGCTGGGCAGTTGCGAAGAGGACTTCCTTGAAACGGCTCCCACAGATGCCTTGTCTGCAGATGTGATGTTCGATTCTTTCGAAGGTGCTCAACTTGCCCTTAACGGCATGTATGCAAAAATGTTCTATTTCGACGGTGATGGCCTTGGCCACCACGGTGCCGCGTACTTTGGCAATGTCCTTGACATTGATAAGATGGGTGAAGACATGATCCGTTGGGACCGTGGTTATGGTTGGTATACTGGCCAATATGGCTGGTTAGCTCATCGAATCGCTGATGGCGCAGTTAATACCGGACGCTGGGCTTTCTTCTATGAGCTCATCAACAATGCCAACATCATTCTGTTCTATATTGATGACCTTGAAGAAGCTCCGGCTGCTGATGTAGCCAATATTAAAGCCCAGGCCCTTGTAATGCGTGCGCTTTGCTATCACTGGCTGGTACAAAAGCATGCCATCCCTTATCAAGTCGATAATGGAGATAACCCCGGTGTGCCAATTTATACAGAGCCTACGCAGGAAGGTAACCCGAGATCCAGCGTTGCTGATGTATATGCGCGTATCGATCAGGATATTCAGGATGCCATCGGTTTTTTCAATGAAACCGGAAGTCCTATGGCACAACAGCATATCAGCCATTCAAATCTGGCCGTTGCTTATGGATTGCAGGCGAGGGTTGCCCTTACCAAGCACGATTATGCAACAGCCATTTCTGCAGCTGATGAAGCCATTGCGCTATCAGGTGACTTATTCAGCCCCGCTGACTATGCTGAAGAACCACACGCCCTGTTTAATGATGCCGGCCAGTCCGAATGGATGTGGGGTGTAAGGATTAATGATGAACAATCGCCTAT
>CAYMDX010000063.1:4126-10970 GCA_964389125.1 uncultured Bacteroidales bacterium
CACCTGATGCGTGTTGCTGAAATGTATCTGATCAAGGCAGAAGCTGCTGCCAGAGCAGGTCAGGACGGTGTTGCCCAGGATGCCATTAACACCCTTGTAAGTAATCGCGATCCCGAATTTGACGGAACAACTGCTACCGGTGACGATCTTATCGAGGAGATCATGACCCACAGAAGAATCGAGCTGTGGGGCGAAGGCTTCCGTTTCTTCGACCTCAAACGTACGGATACCCCATTGCACCGTACCGAGGAACAAGGACATAACATGGGTCTTGCAAACATCCATGAAGTAGATCCTGGCGACCCTCGTTGGCAGTGGTATATTCCACAGGATGAAATCGATGCCAATGATGAGATTACCTCCGGTGATCAAAACCCATAAAAAGGGTTGATTATCAAATAAAAAACCGGGCATCTGGAACAGGTGCCCGGTTTTTTTAAATCCCACGCGCTGGCTATCAGTAAAAATAAACTGATTATCCGAACGTTTATCAATTGTTCTGTGCAGGTTTTACAAATAACAATAAATAGGACACTGCCATTTGTGGTCGTTACACATGAATGATGGAAACACGATGTACGCTCGCTTTTTTTTTCCCTTGGCTATTAGCTTTTTGCTGTTAATGTTTGTTGGCTGCACAAAAGAAAATTCTCCTGCAATGCCGGTAGTTGTCTCCGGTGAAGTGAAAGAATTTACTGCCTCATGGGCCATTATCGCCGGTAATATGGTTAAGGATGAAGGACATCCCCATACGGCTTTTGGTGTATGCTGGGATACAATACCTCAACCGACAATTGATCATTACGATGAGCCTGGTCAACCAACCGGTAGCATGTTTAAAAGTACGATTACCGGATTAAAGGGAAATACGACCTATTATGTACGTGCTTTTGCCACCAATGAAGCCGGTACTGCTTACGGCAATCAGCTCCGGTTTGAAACACCTTCCCCGGACGATAAACCACTTGTTGACACCAAAGAAGCCGAAAATATTTTTTCCCATTCCGCATTGATTCCGGGTGATGTGAAAACGCATGGGGGAACGGCAGTTACGCAATATGGTATGGTATGGGCAGCTGATCCTGATCTTCAGAACCACGGAGAAACTGTTTTTGCCGGTGCCGGCATTGGTGCCTTTTCTGTTCATCTGGATGAGTTGGATCCGGAAACTTCTTACTACTATAAGGCATTTGCAGAAAATGAATCCGGTATTGCCTTTGGGGCACAGAAGATGTTTCATACACCAGCATATGATGCCTGTCAGGGAATAACGCCTCCGCAAAGTTTTGGCGTTGTTGCATTTGATGGAAAATGTTGGCTTGACCGAAACCTTGAAGCAGTAGGGGTGGCAACTGCCTTTAATGACGAAAATGCCTATGGCGGGCTTTTTCAGTGGGGACGAGAACCCGATGGTCACCAAAATCACTCTGCCCAAACTACCCAAACACTGGCTCCCCCCGGAGAACAGCCCGGACATGGAGATTTCATAGTTAAATATACATATCCGTTTGACTGGAATGCTGACAATGCCTGGAATAACCGCTGGACTTTGCCAAATGGAAATGTGACAAATGCCGACCCTTGTCCTGCCGGCTGGCGTGTTCCGACTCGTTCAGAGTGGGAGTCAGCCATTGAACACGGAGAATGGCTTGACAAATATGATGCCTTCAACTCTCCGCTCAAACTGCCTGCTGCCGGTAAACGCGACGATAAAGGTGTTGTGGATTATCAGGGTACCAGGGGTTATTATTGGTCAAGCTCTGATAAGAATATTTTTGGAGAAGCACTGTTGACTTATGATGACGGCATTTTTATAAGCAACTATTATAGGGTAGGCGGTATGTCAATCCGTTGTATTAAACAAGACTAACACATCCTGATAAACACGACTAACATATCCTGGTAAACACGACTAACATATCCTGGTAAACAGGAAATTATTTATTATAGTACTTATTAGCAGGATAAGGCTATAAGTCTGATTACGGCTTACTATTTTAATGCCCCTATTCTGTATCCCACCACATCCTTGTGTAAAGATCTACATCTGCCGGTGTATGTGAAGGGTTGTTGTTCAACTCCCTACCCGAATAAAGAAAACGCCTGGGGATATCGTTGTCTTCATAACCTGTCAGATTGGGATACCCCGTTCTGCGGTAATCTGTCCATACCTCCGGGTTCAAAAACAGCGCTACATATTTGGCGTCCATGATATCCTCAAGATCTGCATTTTCGATGTCGGCATGCGCGGCCTCCCACTCAGAGTCTTCAATATCCAGTTTTCTGAGTGAAGAAATGACAGCCTCCTCATAGGCTTCATCAGCCAGGGATTGTTGCCCTGATCGCCAATACAACTCCGCTTCAATAAACTTTTGTTCTGTATAAGATATCAGTGCCAGCGGTGCTGTCTCTGACGTCAGAGCCGGACCGGGTGAAGAGGCGTTATGATCCCCGCTTCCCGGTGCTGCACCAACATATTCATCATCATAATTGGTTGTCAGGAAATGCGGCAGCCGTGGGTCATCATGCTCCACTAACCTGTCCACGAAAAAGGCACCTGCCCGTGTGACATCCCTGAAGAAGTGATGGGGGTTTACCTGGTCAAGCGCTTCATCATACTCATAAACCATGTCGTCATGATTACCGGTAAACAATGGTTTAGATGTCATGTGCGTCAGGGCATTGTTGTAATTATCAGCCTGGTTGCCCATTCGAAGGAGGTGGCGAAGTTTAATCACATTCGCTGCCCTTTCCCATTTATCCAAATCACCACCATAAATTGGATCCTCCTGTGCCCCGGGAATCAACCCATCCTCTTCGGCGGCCGCTTTCAGGTCCATAATACCTCCATCAAGTAACTCCATGATGTTGATATACAGCATAGATTGCTCATCATACATCGGAATACTGGGTTGTGTAAAATAACCCGCTCCATATTCGTGAGGGATATCACCCCAGGTGTCCGTCATAAAACCTAAGCTGTAGGCCTGAAGGATGCGGGATATGCCACGGTAAGCCTTTGCATCTTCCTCCGTGGCAATAGATACCATCTCCTGTAAGTCCCTGAATATATTATTATAATAGAAATACCAGATATCGTCACTGTGGTAATTCTGCATCTGATATCGGTCGAGGGACAGGTGTCGGCCGTTTACGCCACTCAGCTGCTGTGACCACTGTAACTGGTAACGCCCGGTATCGATCCCACGCCAATAAGAAATAACATATTGCGTGAATGGCATTTGTTGTTCCATGGTTTCTTCACTGGAAAACTCTTCCTCGTCAAACATGTCGCATGCCGTAAATATCAAGATCAGGCCCATTATGAGCGTAAACAAGCTTTTGGGATAACACTTCATCTGAAAGAACATTTTATTGTTGGTTTTTATTAGGTAAAATACAGTATGGTGGACACCAGGGTCACCATTATTCGTTAATGGCTTGAATACCCGGCAGTATTTGGCCTTCCATGTATTCAAGCAGCGCTCCGCCGCCGGTGCTGACATAGCCGACTTTATCGGCCAGTCCCATCTGGCTTACTGCGGCCACCGAATCACCACCGCCTACCAGTGAAAAAGCACCCCTTGAGGTTGCTTCGGCAATGGCTTCTGCAATGGCTTTGGTTCCACCGGCAAAATTAGACATCTCAAAAACGCCCATGGGGCCGTTCCATAAGATGGTGTTGGCATGTTGAATCACCGTCGAAAACTTGTTTATGCTTTCCTTGCCAATATCCATGCCAAGCCAACCTTCGGGGATATTGTCTGCGTTCACCTCCTTCGTGTTGGTATCATTGGAAAACTCTTCGGCAACAATGGCATCCATGGGGATATGAATTTTAATGCCCTTTTCCCTCGCCGTTGAAATAATTTCACGGGCTGTTTCCAGATAGTCATCCTCACACATGCTGTTACCGATTTTGCCGCCTTTTGCTTTAATAAAGGTAAACATCATGCCGCCACCAATGATCAACTCATCCGCTTTGTCAAGCAGGTTACGGATGATGTCAATCTTGGTGCTGACCTTGGCACCTCCGATGATGGCTACATACGGTTTTTTGGTATCATGCAGCACTTTGTTAATATTGGCAAGCTCATTGGCCATGATGTAGCCAAAGGCTTTGTTTTCCGTAAAAAATTTGGCAACAATCGTAGTCGAAGCGTGTGCCCTGTGGGCTGTGCCAAAAGCGTCATTCACATAGACATCGGCAAGGTTGGCCAGCTTTTTGGCAAATGCTTCATCACCTTTGGTTTCCTCTTTATAGAAACGGAGGTTTTCCAATAAAAGAACCTCGCCGGGCTTTAAATTGTCTGCCATCTGTTTGGCTGTGTCACCAATACAGTCATCGGCAAACTGAACGTCCGTTTCCAATAACTTGTGAAGATGATCTTTCAGGTGACGAAGTGAAAACTTGTCCTCCGGACCCTCTTTTGGCCGTCCGAGGTGCGACATAAGTATTACCGACCCTCCTTCCTGAAGGATCTTTTTGATGGTGGGCACTGCCGCACGCATCCGGGAGTCATCTGTTATCTGAAGATTATCATTCAGCGGGACGTTGAAATCAACACGTATCAATACCCGCTTTGCGGATAACTGTAAATCGTCAATTGTTCTCATAATATACTATTTTAAATGATTGATTTTTTCTGAAATGAAATATGCAGATGATTTGTTTGATGATCATCTGTTGATGCTCAGGCTCCATTTGCCCGTAGCAACCTTCTGTAAAATAAAAAGAATTGCCTGAATTTTCTGACTAAATAAAAATATCAGACGACTACTTGTAAAAGATGATTATTTTTGTAAATCTGTCGTTATGTATGCAAAAATACAAATTTTTATCGTTATGGTAAAGCGTATGTACCTGTTGCATATGTTATATCGTTAATTTAGATGTTGCCAATAAAAATCACTATATGAGACCATATCCAGAGGCCATAACCAGTAAGTTACCCAATACGGGGACCTCTATTTTTGCCGTCATGTCCGGGCTTGCTCATGAACATGATGCTGTAAACCTTTCTCAGGGATTTCCTGACTTTGAAGTATCTCCTGTTTTGATTGAGTTGGTTGCCAGGCATATGCGGGATGGCCACAACCAATATGCACCCATGCCAGGGCTTCCCGCCCTGAGAGATGCTATCGCCACCAAGACGGCCAGGTTGTATGGTGCCGACTATGATCCGGAGACCGAAATAACCGTCACTGCCGGTGCCACACAAGCTCTCTTTGCTGCCATTTCGGCTTTTGTGAAGGATGATGATGAGGTAATCGTTTTTGAGCCTGCGTATGACAGCTATATCCCTGCCATTAAACTTAATGGTGGTGTCCCAATCGTTTGTAAGCTGAAGGCACCCGACTTCCGTATCGACTGGGATGAGGTGCGCGGCCTCATGAATAGCCGGACAAAGATGATCATTATCAATACGCCGCACAACCCCACGGGCACCACCCTGGGGGCAGAAGACATGACAAGGCTTGAAAAGCTTGTTAAAAATACCGGCTTGCTGGTGCTCAGCGATGAGGTATATGAACACATCATCTTCGATGGAAAGGATCATGAAAGTGTTTGTAAATATCCTAACCTGGCTGAAAGAAGCCTGATCACCTGTTCTTTTGGGAAAACATTTCATGCCACCGGCTGGAAGACCGGCTATTGCCTGGCGCCGGCCAACCTGATGAAGGAGTTCAGGAAGACCCACCAGTTCATGGTGTTCTGCACAAACACACCGGTCCAGCATGCCCTGGCCGATTTTTTACAGAACTCATCCAACTACCAGGGGCTGGGCGCGTTCTATCAGATAAAACGTGATTATTTCCTTGATGCCATTAAAGGATCAAGGTTTACCTGCACGCCTGCCGGAGGAACCTACTTCCAGCTTCTTGAGTATTCCAATATCAGCCAGGAGGATGAAATGACCTTTGCCCGGGAACTGATCACCGAACACAAGGTAGCCGGTGTGCCCCTGTCCGGATTCTATAACAAAAAAACAAACAACTTGATGCTTCGGTTTTGTTTTGCCAAATCAGAAGAAACACTTCAACAAGCTGCCGATATTTTATGCAGAATCTAAACGTACATCTAATCCAGTCCCCACTATTCTGGGAAGATACAAAGAAGAACCTGGACATGTTTGCCGAAAAGGTCCGGGCTGTCAATGATCCAATAGATTTAATCCTGCTGCCGGAAATGTTTACCACCGGTTTTTCGATGGAGCCCCATCATTTGGCTGAGCCGATGGATGGGGAGTCCATGCAGTGGATGCGACGCATGGCCGGGGAGAAGCAGGCTGTCCTGGCGGGAACCATGATCATCAAAGAAAATGACCGTTTTTTTAACCGGCTGATCTGGATGCGACCGGATGGTACGTATTCGCATTATGATAAGAAACACCTGTTTACGTATGCCGGTGAAAATAAAAACTATACGCCGGGGGCAGAAAAGCTGATTGTGGAATTACAGGGCTGGAAGATTATGCCGATTATCTGTTACGACATGCGCTTTCCGGCCTGGTGCCGCAACAGCTATGATCCGGAAGCCGGTTTTGCCTATGATTGCATCCTGAATGTGGCAAACTGGCCTGGCAGCCGGAGTCATGCCTGGCGTATACTGCTCATGGCAAGGGCTATAGAAAATCAGGCTTACGTGATCGGTGTGAATCGAATTGGCACCGGTGGCAATGACATTTCCTATACTGGTGATTCGGCGGTAATAAGCCCACAAGGGGAGAACCTGTCCAACATCATGCCTGACCAGGAGACTTCCGAAACGGTTGTTATGCCGCGCTGTCAGCTCGACAGCTTCAGGGATGCATTCAGGCCGTGGGCCGACTGGGACACATTC
>CAYMDX010000064.1:0-10870 GCA_964389125.1 uncultured Bacteroidales bacterium
ACTTCCACGATCTTACCGGTGGCATAGACACCTTTATCCAGTTTTTCTTTGACTTGTGAGAAGGCCTCCAGGGTATGCTCTACATCTTCCAGGGTATGAACAGCAGTTGGGATCAGGCGCAGGATGATCATATTTTTGGGGATTACCGGATAGGCTACGACGGAACAGAAAATATTAAAGTTCTCACGTAAGTCATGGGTGAGATTGGTTCCTTCGGGTGTATCGCCGCTCAAGACAACAGGTGTTACCGGCGATTCTGTGTTACCAATATTAAAGCCGCGTTTGCGCAGTCCATCCTGCAAGGCCCGGGCGATAGTCCAGAGTTTCTCCCGTAACTCCGGTTGCTGCTGTATCAGTTCCAGTCGTTTAAGTCCGCTGGCGACCATCGGCATTGGCAGGGATTTCGCATATATCTGGCTGCGCATGTTGTACATCAGATAATTGATAATCGCTTTCGGTGCCGCCACAAAAGCACCAATGGAGGCAAAAGCCTTGGCGAATGTTCCAAAATAGACATCGATGCCGTCCTGAACACCAAAATATTCACCAGTACCGGCGCCAGTGTGACCCATGACACCAATCCCGTGGGCATCGTCAACCAGCAGTCGGAAAGAATATGTCTCCTTCATGTCGACGATCTCATCCAGCTTACCCAGATCGCCCGCCATACCAAAGACCCCTTCGGTAATGACCAGTATGCCGCCACCGGTTTTTTGGGTCAGTTTATCCGCATTGTCCAACTGTTTACGGAACTGATCCATATCATTATGCGGATAAACAAAGCGTTTACCAAGGTGCATACGAAGGCCGTCAAGGATACAGGCGTGGGATTCAGAATCATATACCACCACATCATGACGATCAACCAGGGCATCAATGATGGAAACCATGCCCTGATATCCGTAGTTTAACAGGTATGCAGCCTCTTTCCCCACATAATCCGCCAAATTCTGCTCCAGCTGTTCATGCAGCTTTGTTTGTCCCGACATCATGCGTGCCCCCATAGGCAGGGCCAGACCATACTTCCTGGCTGCTTCTGCATCAGCCTCCCTGACCTCCGGATGATTGGCCAGACCTAAATAGTTGTTCAGACTCCATACAAGTTTTTTCTTACCCTGAAAATCCATATGATTGGAAATTTCCCCTTCGAGTTTTGGGAAAGTAAAGTAGCCGTGAACCTGATCGGCGTATTGACCCAAAGGGCCCATTTTGTTGGTCGCTTTTGTAAAAATATCCATGGTAAGTCTTTATTATATAGAACAAGCATTTTAGAGGTAGCTACCAACAAAAATAAACGAATAAATTTTGCTTACAAAATAATGTTGGCGTTGTAAGCTTGTCTCAATGGGTGGGATGATTAATTTCCAGATGGTGCCGGATATAACCCCGGAAAAAATACTTTGGGATCAGGGCAAAGGTTGTGATATTTGTCTTTTTCGCCGGGCAGGCATACACCCGGGAAGTCCCCTTGTCGGTCCATGATGTCGGTGATAATTTGAAAATGAAGATGCGGCGGCCAGTCACCATTTTCGGGGGCATTGCCAATTTTACAAAGTAGTTCCCCTTTTTCGACAGCCATTCCGGGTGTGAGTGTCTCCAGGGAGTCCCTGGTGAGGTGACCATACAATGTAAAAAAGGTCGTATCATCCAATGTGTGTTTCATGATGATGGTAGGACCATAATCCCCATATTGGGCATTGTCCTGAAAACTGTGAATCACACCTTTCAGCGGCACATAGACTGGCGTGCCGGATGTTGTCCATATGTCTATACCCAGATGAATACTGCGGGGTGTTTCGCCTTCTGCCGTAAATAGCGGGCTGCGACGGTATATTTCACGGTCTTCCATGTAACCGCCGTAAGCATAGGCAACACGATGCTGCTCCATCTTATCAAAGATATAGTGTCCAAGCGCTTTCGAATCGGTAAAGCTGATCTCCTGCAACGCCGGGTTTTCACCGGAAAGGTCAGGGATCCAGGTGTTTTCCGTTGTAAGATCCGGGCTGACAAGCGGATGAAATGTTTCCTGGTGTTGATTAAAAAAATGGTTCCAATCCATATTATAAAAACCTTTCTTCAAATATTTTTTCAAGGGCATACATGTCATCCCGGTGTTTGGCAGCTTCCAAAAAGTCGAGCTCTTTGGCTGCTTTTTCCATCTTTTTACGGCTTTCGTTGATGGCTTTCTTAAGCTGGTCTTTACTCATGTATTGTACCACAGGATCCGCTGCAATGTTGGTTTGCTGCGGTCCGGCATAGGCTTTTTCCTGTGTTTGCTTATCTACGACAGCCGTTTGTCCGTGAATGGCTTCTACCGACTTCTGGATCTGGGCCGGGGTAATGTTATGCTTCTCGTTATATGTCAATTGTTTTTCACGCTTTCTGTTGGTTTCATCTATGGCTGCCTGCATGGAACGGGTTATATGATCGGCATACATGATCACTTTGCTGTTCAGGTTTCTGGCAGCCCTCCCGGCTGTCTGGATCAGGGATCGTTCGGATCGAAGGAACCCTTCGTTATCAGCGTCCAGGATGGCAACCAGGGATACTTCGGGCAGGTCCAGTCCTTCCCGCAAGAGGTTAACCCCCACAAGTACATCAAAATTGCCCAGTCGCAAATCCCGCAAGGTCTCAACCCGCTCGAGCGTGTCCACATCCGAGTGGATATAGCGGCTTTTTACGCCCGCAGCGGTGATGTATTTGGTGAGCTCCTCGGCCATGCGTTTGGTCAGGGTTGTTACCAATACCCTCTCGTTCTCGGTCGACCGCTGATTGATCTCCTCCAGCAAATCATCGATCTGGTTCAGGCTTGGTCTGACCTCAATGGGTGGTTCCAGCAATCCGGTTGGTCGTATTACCTGTTCCACAACAACACCCTCGCTCTTGTTGAGTTCATAATCAGCCGGTGTGGCACTCACAAAGATGACCTGATTCAGCAATTGTTCAAACTCTTCAAATTTCAACGGCCGGTTGTCCAGGGCAGCTGGCAAGCGAAAGCCATATTCAACCAGGTTTTTCTTTCTTGAGAAATCTCCGCCATACATCGCTTGCACCTGGGATACGGTCACATGGCTTTCGTCCACCACCATCAGGTAGTCATCGGGAAAATAATCCAGCAGACAGAATGGCCTGGAGCCAGGCTTGCGGCCGTCGAAATAGCGCGAATAGTTTTCAATGCCCGAGCAATAGCCAAGCTCACGTATCATCTCCAGGTCATAATTTACCCTGTCTTCAAGACGTTTTGCTTCCAGCTCTTTGTTATTTTCACGAAGAAAGGCCGCCTGCTTCACAAGGTCATCCTGTATATAGTGTATGGCAGACTTCATTCGTTCGTCCGAGGTTACAAACAAGTTTGCCGGATAGATGGTCAGGTAGTCAAAATCTTCCTTTGATCGTCCGGTGTCCGGATCGAAAGATTCCAGCGACTCGATCTCATCACCCCAGAACGTAATTCGAAAGGCTGTATCCGCATAGGCAGGATAAACATCCACGGTGTCACCCTGCACCCGGAAGTTCCCCCGGGTAAATTCGGCTGTTGTTCTGCTATACAGGCTGCCAACCAACCTGTGCAGCAACTTGTTGCGACTCAGGGTATCGCCCACACGCAAGCGAATGATATTTTCATTGAAGTCATCCGGATTGCCAATGCCGTAAATACAGGACACGGAGCTAACCACAATAACATCGCGACGGCCTGATAGCAGCGCACTGGAAGCGCTCAGTCGCAGCTTTTCTATTTCATCGTTGATGGAAAGATCCTTTTCAATATAGGTGTTGGTCGTCGGGATGAAAGCTTCAGGCTGGTAATAATCATAATAAGAAACGAAATATTCCACGGCGTTTTCAGGAAAAAAATGTTTGAATTCGCCGTAAAGCTGGGCTGCGAGGGTTTTGTTATGACTTAATACCAGCGTAGGCTTTTGAACCTCCTGGATCACATTGGCAATGGTAAAGGTTTTTCCGGAACCGGTAACGCCCAGCAGGGTATGAAAAGGGGTTCCGTCCTGTATACTACTGGAGAGCTGTTTAATGGCCTCCGGCTGGTCACCGGTGGGTTTAAAGTCTGAGATAAGCTTAAAAGGCATGTCTTATAGTGTCCTGAGAATCCTTCTATTGAAGGATTGTACAATCTTTTACTGGTCACCTCCCATCTTGAACAGTGTTTCCTTTTCATCTTTAGTCAGGCTGTCGTAACCATATTTGGAGATCTTATCCAGTATCCTGTCAATATTTTTCCGGTGCTCTGCCCGCTGGCGGTTATATTCTTCGTCGCTGATCGGTTTTTCCTTGTTATATTCCACACGAAAACGTGGTTTTTTCTTAAAAATCTTTGCTGCCTTCTCCAGGTAAAAACCTATCACCAGGGCCGGGTCTCTGTGCGACTTCAACAGGCTGGCGTAGATAAAACCCCAGAGGGCACCACCCAGGTGTGCCAGATGTCCGCCAGGGTTACCCTGGTCAATACTGATGATATCGATGATCACGAAGAACAGGGCGATGTATTTCAGTCGTACGCGGCCCATGAGAAGCAGGGGTAGCTGATAATCGGGTATGTACACGGCGATGGCAATAAATATGGCGAGGACGGAAGCAGAAGCCCCCAGCGCCACAGAAAAGTCAACCACGCTTTCAAAAACCGGGAAAATATTGAAAGAGATGATGTAAAAAAATGCACCGAACAATCCCCCAATCAGATAGGTGGCCATAAGCCGGTCGGCACCGATAAAATCGGAAAAGAGTCTGCCACCGACATACAGCACGATCATGTTAAACAGAATATGAAAAAAGTCGAAGTGCAGAAACATGTAGGTTACCAGGGTCCATGGCCTTTGCAGTACCACATGAATGTTGGATGATACCCCAAGCCAGTGCGTAATGGCATCAGCGGCACTTTCCACATTGAACAAAAAGAAGAGTACCCTGAACAGATTCACAAGCAGGAAGATGCCCACGTTCACCCCGATAATTTTTGACAGGATTGTACCACGGGCAAAAAAGTGCTGGATCTCTTGAAGTATGGATTGTTGCTGCTGCATGGTTACCTAAAAATTAGTAGAGAATATCTCTTCTGCTGCGCCAATAGCGAATCAACAGGTAGCCAAAAATCATGCCGCCAAGGTGGGCAAAGTGGGCAATATTACCTGTACGTCCGGTAAGTCCCGATATAAGCTCAAGTGCACCGAATCCGATCACAAAATACTTTGCTTTGATGGGGATGGCCATGAACAGGTAAATGTAGCTGTTTGGGAAAAACATCCCGAATGCCAGCAGGATACCGAACACTGCTCCGGAAGCCCCGACAGTAGGTATAAAGTATTTGGTCAGGTAGCTGACAAGGGTAGATTCTGACACACCTGAGAGGACATTATAGGATCCGGTTTCAATAAAATGCCGCAGATCTTCCGGTGTATAACCTGCCGCCAGTAACTCAGAACGCAAACTAAGCGCTTCCAGGTAGCTTACGCCAAGATGTAAAAAAGCAGCCCCGAAACCCGTAATCAGATAGTAGGTCAGAAAACGTTTGGAGCCCATCAGGTTTTCTATGGCTGTACCAAACATCCATAATGCGAACATGTTAAAGAAAATGTGGGCAAAGTTGGCGTGCATAAACATATGGGTGACCATCTGATAGGGCTCAAAAGAGGGTGAACCCGGCATATGAAGCCCGAGTAAACTGATAAGATCAACCCTGAAAGCGGTGCCCAGCGAAATGGTGGCCAAAAAAAACAGCCCGTTGATGATCAACAGGTTTTTTACCACTACAGGCATTAAATTGAATCCACCGGTTCTTTGTTGCATCATTGTTTTGGTGTCTTAATTGTCTGTTAAACGTGTGATTTCGAAAAAAGTTTATCCTGCATGGATCAGAGACATGCTGGTTGCGTGGCAAAAATACGATTATTCTGCTATTTAAAACGATCAGATAACTCGTCCAGGGAAATGATCTGCAGAACAGGTTTCCCGGCAGGTGAATGCTGGGGCATTTCACAGGCGAAAAGACGATCAGCCAGTGAGGACATTTCTTCTTCCGTCATGGCTTTCCCGCGCCGTATGGAAAGTCTTTTGGCCATGGAGCGCATCACATTCGTTCTCCGGTCATCCTGTAACGTCAGCTGGTTCTTTTGTACATTCTCAATAATGCCTTCTATCATATCCTGCAGCACAGGATCCCCTGACAGATCGGCCGGTATGGCATCCACGACAAACGTGTTATCCCCGGAAACTTTAATGCCAAAACCCAACTGTCGTATATCTTCGAGGATTTCCCTGAGCATGTCAGCATCATTATCGGTCAGATGAATGTTTTCCGGAAAGAGCAGTTGTTGCGAACTGGTTTTCCCGCTTTGCAATCTTTGTGTGTAAGCTTCAAACAATACCCTTTCGTGGGCGCGTTGCTGATCAATGATCATAATACCGGATTTGACCGGCGTCAGTATATACTGATTATGAATCTGAAAAAACTTTTTTTGCCCGTTGTCCTGCTTACTGTCCTCCAGGTCGGAACTGATGAGGGTTTGTGTGGTATCCTGCTCTTTCTCTGTTTGCGGAGTATCTTCATCACCCGGATATAGTTTTTCCCATTGCTTCGGGTTAACCCTGCTGGTCAGATCTGGTGGCTGTCCCTGTCCTGCCGGTTTACCCTGGTTAAAAGGGTTAAAGTCAGGATTTACTTGAATAACAGGTGGTTTTGGTGGTTTGTCCCGGTTGGTTGGTATGTGGTCAAAGGCGGTTTCCTGCTCAAAATCCAGGGCAGGGGTGATGTTATAGCTTCCCAGGGATTTTTTAATGGCTGATTTGATAATCTGATACACATACCTTTCATCCTGAAACTTGATTTCTGTTTTGGTGGGATGCACGTTTACATCGATCTGCTCGGGAGCGGTTTCCAGGAACAGGAAGAACGTGGGGTGTGCGTCGTCCGGAATAAGGTCTTCGAAGGCCATATCAACGGCATGATTGAGGTAAGGCGAGCGTATAAAGCGTTGGTTCACATAGAAATATTGTTCTCCCCGCTTTTTTTTGGCATACTCAGGTTTCCCTACAAAACCGTCAATTGACAAAATTTGTGTTTCTTCTTCGACCGGCACCAGCCGGTGGTTATAGTGGTTACCAAACAGACCGGCAATACGCTGCTTCAGGTTATCCTTTTTCAGTTGATGTGTCAACTGGTTATTCTGATAATACTGAAAGGCGATATCAGGTCTGGCAATGGCAGCCCGTTGCAGTTCGGTGAGGATATGTCGTTTTTCAATATTGTCTGATTTCAGAAAGTTACGTCTGGCCGGTGTGTTGAAGAAGAGGTTCCTGATAGCGATACTTGTTCCTTTTGGGGTAGAACATGGTTTTTGTGATTCAAGGCGTGCTGCTTCAACGATGACCTCCGTGCCAACATCATCGTCAGTGGTACGTGACTTCAGCTCCACCCTGGAAATGGCAGCGATAGAAGCCAGTGCTTCCCCACGGAAACCCATAGTGCGGATGGAGAAAAGATCGTGTGCCTGGTTAATTTTGGAAGTGGCATGGCGTTCAAAACTAAGTCTTGCATCCGTTTCCGTCATACCATGACCGTTGTCAACCAGCTGTATAAGTGTTTTGCCGGCATCTTTAACGATAAGCTGTATGTGATCGGCACCGGCATCTATAGCATTCTCAATAAGCTCTTTAACTGCCGAAGCCGGCCGCTGTATAACTTCTCCTGCAGCAATCTGGTTAGCCACAGAGTCAGGTAGCAGCTTAATTACATCTGTCATGCAACAAAAGATTTATCCGGTTAAACAAAAAAGACAAGGTAGAGCAACAAAAAAATCACTACCAGGATGACCACAAGACGCTGGTTTGAAGCACGCCTGTTTTTAGATTCTGACGTCCGTTTCCAGCGTGTCTGCAGACGGGTTCTCAGCGCTTTTTCATAACTATCGTGATCCTCCTCAATAACAGCTTTTTCTCTTTGTTCCCGCTCCTCCTTTTTCTTGTCATAGTACACCGGTTTATAGTTATACCTTTTGTTGCGCGGTGTTTTAAAAAATGTGAGTGCCATCGGATTCATTATTAAATGTACGGGTATCTACCCACTACAAAATTAACCATTATCCAAAGTTTTTATTACCTGCATTAAACTTTTTTGCGTAAGAGGTATCAAAAGGGTAAACAATGCAAATGTTACACTTTAAATAATATGACTATGAAGACGAAAGCAATTTTCACAAGTGTATTGGTAGTAAGCATGTTGTTCACAGCAGATGCGCTTGCACAAAGAGGACGCCGGGCTGCAACACCACAGGGAAGACAACAGGTTTCTGAACGGCCGGTTGAACGTTATCGGCAGAATGCAGAAAGGACGCCCATGGCCTATTGCATGGAGACACTCGACCTGACTGAAGCGCAGGAAGAGCAGGTTCAGGCATTGCGTCTGGAGCAGATGGAAAAGAGTACACAACATCGTAACCAGATGGATGAGTTGCGGGCACGCAAACGAACGCTGATGACAACAGACGGGGACAATTCCGAAGCACTTAACGAAGTCATTGATGCGATGTCAGAACTGCGTAATGAGCGCATGAAAGCCAGCGTAAATCACCGTCAGGCAGTGCGTGAATTGCTGACAGAAGAACAACGTGTCATTTTTGATAATCAGACCGGCCGTCGCCAGGGAGGTCGAGATTCCGCGGGTCGCAGAGGCGGTCATTCTCCCCGCAGGGGTGGCGGACGCTGGTAATGTTCTTAACAGATTTATCCTAAATGAAAAAAGGCCTTTCCGACAGGAAGGGCCTTTTTTCGATATAGCTACTTTTTAATTATCTATGATTCAGATGTTACCAGTTATACCGTCATGCCTCCATCGATTGGGTGTATGGCACCTGTTATATAGCTGCTCTGGTCACTGGCCAGGAATAAGGCCAGATCGGCTACCTCTTCATTCGTGGCATAGCGCCCCATTGGAATGATTTGTTCAAAACCTTTCCTGGCAGCTTCGCCTTCTCCGGGTGCGTAACCCTCCTCTACCGAACGCATCATCCGGTTATCGACAGGTGCAGGGTTAATGGCGTTTACACGAATGTTATATTGTGCACCCTCCTGGGCAGCAACCTTAACCATTCCATTGGCTGCATGCTTGCTTGCCACATACGGCAGCATGTTTGCCATACCAATCATACCGGCCACCGAGGATGTTACAACCACCGATCCGCCTTTGTTCTTCATCAACGGAAAGACATGGCGTAAACCGTAGTAAACACCCTTGAGGTTGATATCCAGTAGCTTATGAAATATATCTATCGGATATTCGTCCAGCGGTTTTACAACCCCTTCTATTCCGGCATTATTGAAAAAGAAGTCAACGTGTCCAAATTGGTTGCCTGCTTCTTCAGCATACTTTTTTACCTGCGTCTCATCCCCGACATCGGCTGTAATGGTATACAGGTCCGGGGAGTCAATTTCTTTGGTCAGTTTTTCCAGGGCCTCTTCATCAATATCTACCAACAAGGCTTTCCCACCTTCTTTAAGAAACATTTTTGCGGTTGTAGATCCGATTCCACCGGAACCACCAGTAATAATTGCTGTTTTATTTTTGAAACGTTCCATAATATGTTTGTATTTTTATACGATAAATGTTTTTTATTGATAAACAGCTATTTTAAATTATTGTTCACAAATCGTCGATTTATCCTTTTTTACCATTAATATGCATCACCCAAACAAATCTTATTTAAAAGATATTAACCTTCATATTATTTTCTCGCTAACCCTGGTGGCAGTGATGGGCGTTTCCACCATTACACCTGTATTACCGGAAATCCGTGAAGACCTCGGTCTGACAAACCAGCAGGTTGGGTATCTCATTGTGTTTTTCAGCCTGCCTGGCATCATACTGACTCCTTTGCTGGGCATCTTTGCCGATCGTTATGGCAGGAAGAAGGTGTTGGTTCCGTCGTTGCTGCTTTTTGCCCTGGCAGGGTTTACCTGTTTCTTTTTACGCACATATGAATGGATATTGTTTTTTCGTGTCTTGCAGGGCGCAGGTGCTGCATCATTGGGATCATTAAATACCACGCTTATCGGGGATATCTATGCGAAAGGTGAACGGGCCAAAGTAATGGGCTATGTGGCCAGTGTACTCAGTATCGGGACAGCAACTTATCCGGCGATTGGCGGAGCAATGGCATTATTGGGCTGGTATTACCCCTTCCTGCTGCCGCTATTAGCCCTGCCTGTGGCCTGGGCTATCCTGTATAAGCTCAATAACCCGGAGCCGGAAAAACATGAGGGGTTCCGAAGTTACATGCACGAAGCGCTGCAGAGCATCAAATCAGCAAGGGTAATCGCATTGTTTGTTTCAAGTTTCGTGGTGTTCGTGATATTGTTTGGCGGCTATCTTACGTATTTGCCACTGTTGATGAGTGACCGTTTTGATGCAAGCTCCCTGGAGATAGGCCTGATACTGACGACCATGTCGCTGGTTACCGCTATTACATCCGCATTCCTGGGGAAGATCAATACCTTTATAAATGAAAAAAACGCCTTGCTGATAGGTTTTACCGCTTACGTTATATCCTTTTCCATAATTCCGTTTATGCCTTCAGCTGGCTGGCTTATCCTCCCTGTGACCATCTTTGGTGCGGGACATGGTATCAATTTTCCAAGCATACAGTCTCAGCTTACAAAGCTGGCTCCGTTAAGATACCGGGGGATGTTCATGTCGTTTAACGGCATGGTACTTCGCCTTGGCCAGACCACCGGCCCCATCATCATAGGATGGTTTTATCTGTTTGGCGGCCATGTGGGCAGTTTCCTGGGCGGTGCTTTTATGGCATTTTTGCTGCTTATTTTCTTGTTTTTCTGTTTTAAGATCAAAGAACAGGTAGAAGTTAGA
>CAYMDX010000065.1:0-5182 GCA_964389125.1 uncultured Bacteroidales bacterium
TCACATAAAAATCAGTTGGCTTGCCATATATTATGGGCCCTGGCCCATTTGGTGACTAATTTATGGAAACAACGGTGTTAGTGCCTCCGTCTCACGGAAAAAAAGGAGGGCATCGTAACGTAATGGCACCACTGTATTGACGTAGTTTTGCCGGTGGTCCAACTGCGGGTTATAGACCACACCAATAGCCCGGTTTCCATAAGGCTGATTCAGTTCCTGATGGGACCGATCCTGTTCATTAAAAGCCAGATAGAACCTTGACAGCCCGGTCTTCTCCAGCAGCGATTCAATACTGTTATCCCTGGCTTCAGGCACTTCCATTTTTTCACGCCGCCCTTCCCATTGCGCACCAGCTTTGACATTACCTGTATAGGTAGCAAAGCCAATCAGGAACACATTATCAGGCCCATGCTCCAGTCTTGACAGCTGTCCGATATTGTGCTGACCACGCTGACTCATCTCGGTAAAGCGGGCATCTCCTATATGGGTGTTGTGTGCCCAGGTAATACCCTGTGCATCTGCACCATAAAAATCCAGTAAACGTTCCACTGTCATATGCATATAGTCCACCCGGCTGTTCCAGCCGCTGGCATCCTGTGTCAGAACCGACTGCCTGTAGAACTTTTCGGCATGTTGTACCACCAACGCATTTTGCTCCAGGTAGAAAATCTTTTTCTCTGAGAGGTCCCCGTTATCCGCAAAGGTATCCTGTAGAAACCCTACAACCTCTGACAGTTCATCTGAACAATCAGCTCCTCCACCAGCAAGGTGTTGAGCATACTGTTGGATATCATCACCATGTTGTTTCAGACAAGCAAATCGTTCTTGCACAAAAGCATGCATGTCGGAATCATGCTCATCAAGAAATGTCAGTATTTTTTTCATGGAACGTCTTTCATCATAGACGTCTTTGCCATAAAAACCGGCTTTCTCTTCGTAGGGAAGATCATCATTGTAGTCGCGAAGCCATTCTGCAAACGCAACGATTTCTTCATTGCCCCACATCCATAAGGGCCACCTGTCAAGTTCCATCAGCACATCTTCTGCGCTGGGAGCCGCTCCGGGCAAATCTTTTACATAGCGGTTCAACTCATACAGGCTGGCCCAGTCACCTTCAACAGCAATAAAATCAAACTGATGCTCTGATATCAGCTCCCGGCTGATACTGTCGCGCCAGGCATAATACTCACGGGTACCATGGCTTGCCTCGCCAAGTAATACCAGCTTTCGGTCTTTTGCTACATCAAACAAAGTATCCAGGTTCTTTGTTTGTTTTAATGGCTTGGCCCTTGATTCTATATAGGATACAAGGTCTTCTTCACCAATAGCAGATGCATCTGTAACAAGAGGATTACAGATTGTCACTAATAAAAACACCATTACCATCTTGATCATAAAAAATCAGTTTTCATTAAACAGGAGTTCCCCACAAATATATAGAAAATAACCAACGACATAACTGCATTTAACACACCTAAAAACCCCTTTAGGTGTATATTAACCATTGTGGCAGCTTTGGATCAGCGTATTTTTCTTATTTTTGCAGTCTATTATTCATATATAAAAATCCAACATGATAAAAAGTTCAGTTCTGCATATTTTTCTGTTTGCATCACTATTGATTACCGGACCGGATGTAGCACATGCATTAAATGACGGCGGGGAAAGTCAAGACACCAATGATAACGGGCGTATTAATGTTTTCCTGGACGGGCAGCATTGGTGGCTGGACGAAGACTTCATCCGCGAGGAGGTCCCTATTGTAAATTACGTCCGGGACAAAGAAGCTGCTGACGTTCATATTCTGATGAGCCGCCACAGAGCGGGAAGGGCGGGAATCAATTATGTCCTGACTTTTATCGGCAGGCGTGCTTTTCAGGGGATGGAGCATGAACTGACTTACTGGGCGCCTGCGAGCAATACATCTTACTGCACCAGGGAAGGTTATACGAACATGATCAAAGTCGGGTTGGTTAAATTCATTGCCCAAACCGACCTGGCTGACAGAATAATGGTAGACTTTGATTATGATAAGGAAGCCATCATTAAAGACCCTGATATAGAACCGGAAGTTGATCCATGGAATAACTGGGTATTCGAGTTATATGGCGGTGCCAATATTAGCAAAGAGGAGAAGCAAAGCTCCTGGTCATCACGTTTTGGGTTTTATGCAGATCGGGTTACGCAAGACTGGAAAATCCGCTTCAGGCCTTACTTCAATTTCAGTGAAAGAACGTATCTGACAGACGAGGACACGATTGTAAGTTCTTCACACCGCCACGGGCATCGATCATATGTCATAAAAAGTATTGATGATCACTGGTCGTTTGGGGTTTTCAGCTCGAGTCGCTCAAGCACATTTCACAATATGAAATTCAATTTTGAAGTGAATCCGGCTTTAGAATATAGCATATTCCCTTACGAAGAAGCTACTCGCCGGTCAATCACATTTGCTTACCGTATGGGATATGGATATCATAATTATATGGAAACCACCATTTTCGAAAAAGACGCTGAATTTTTGTGGAGCCAGTCTATTGAAGCGGCCGCAAGGTTTCAGCAACCCTGGGGTAATATGCGCGGAGGGATTAGCGGATCCCATTATTTTCATGATTTCTCATTTAACCGGGTTGAAGTTTTCGCCAACATCAACTTCCGGATCATTCAGGGGCTGTCACTGAACGTGAACACCAATCTAAACCTGATCAACGACCTGATATCCATACCGGCAGGGGATCTATCTGTGGAGGAGATTTTGCTGGAACAATCCCAACAGTCGACAACATACAGCCTTTCAGGAACAATCGGGCTAAGCTATACTTTTGGCTCTGAATACAGTGCCGCTTACAATCCAAGGTTATAAAATCAATAGAACTCCCTGATTATTGTTCATAAAAAAAGGGCTGCCTGTTTCGGCAGCCCTTTTTTTATGAACAAAGCAAAACTACTACTTACTGTAGTCCATATTCGCATGGCGTTTATACATGTTGTGGCGCCATTTCGAATTTTCTTCAGCTTCCTTGAACAGTTCTTCTGCTTCCTTGGGAAATGCTTTTTGCAATGAGCTAAAGCGTACCTCTGATTGCAGGAAGTCCTGGAACTTGCTCCAGTCAGGCTCTTTGCTATCAAGCTGGAACGGATTCTTGCCTTCTTTTTCCAACAATGGGTTATAGCGGAAGAGGTGCCAGTAACCCGCTTCAACAGCATCCTTAATTTGCTGCTGTGTATGCCCCATGCCTTTTCTGAGACCATGGTTTATACAGGGAGAATAGGCAATAATAATGCTTGGTCCTGGATAGGCCTCAGCTTCACGAACCGCTTTGAGGAACTGATTCTGGTTGGCGCCCATGGCAACCTGTGCCACATAAACGTATCCGTAGGTCATGGCCATCAATCCAAGGTCTTTCTTGCGGATGCGCTTTCCGGAAGCAGCAAACTTGGCGATCGCTCCCACAGGAGTGGCCTTGGAAGCCTGACCGCCCGTATTGGAATATACCTCCGTATCCATGACCAACAGGTTAACATCCTCACCGGTGGCAACCACATGGTCCAGACCACCAAATCCAATATCATAGGCCCAGCCATCACCGCCAAACATCCATACCGACTTTTTGACAAGATATTGTTTCAGATCAAGGATCTCTTTAGCGATTGGGGACTTTTCTTTTTCCAGGCATTCAACCACTTTTTGGGAAGCCTCTTTCGACTTCATGGCGTCTTCCTTGGTTTCGATCCACGCTTTAAAGGCATCGCGGGTCTCATCTTTGATATCACCATCCATAGCGGTTTCCATCAGTCGAAGGATCCTGCTGCGCATTTTGTTAATACCGGTAGCCATACCAAATCCGTATTCGGCATTGTCTTCAAAGAGGGAGTTGGCCCAAGCCGGTCCATGTCCGTCGCTATTCACCGTATAGGGTGTTGCCGGCGCCGAACCACCATAAATGGAGGAGCAGCCGGTTGCATTGGCGATCATCATGCGGTCACCGAACAACTGTGTGATGAGCTTAACATATGGGGTTTCACCACAACCAGCACAGGCACCGCTAAACTCAAACAGTGGCTGGGCAAACTGGCTGTTCTTCACTGACTGGTATTTATTTAAGATGGTGTCTTTATAAGTTACGTTTTCAGTGACCCAGTTCCAGTGCTCATCTTCCTTCATCTGATCAGCCAGGTCCTTCATCTCAAGGGCTTTTTCGGGCGCGGGACAAATATTGACACAGTTTCCGCAACCCGTGCAATCCAGCGGACTAATCTGGATACGGTATTTATACCCTGCGAGTGATTTTCCTTTGGCGTCAACCACATTCATACTTTCCGGAGCCTTCTTCATCTCACCTTCATCCAGCAGGAAGGGACGGATTACTGAGTGCGGGCACACATAGGCACATTGGTTACACTGAATACAGTTCTCCTTAACCCATTCGGGCACATGTACCGCGATACCACGCTTTTCATAAGCGGTTGTTCCGGGTGGGAACGAGCCATCTTCGCGGTTGCGGAAGGCACTCACCGGCAGGTCATCCCCCTTCTGGCTGTTTATCGGATATACAATATCGCGGATGAATTCGGGGACATCTTCGCGTACAGTCAGAACCACTTCGGGTTTGGCTTTTTTCCAGTTATCAGGAATATCAACCTTGACAACCTTACCACCTTCATCAACCGCCGCATTGTTCATGCGTACAATCTCCTCCCCTTTCTTGCCATAAGTCTTCTTGATGGCATCTTTCATCTCTTTTACGGCGTCTTCATACGGGATCACTTCAGCGACCTTGAAAAAGGCACTTTGCATGATGGTATTGGTACGTCCGCCCAGACCAATACGTTCAGCGATCTCGGTGGCATTGATAATATAAAACTGAATATCATTATCAGCCATAAAGCGCTTCATGTGGTCCGGGATGTGTTTTTTGACCTCCTCTTCATCCCAGATGGAATTTAGCAGGAAAATGCCACCTTTCTTCAGCCCTTTCAGCATATCGTATTTTTGAAGGTAGGCAGGCACATGACATGCAACAAAATCGGCGGCATTAATCAGGTAAGGCGAGCGGATGGGGCTGTCACCAAAACGCAGGTGCGAAACAGTAATACCACCAGACTTCTTACTGTCATAGGCAAAGTAGCCCTGCGCAAATTTGTCGGTTGAATCACCAATAATCTTAATGGAGTTTTTGTT
>CAYMDX010000065.1:5282-10847 GCA_964389125.1 uncultured Bacteroidales bacterium
GCTCCG
Source organism: uncultured Bacteroidales bacterium (assembly GCA_964389125.1). Taxonomy (GTDB): domain Bacteria; phylum Bacteroidota; class Bacteroidia; order Bacteroidales; family UBA7960; genus PUPG01. The sequence continues at coordinate 5,289 of CAYMDX010000065.1, forward strand.
GGCTCTTTGGTACGGTCAAGAACGGCGATACGCTTAACGGTATCAGGAAGCACGTTGAAGAAGTACTTTGCGGAAAAAGGTCTGTACAGGTGTACGGTGATCAGTCCGACCTTTTCACCCTGAGCCATTTTGTAATCGATGGTTTCTTTAATGGTTTCGGTAATGGAGCCCATGGCCACAATGACGTTTTCCGCATCCGGGGCGCCATAATAGGTAAACGGGTGATATTCGCGACCACAGATTTTGGAGATCTTTTGCATATAATCTTCTACCAGGTCAGGGAGGGCCTCATAGAATGGGTTTATCGCTTCCCTTGTCTGGAAGTAGATATCGGGGTTCTGGGCCGTTCCGCGCGTGACCGGGTTTTCCGGATTCATTGCCCGCTGGCGGAATTCCTGCAAGGCACCCATGTCGACAAGCTTGGCCAGTTCCTCCTGGTCAGCGGCTTCCACCTTTTGTATCTCATGAGAAGTACGGAATCCGTCAAAGAAATGCAGGAAGGGCAATCTGGACTTAATGGCAGCAAGGTGTGCAACGGGCCCGAGATCCATGATCTGCTGGGCACTTCCGGTAGCCAGAAGGCCAAAACCGGTATGGCGGGTACTCATTACGTCAGAATGGTCACCAAAGATAGACAGGGCCTGGGATGCCAGACTACGTGCTGACACATGCATGACGCCGGGCAGCAATTCGCCGGACATCTTATACATATTGGGTATCATCAGCAACAGCCCCTGAGAGGCGGTATACGTACTTGCCAGCGTTCCCGACTGCAGTGCACCGTGCATCGAACCGGCAGCCCCCGCCTCTGATTGCATCTCAACGAGTTCCACTCCTTCACCAAAAATATTTTTACGGCCGGCAGCAGCCCATTGATCAACATTTTCAGCCATATCCGAAGATGGTGTAATCGGATATATTGCCGCTACTTCACTAAACATATACGCTACATGTGAAGCCGCATGGTTACCATCACACGTAATGAACTTTTTCTTTCTGGTCATAGCAATTATTATTTATTTAAACTCAAAAATGTCTTATTTTAAGATAGTTATAGACTTGTGATCTCGTGCAAAATTATAAAATATTATTTAATATCTATAGCAAAGACCTCTATTTATAACGAATATACAGAAAATAAACGAAAGTGTTGTTAATTAAAAAACATCCACGAAATACCAAATTTGATCATGGTTTCCGGCTGGGGGTAGAATGGTATGTCGTAGACAGGTGAGGCGTCCGTCACAAAATGACCAATATTTTCAACTTTGAGAAACAAACGTGCCCGGCTTATGCGGGCATTTACGAACACATCCAACAAAAGCGTATGGTCGCTTTGGTATTTGTCTTGCCGGTAAAACTGCCGCGCCGGAGGCATAAAAGCCATAGGCTCGTAAGGCAGGTGATAACGCAGGTCGAAACCTGTCTGGAGATACAAGGCATCATCGAAAAGACGAAAATCACCATAAAGGGAATGGTAACTAATCAGGGGCGGAAAGCTGGTATAACGCTCCGCATCCAGATACTGGTATTGCACAATGTGGTGCATCCCAAAAAGCCCGATATCCATCTCCGCAGTCACTCTGGCTGTCAGAGCGGAAAAAGAACCATCATGTTGTTCGGGACGCCCCCCTTCATTCATAAACATAGCGCGGTTAAGCAAATAATAGTTGGCTTCGCCGGTAATATGGGGAGTCAGGTAGGTCACACCCAGATTGAGCGTGCGTCGTTTTTTAAACGCGTTATCCCAGCTGATATAATTGCTGCGAAAACGGGTTAAAAAATAGGGTGCCTCTTGTTCAGCATAGGCACCATTGATTGCCAGGCGGTTGTCATCTCCGGATCTGCCAATCAGAAAACGGCCGTCTACCCCAAAATCTCCTGCATTATAGCCACCTGCTATAAAACGGGCATGCCCGTCAAATGATAAAAAACGGTTTGGGTCGGATTGAATTCGCAAACCGGGCTGCACCTGCGAGTAGCTGTTCTTTTCAAAAAGATATGTATCCGTATCCTGTTCGGTAAATTTTGGCTGACGCAACCTGATCCAGCTGTGCCTGACATAGACATTCAGAGAAAGGGAGGGTTGCGTTTCGCTCTCCGGAGCTGGATGATTGGACCATGCCAGCTTATTATCAATCCTGTACACAAGGGTTGAATCATAAGTCAAATGAGTATTGACCGGTTCTTCCTCATAAAAAGCGCTGGAAGGGCTTATCGGTTCATCGAAAACAAAAGCTTCTCTTTTAAATATGAAATCATGTGTGAACCTACCCAGGTTCAACGGGTTACCTGCTTCTGGTATGGTATCTGAAACCGTGTCGTTTTCACGTTCAAATGCTGCCTGGTAAACCTGATGCAGACGAAAACCCAATTCACGGTAGCGCGATTCCGCCTGATAGAGGTAAACGCTGTCCTGCACTTCATCCTCCTCAAAGCGGATATGGTCTTTTAAGCCACCGCTCTCATGATTATTAACGCGGTTTACAAAAAAGCTGCCCAAAACCTGGTAACGATCGGTAGCTTGCACATCGACATTGGCAGATACGTTGTTGTTTCGGGCTCCGAGCCGGCTGTAATACCCCGGAGAGTTAACGACCTGGTAGCGGAAACTCCCATATACACGGTCATGAAAACGTTGATTGTGTTTGGCATAGAAAGATTGCTCATTTTCTGACCCCAGCACATAATATAGTTCGGTAAACACATGTTCAGGCCTGTAAAATTTCATGTCCCGGGCCGAGAGGGTATAGCCGGGATACCATTCGTCTTCAAAAAGACGGAATCCGGGCTCTGTCTCAGGAACGAATGAGAGCCGGCGCGTTCTGTGCCCTATATTTCCCTTATCCGCAACAAACAGCGCTTCCCTGTATGGAAAATCATAACGGTGAAAACCGGCCAGGGTGGTATCAGCAAAAAGCGTATGTTCCTGATAAAGGTCATGTACCATCTCATGGGTAAACCAGGAAACTTCAGGTATACCAGGCTCATCTTCTCCCATCAATGGGTGAGCAAAACATGCCAAAAGGCAGAAACAACAAACAATTTTTGGAAACAGCCATCGCATTTTCCGGGCAGTTTTATGGCTAAAAAAATGGTTTGTAAAGGTATAATAAATTTTGCGTCCACCATGTTTATCATTATAGATACGGTAGCGGGGAATTGCTCAGAAACCTCCGTGATTATAAACCCTGCTTAACTTTTGCAAAATCAACATGATCACAGATACATCTTCATAAAAAAAAGCCAAACATATCTTATATTTGTATTCATGAAGCTTGTTGCCAAGCGATTCATAACCACATAACAGATGCGAACAACCATTTTTACTTTTTTGCTGGCTTTGTTGCTCATTGTAGCAGCACCTGCCAACAGTGCTTTAACTGCAGCCACCAAAGCTGGTGACGACAAATCCCTCGGTCTTACTTTAAGTGGCGGGGGTGCCAGGGGACTGGCCCATGTAGGCGTACTGCACGTATTAGACAGCCTTGGCATAGAGGTGGATTATGTTACGGGCACCAGTATGGGAAGTATTGTTGGCGGGATGTACGCGGCGGGTTATACAGCCCGCGAGATTGAGGATTTTGCATTAGACATGAACTGGGAAGCGATGTTTGCCCGGAGCGCCGAACTCAGCTACATTCACCCCCTATGGCGGGATGACCACGGACAGTATATCCTGGAGCTTCCTTTAGAGGACTGGAGCATCCGTCTAAGCACCGGAGCTATCGAGGGCCAGCAGATGTGGAATACCCTTAACGAAATCTTTTTTCATGTGCATACTATTTCGGATTTCGATGAACTAACCATACCATTCGCCTGTGTGGCTACCAATGTTGAAGATGGGCTTCCGGTAGTCATGAGAGATGGAAACCTTGTAACAGCCATAAGGGCCTCCATGGCCATGCCGTCCATATTTACTGTTGTGGAAAGAAATGATCTGCTATTGATTGATGGTGGTGTAGCCAACAATTTCCCGGTCATTGAGGCCAAAGAGATGGGTGCCGATTATGTTATCGGCATCAATGTATCACAGGGCTTACGGCCTGCTGAAGAACTCATTTCTCCCATAGATATCATTTATCAAATGGGATCATACAGTGACGCCAGAAGTTTCGCGAGGAACAGGGAGGCTACAGACTTATTTATTGAACCGGACCTGACCGGTTATACGGCAGCCAGCTTTGCCAGCACGAGAGAGTTGATTGAGCGGGGAAAGAAAGCCGCCAGGAATAATGTCGAAGAACTACTCGCGCTGGATACGCTTTATGGCAAAGAACAGTATGAACCGGAACCCATACAGAAGGATGTAGAAGTGGTTATTGATTCCCTCCATTTTCTTGGTTTGAAAGAAGTCAGACCCTGGTTTGTGAGAAACACCATGGGGATTTATCCCGGGGACACATTAAATTCCCGGCAGCTTACAAATGCAGTAAACAGACTCTATGCAACCAATTATTTTGACAGGGTTCATTATCAGCTTGAACCCTGCAAAACAACTAATAAATCCATTCTTATTCTTGAGATAAAAGAAAGGCCTATCACAAATCTGTCAGGAAGTCTCCATTTTAGCAGGTTTGCCGGGGTCAGTATCCAAAGCCGGTTATCCACAAACCGCCTTTTCCATTACAATGCACAGGCATCTGTTTCGGTGCTGCTCGGTGAACAACCGGCATTTCAAACAAATCTGACTTTTTTCACCAAAGATAACAGGAGACAGTGGCTTCAATTAGATGCCAAAGGCCGACAACTGACATTTCCCCTTTACGTCAACTTCAACGCCATCTCCGAATACCGTCAACAATATTTGCGGAGTCAATTATCGTATAATATCATGCCAGGAGAAGATAATTACTTTTCTTTTGGCGCCGCTTTTTATCGCCAGGGTTTAAAACCAAATATGCAGTCACGAATAAATATTGAGGGGTATACCCAGGCTTTTGAGGGAAGTATAGGCTATAAGTACCACACCCTAAACAGCAATACATTCCCCACAAAAGGACAACGCATCCACATCGAAAGCATATTCTTTTTCAATCAAAAAACCTCCTTCTCCACCCTGGAGGTTGATTTTGAGGAGGCAAGCCTTGAAGATCTGGACATCGAACTGGGGAACTTCGTCCAGGGAAAGATCAAATGGGACACTTATGTGCCAATTGCTGAAAACCTCACCCAAATCAGCCGTTTTCAATTCGGTTATAACTTCGCTTATCAGCAGGGTTTCATCAACAACTTTAATATCGGGGGTACCCATGCTTTTTTGGAGAACCAGATCACTTTCTCAGGTCTTGAAGAGTATGAATTACTGAGTGAATCTGTTATAATGGCAGGTCTGGGATATCAGTATCATCTCGGAAGAAATTTGTATACCTCATTACTCGGAAACGCAGCCATGTATGATTTCAGGATTGTGGAACCGGAAAATATTGGCAGTGATAATTTTATTTTCGGGGGTAGTGCTTCTTTTGGGTATGACAGTCTGATCGGGCCGTTTGAGCTAACCTTTTCGTATAGTCTCCAAACCAATAATTTTATCGGCTACATCAATCTGGGGTGGGC
>CAYMDX010000066.1:0-10807 GCA_964389125.1 uncultured Bacteroidales bacterium
AGAACTCATTATACTGGTATGATGAATTTTACGGGTGGCTGAACAGATACCTGAACTAATGTCATGTCAACGCATTGACACGACATTCGGTGAAACTTTCCGACACCTTTAATACACCATCACACGCCTTGTAACCACAGAGCCTGTCGTCGTAATTCTTACGATGTACAGGCCTTGTGGTATATTGAGGGGTTGGGTATGAATCTGACCCCAGCCGAGGTTTCGCTGCATAACGGAGCGGCCGGCCAGGTCGATCAGCTCCAACTGCCGGTTTTGGTCACCACTGTTGAAGTGCATATGTAAGACGTTGTCCATCACAAAGACGGATACGACATCCTCCTCAACGGTTTCAGCTACAGATACCGGGTCGGAGGGTGAAAAACGCAATTCAAAGCGATGGGTGTCATCATCCTGTTGCGCAGTAAAACCATACGGACTATCCATGGTTAGGGCATGCTCCTGTTCCGTTTTCAGGTCAACCAGGTATAAGTCAGCATCAACAGAATGTGTTGTCAAGTGAATATAAAAGCTGTCGGCGTGATTTTTCCCAAATCCCATAGGCACCACCAGGTCATCATGCCACTGGGGGGCGGTATATGTAGAAAGCTTCTTTTGGTTGACAAGAAAGTAGGTTTCCGGGGCATAACCCGGCAAAAAGTATGCATCATGCTTAAGATCAAACCCCTGGGTTGCTTCCGGTTTGAACCGGAGGATGCTTTCCTGGGCTGACTGGTTTGCCTGATCGGTGGTCAGCAGGCGTATCTCTTGATTCTCTTTATACCATGAGGTTTCATCGTGCGTTCTGGCAGCTGCAGGAATGGTTAACGAAGCAGAAGATCGTTCATCCGGGTCATAATAGACAAAAAAGCCATTCATCGAAGGAATAACTCCTTCTTCCAACACATCTTTATAGCTCTTATCCGCCTCATCCCAAAGTTTTGCCAGTCCACCAAGGTCATCAGGAAGGACCCAGTTTCCGTCATTCCACTGAAGAGCACTGGCATAAGGGTTACCCAAAAGGTTCCACCCATGAAAGTCATCTTCATCACCAAGTCTTACTACAGACACTTCCTCAATGTCGGAAACATTGATCATGCCTTGAAAAAGATTGGTGGTTTCTTCCATATAAGCGACCAGATAGCCCCTTCCCGGCTCAAAATGGGTAATCATATTTGAATCATCCTGCTGGTCAAGCCACTTTGCATCCTCTTCGCACCAGGCGTAGAATTCGTACGCGGGCTGATCACCCTCCCAGGGGGTCCAGTCTCCTTCAATGGCCTGGTTTTGCAACGGTGACGAAATAAGATGCCAGCCAGAATGATCGTCGGGATCATGCCAGTCACCCATTTGGGGGGAGATATATCTCTCAACGGTGCTTTCCACATCTGCCGTATAATGCAGCAGGGAACCGGTGCCTGTCTCATCAGATCGAATAACCAGCCCGTCAGCAGCGCTTTCACCCTCATTCATATTCAACAACAACCCATTCACTGTTACTTCAGCTTCGGGCATGATATGTAAAACATGGCCTTCCTCAATAATCAGGTTTTCAATGATAATGTCTTCATGCACGTCAACATCTCCCCGAACGGCAATATTTGCATTATCAGGCAGTTCGTGCAGGTCAGCCGTTGTTTCAACGACAGAAACCACGTCCACATTCAGGTTTGTCAGACCGATCTGACGACGGTGTCCGGAAGTTCCCTCAGAGGTAGTATACCATGAAAGATCAAACGCATCTCCATCATAAATGGTTACGTCACTAACGATGGTCATAAGGTCACGGTCTTCTCCCTCCGCTGTGCTGTAAGCCAGTTCCGGACAAACAGCTCCCGCGACCGACACTTCCCATTCGGGTGTTCCGGAAACGGTTCGGGCCACCTTTCCGGTATAGCTAACAAGAAGGTCTGTTATGGTTTCGCCGGTTTCATTCAACAATGTCAGGGTAGCCGTAAAATAATCATTGGGACTGCTGCCGGTAACCTGGAACCCGAGTACGCCACTGCCGCGCAAGCCTCCTGCTGTCCCGGATCCAAAATTTCCTTTGTATTCATAATCATGGTCCAGGGACCACCCGGCCGGCAATGTTTCGGCACTGGTAAAGCCGGCAAAGTCCTGGACATAAGGGAGGGACGTTGAACCTACTTCGCCGCCCACTGCAACCTGAATGGTTTCACCGCCTCCCGTAATCTGAATATTCTCATCCGAATATACGCCAATATCAAGGCCTTCTTTCAGTCGCACATAGACATCTGTGAAATCCAGCGTTCCCCCGTCATAGGCCATCTCAAAAGTGTTGGTAAAATGATTGTTATCCTCCGAAATCTCGAAATGTTCGCTTCCACTCAAGCTGATAACACCCTGAGCAGGCTCAAGATCCTGCCCGGTAAGTGAAAACACCTGCGAATCAGACGGACCCTCGCCGATCATATAACCGAAACCATCCAACGTAGAGGGAGAAGCATACAGCACGAATGATTCCGGCAAAAAGCGGGCAGTAACCGTCTGATCCTCATTCATTGGAAGAGAGACCGCAGGCTGGTTGCTATAGGGAGACCCGTTCAGAAGCCAGGCATCAAGCACCCAACCCTCATCGGGGATGGCAAGCAATTCTGCATCTGCCCCGGCAAGATGAATGTAATCGCCCTGTGGCGGATAGGTTCGCCCTCCTCCGTCTGCGCCATTCATGGCCAGGGCATGCATCTCTTCGTGCAGCTCACATTTCCATAATTTATCCGAGGGAATGTCGCCGCCCCCCGAAACATATTCGTCTTCAGCCCAGGCCACATCGCTTCCTCCTTTCATTCCATACAATGTTCCGTCAACATACACAATACCACCGGCATCATCCCATCCACCCCATCGGTTGTAGGGGGCTTTTTCCATCTCCGCCCATTCATCATCATGGATGGAATAACGCATCAGTTCACGTTTCTGGTCCTTGCCGGTATCCCATAGCTGTTCGACGTAGGCACCCGGTGTATGATAAAGATAGGCTCCGCCGTCCCAGGCAAGCATGGACCCGTCATCTGCTCCATAGGGATGATTCGCAAGCGGTTCCCATTCCCCGTTTGAAAGTCCATACCGCCAGAGCTCGGCTTCAGAATAATCGCCGGAGGGAGTGATACCAAATTGTACATAGATATAATCCTGTTCATAACCGGAACCATCAGCTTCCACAAAAACTGCCGCATTACCGGGTCCCTGGCGGTGAGGCAGCTCTCCCATGGCTTCCCAGCTGTCGTTACTTACCGAATAACGGTACCAGTCATAATTGGCATAGCTGTAACCAGCGCCGGGAAACAGATACATATGGTCGTCGTGATCCCAGACCATGACGGCTCCATTCCGGGGATAATCCTGAAATCCTTCACCGCTATATGGGCTGCCAAGGTCTTCCTGCCAGGGGATCTCATGGTTCAGGTCTTCTTCCCACTCCCCGTCACTGATAGCATAGCGTGCCATCCAGGTTCGCTGCCCGGCAGGGTAACCTCTCAGAATGTAAATGGCATCCTGGCCGCCTATTGTAGGGCCATAGGCCGTACTGATACCATACAGGCCGGCATATGGCACATCGGGAAGCTGCTCCCAGTTATCAGTCTGAGGATCATATACGTAAAAGTCATGAATGGCACCGTAGTCCGTTGTGCCAGGAGGACCACCATAGGCTGTGTTCAAATAGATTTTTTCACCGGCCACAGCCATACGCACCCCGTTTGCCTCTCCAACACCTATGGGTGCGTTGCCCGGTTCGGTTGACCAAAAGCGGGCTGCCTCATGAACGATTTCAACGATTTCATCTGCATCATCAAGGCTTACCGTCATCACCCGATCCATAAAATCCGGTGCATAGGTGTAGATGATATACTCTCCGGCCGGCAGATCGTAATCCACAACACCCATTCCATTTGTTACCTTTTGGGATTCAACATCATCATCTATAAAAACGACAGCCCCTTCGATTGGGGCATTCTCCTCATCCTGTACAATGATGGTAAGGGAATTTGACTGCCTGGCAGGATCGCTGGCAGATGAAAAAACGGCACCATGGCTGAACGAGCAAATAACAAGCAAGACAATCAACCTTTTGCAGAGTCTTTTTTGAACAATCAAATCAAACACGGAAGTAATTATTTTAGTGATTATAATCAGGTATTTTATCGCAAAACGTCTGTTGCCGGGAATAAAAAAACGGCAAAAAAACACCGCTAAACCCTCATTTTCAACCGCTCAGCTATTAACAAAGATACAAAACCAGGAGCAATTATTCATAATGAAAGCAGGGCATTAAACTCTTTTGTATTTTCGTTGTTAAGCTGATATTTATGCAACCCGGTAAACGTCTTATTCGCAAAAGCATCCATCTGGGGACAGGGCTGGTTGTCCTGGGCTTAACGTTTTTGTTTGAAAAGCCGGTTTTACTGGCCCTGATTGGAGTGGGAACTATTTTCGCTTTTCTGACGTACCATTACAAGACGTTTCACCTCCTTCACAAGACAAGCGATGCCAGTCTGGGGACACTTTTTTACCCAGTGGGTGTATTAACGGCCTTTATCCTGTTGTATAACATGCCCCTGAGTTTTTTCCGGATATCCCTGTTGTTGCTTACCCTCTCGGATACCGTGGCCAATATTACCGGTCATATAAGGCCCGGGAACAGGTATTTTAGTCTTTTTAAAAAAGAAGAAAAAAGTCTTTACGGAGTGCTGGGGTTTGCCGGGACAACTCTGGTGATATTCAGCATACTGCTGCCTGACTCCTATTTTGGCTGGCATGCATACGTGATAATGGCGATCATGCTGACCGCCATTTTTGAGATAGTCTCTTTCAGAGGATCGGATAACTTTTCGATTCCGGCGGGAACTGCTCTTTTCTTTCTCATTATGGAAACCAGTGAAAACAACCTGTTCTTTTTGATATCGGTTTTCCTGGTTACAGCCACGGGGTCCTATCTGTTATATCGTATGGCGTTGCTAACCAGGAATGGGACTATACTGGTATTTTTTCTGGGAATTTACTTTTTTGGTGTCCTGGGCCTTGCCTGGACAGTTCCTGTCCTGTTATTTTTCTTCTCCTCTGTACTTTTGACCCGGATAAGCACAGCCTTACGAGGCAAAAGCAGGTCTTCGAACCGGCGTAATGCCTGGCAAGTGTTGGCCAATATTTTTTGGGCACTCCTAACCTCGTCAGCCTTTCTGATCACCCGGCAGGACATTTTTATCTACCTGTACATCACATTGCTTGCCGCGGTCACTGCCGATACATGGTCCAGTGAAGCAGGGCCCGTTTTTCACAAACGCTGTTTGTCGCTCAAGGATTTTCGAATGCATGAATCCGGCATCTCAGGGGGGATCTCAACCGCAGGGACCATTGCGTCTCTGGCAGGTTCTTTGTTGATAAGCTTGACGGGATACTATCTGTTTTTCGGCACATTGGACCCCGTCACCATTTTATGGCTCACCCTGGCAGGTTTTGTGGCCGGTTTTGCGGATACCCTTCTTGGCACATTTTTAGAAAAGAAACTCGAACGAGTGCCATTACTCCGGCAGCCTTCCATGGAGGAGGCGGAAACACCTTCTCCGAATGACGTTGTCAACCTCATGGGGTCACTGGCAGCTCCGGTTTCCTTCTGGATGTTCATGGAGCTCTTCTCCGGTGTCATTTAGAGTACGATGATCAATAACCCAATCACCAGCATAACTGAGAAGCCCAGGTGCGTCATCACCGTAAATTTTGCACCTTGCTTCAACTGGTCAGGCCGGTCATGATACTTAAGAACAATAGCTGCTGCCTTTGGAAAAAGCAGAAGATAGGGCAGCAAGCTTAGCAATACCGGCCATGCAACATCTTGCAGCGAGAAGTAAAGTAAAATGATATTTGCTACAATGGCCAGCTGCACGAAGAAGTACAGCCAGGCAGCAAAACGTGTTCCCAGGCGGGATGCCACGCCATGTTTACCGCCATCCCGGTCTGCATCCAGGTCAATCAACTGACCTACCAGCAAGATGGACAATGTACTTAGACCGGTTGCAGGCATCATGGCAATCACCAGCGGATGAAGACCAATATTTTGGCCGACCGCGGCTATCAGTATGGCCATCGGACCAAAAGCAAACCAGACAGCTACCTCACCCAGCCCACGATAAGCCAGTTTAACCGGCGGGGCGGTATAGTATTTGCTGAAAAAAGCTGAAAGGCCATATAAAATGATCAGGTGGGGCCAGAATGTTTTTTCAATGAAGAACAGCAGCGCGACGGTGCCGGCAAGTGCTACCACCAGCGACCACCGGGCAACCATAAACATACGGCCCATCAGTTCAGGAAAATTTTGAAGAATACCGGAACCACCACTATTCTCATTACGATGAACATTCACCTTGTCAGTTCCCTGGAGGGTGTCGTATATATCATTATATACATTGGTAGCTGCATGCAGGCCAATGCCAATAATTAACACAAGTAAAAATCCCGGAAGATTAAGCTCCCCGCTGAGAGAAACACTCAGAAGTGTCCCCACTAAAGTAGGCGCCATTATTGAGCTTAGGAAAGGCGCCCGGACCATTTGCAACAACCCTGGCTTTTTCATAAACATACGAATTACAAATTTGAATATTCCCTGCGTGTTTACAACGCAGGAAGTCAGTTTATTATTTATCACAAAAATCCCACACAGGATCTCAATACGGAAATTAAACGAAAAAAAGCAGCAATCTGTTCAGACAAGACTGCTGCTTTTTCAAAAACAGGGTTACTGTTTTATTGTACTATTAATCTGCGGGTATATGTCACACCGTTATCCAACTGAATGAAGTATACTCCGGGATTCACATCTGACAGATCGATCCGTACAGGAACCTGTCCTTCTGAGCCCTGGACTGTCCGTGTCCTGATCAGCTGCCCGGTCACATTCATCAGGGAGATCGTTATGGCACCCTGCTTCGGATTATCAAAGGAAACCGAAACTTCGTCCCCGGCAGGGTTTGGAAACACCTTCAACTCCCCGGCATGCAGATCAACTGTTGAAGTGCCGTCGGCAGGCATTTCCACCTCTACATGTTCATCCGTATCGACCACCTCCACTTCATCTGAGTAATCATGGTAATGATCAGCAACAACGGTGAAGGTGTGGGTACCCGGAATGATCTCATGGAATTCATAAATTCCTTCCTCAAAGGTGTCCCCTGCAATCGTTATCACAGCATCTGTAATTTCATGGTCCCACTTGTCAGAAACTGAAAAGGTAAGGGTATAGAAAGGATTCATCTCAATATCAAGATGCACATCGGATTCAACAAGTTCCACCTCGCCTTCGTAGGTCTGATAGCCTTCGGCGGCTAGGGTATACGGGTAGGTCCCGTCTTCCAGATCTCCCACGGTGTGTTGTCCGGGCGGCAGGGTCTCACCATCAAACGTGACTACCGGGTCGGGCACCTCATTTCCATGCACATCGCTAATAGAAAAACTGACTTCAAACACCCTTGTCATCAGCACCTCGATGATATCGGTATCCGGCGTAAAATCAAATGGTTCATGATATATTGGTCTGTGGTTTTCAGCCGTGGCCGAATAAAAAAGGTTGCCTGCCGGAAGTTCAAAGAATGCTTCACCGGCATCATCTGTACTATTTGAGGAGGCACCCACCTCTATGACAGCATCTTCAACTGCCTGGCCAAGCTGATTTTCGACCCGGAAAGTGACATCATAAGCAGGAACTTCGTAATACAGAATCAACTTCCAGGTGTTATCGGGCACATAAACATATTGGGTGTTGGAGCCGGAACCACCCCAGGTACGGAACGCATGCAGTTCAAACTCAATGTCTCCGCCTCCTTCAACATCATTGGCAATATCCAGGCCGGTTCTCGCATAATCAACAGAGCCGGATGTGTTGGCTGTGCCTTCATAAACTTCAGCTTCTGTTTCCCCGCCTTCGGATACGCAACGAATAAAGGAGCGTTGTTCACTCATCCATGCTCCGCCGTGCGACGTCATGGAGTATTCGACATCAACGCCGGTGATGGTGGCATTTTCCGGAATGTTAACGGTCATGCCACCCGGTTCCAAAGCATTGCTCAAGGTGGAGGGACTGCTGTTGAAAGTTGATGGTATATCTCCTTCATCATAGTAGGGTGCTTCACCGACAACAACTTCTTTATTTTGTTCAAACGCATACGCGCCAGTCAATGCGGAAAACTGCAGCTCAATGGCAGATTCGGGTGGTGTATCGTGCAGGGTAGCCACCTCAAACACAAAGTCTTCCGACTCACCGGCTTCGATTCCGGCCACCGTTTGTGTTTCATGTGTCAGCACCATGATCCAGTCATTTTCAGACACCAGGTAGACTTCTGTTTCCTCACAGGCGAGCTGACCGGTATTGGTGAGGGTTACGTGCAAATCAGCCGTTTCACCCGGGTCAAGCATGCCATCGCCATCACCTCCCTGGGAATCATCTATTTCCAAATCAGTGAATTGCAAGAAGGGGGCATGAGCCATCTCAGAAAAGTCAGACACCCATTTTGTTTCCGGGTCATCGGCTGCGTGGGCGCTCACTATGAACTCAACCTCGTGACCACCCGGTATATCATCAGCTACTTCAAAAGCAAATGCGCCATCAAACGATAATATTTCACCGGCCGGAAAATCGCCAGGTTCAAGCAAACTGTCTGTAACCGTAATATAAGGTGAACTAACAGAAAGCGTAGCGGTTACTTCTTCAATAAAATCTTCGGTGGGATTTTGAAAGGTCATATTCAGCTGAATCTCCTCACCCGGATTGATATGCCCGTCATCATTCCCGGCGCTATCGTCGATTTCGTGGCTGATATAGTGAACCCCCATGAAAGGTGTCGCCTGGATTGCTGCGAAGGCATCGAGCCGTCCGCTGCCGAAAGAGTTGCTTTTGCTTTCGGACATCTCCACAGCTGACTCTTCAAGTATCTGGCTGATATCTTCGGGCAAAAGGTTTTCATTTTTCGAGAGCAGGAGGGCTTTCACTCCGGCTACTGCCGGTGCTGCCATGGACGTGCCGCTCTTGGTGGTATAGCCTGATGTATTGTTATGCAGCAAGGATATAATATCTGATCCGGGAGCAACGATATCCGGACGAATGAGGCCGATACCGGGGCTATGGTCATAGTCATTAAAAGGATACACATTTTGCCAGGTAACGGGCCCTTTGCTGGAAAATCCCGACAGGTTGTCCGAGTTTGTCGTGGACCCAACGGAAACCACACCCGAAGTACCGCCTTCTTCTGTCTGGTCGGGGTGTAGCCATGGAGGAGGCACATCGCCGGGCGTACGCACCTCGCTGGGTGGTGGCTGGCCACCCCAGCCGCCTTCATTTCCGGAAGCAACAGACGCAATAAGACCGGCATTCCTGGCATTGTTCATCGTTGTTCGCCACATGGAGCGATCCGGGTTCCATTGATGCATCCAGCCAAGGGACAGGCTCATGATATGGGCGCCATAATCAATGCTGAACTGAATTGCCTCCCAGACATCAGCTTCCGTACTTTCACTATTGCCATCCAAAACCTTCAGGTTCATGATGGATGCATCAGGAGCCATCCCGGTACCTGTACCGGCAGCCCCGGTTCCGGCTACCGTACCCGCACAATGCGTGCCGTGTCCCTGATTATCCATGTTGTCGTGGTTATCATCCACGAAATTGTACCCGTGATTCGGGTAGTCGGAATGTGTCCACATATTGCCCTGCAGATCCTGATGGTTATGGTTAACCCCGGTATCCAGCACGGCAACAATAACACCTTCTCCGGTAAAACCCTCATCCCAGACCTGGTCAGCATTGACAAGCGTAACGTTCCAGGTAAGGTTATCGGTGCGAAGCTTGTCCTGTGCCGCCACAGGCGACCCGGCAGAGGCTTCATCAGATAACAAGACCTCCCTCTTCTGATTGTAATCCAGCCTGGCAAGGTCCTTTCTGGACATCAATTCCTGGATAACCTCGGGCCGGGCTTTACAATTCACAAGGTTACCAACCCAGAAGGAGCGAATATCCTTTACCTTTCCGGCCTCTTCCATCTTTTCCAGAAACGCAAGCAGGTCAGCCTGCTCCTGTCGGCTGAACTCCTTCAACTCCTCCACGACATATTCACGCCGTTCCTCACGATTCTTTATACTACGGCTCTGCTGATACAACTCCTGATCATCGTACTGGTTTACCAGGCGCAAATTCACCGAAATAAACTCATCCCCACTTTTCCCAGCAAGCTCCGCCTCAAGCGCCGGCGTCACATTGGGCTGTGCTTCAGCCTGAAAGGCGAAAAGCGGGAAAAACAAAAACAAAAACAAACAATAAAACCTTTTCTTCATAATTAATAGATTTATATTCTTATAAACCACAAACTTACAATAATTTCCTTTCGTTACTTATCCAAAACAGGCATCAACGGAAATGGATGAACCCGTTTAGCATTCCGGAAATCAGCATTTTTATACTAACAAAGCAGATCATTCAACAAAAAAATTATCAACATTCCGGGACCGGTAAGAGGGGTACATATTTCGGTCAGAAAAAAATCAGGGAACCTGCCGGATAGCAAGAAGTTAAGCACTGGCTTACAATCAGGATGTTGCAAATAGCAGACTTATGTAACTGACAACTTTATCGGCAGGCATAACATCGCCCGAGTTCCCCCTGCCTAGCAGGTGAACCTCATAGTTGGGATCACACAATTTGCTGTACTCCATCAAAGCCATAACCGGCCCATATCCACATACACTGATGTTGTGCTCTTTGATGACATCAGACACACCCGTCACATCTTTATCCATGATTTTGTCCACC
>CAYMDX010000067.1:0-10781 GCA_964389125.1 uncultured Bacteroidales bacterium
GCGGGAAAGGAATTCAATTCAATAGAATATTTTGTGAATAATTCAGGCTAATAAAAATTGTTGGTAACCAAATTTTTTTGTTATAAATGGAATATTGCGTAAAGTTTCATATTTTTAGGGGTCTTAAATAAACCCGTTCGCTGATGAAGCTATTACCAGTATCTCCCAGGTCAGCAAGTCTTTTCATGATTTTGATTCTGACCCTATCCCCATTCAGCCTGGCATCCAATGAAAACCCGGAGAACGATCACGGTCCGCCATCCCTTCAGGACAGCCTTTCCCTGGACGCTTTCATGGATGGAATTATGCAGGCACATATGGACAATCAGCATATTGCCGGTGCCACGGTTGCCATCCTTCACGAGGGAGACACTGCTTTGTTTAAAGGGTACGGATACGCCGATCTGGCAAATGATGTAAAGGCAGATCCGGACACTACCCTTTTCCGGATCGGATCCATCTCCAAACTGTTTACCTGGATTGCCGTGCTACAGCAGGTTGAAGAGGGTCAGTTAGACCTCGACCGGGACATCAATCATTACCTTTCCGATTTCCGTATTCCCGAAACTTATGATAAACCGGTTACGTTGCGCAGTCTGATGTCTCACACACCGGGATTTGAGGATATCCTCCTGCGGCTGTTCATCAGGGAAGATGATCCCGTTCCCTCATTGAAAGAGATCTTTCAGAACCAAATGCCCAGGCGGATAATGCCCCCCATGGAAGAGGCAGCGTACAGCAATCATGGTACTGGCCTGGCGCAATACCTTGTTGAAAAGACAACCGGCAAACCCCTTGAGCAGTATGTTGAACAACATATCCTGGAACCTTTGGGTATGACGCGTACCACGTTCCGTCAGCCGCTGCCGGAAGAATTGCGACCTGACTTATCGAACGGTTATGCATACGAGGATGGCATCTTTCAGGCCAAACCTTTTGAGATGGTCCCCATGGCCGGTGCCGGTGGCGCCTCTACCACAGCCGGTGACATGCTGGTCTTTATGGAATGTTTACTGAATGAAACGCGCCATGACACGATCAGCCTGCTGGACTCTACCACCTATGCCACGATGAAAGAACCAGTACTTACCCATGCCAAAGGCATGAACCCGGCACGACATGGTTTCATGGACCTTAGCAAAGAACACATCACCATTATCGGACATGGCGGCAACACCTTCCTGTTTCACTCCCTGCTGGCCCTGTTGCCCGAGCATGACACAGCCATCTTTATCTCATTCAACACAGACACCGCCGGCAGAAGCTATCACAAAGTGCTGGAACTTTTCCTGGAGCGCTATTTCCCCCCGCCACCCGCTCCGGAACCATTATCATTGGAGATGGAGTACCTTCAAGGATTTACCGGCACCTATATGAGCAACCGTCGGCCCCATTCCGATATCCTGAAGATCATTGGATTAATGAACCAAGTAGAGGTCTCGGCAGATGATGATCAACTACGCTATAAAGACTTTTTGGGAGATGTACACTACCCGGAACCTATTGACAGCACCACGTTTTATCTGGAAAAGAATCAAACAAAAATCGGTTTTCATCGCCAGTCAGAAGGAAACGCTCAAAAACTGTATATAAGTAATTATCCTATCATGGCTTTTAACAGAATAGAAGGCCTTTATTCCCCCGGTCTTCATCTGACCTTATTTGCCGTTACCCTTGCCTGCATCCTCTATATCTTGCTATTCTGGCCATGGGCACATTTTTTAAGAAGGCATTATGAGAAAAACCCCAAAACTCCGCATGCATTGCCTTTCATAGTCAAACTGACAGCCTGGATACCCGCAGCCCTTTTTCTGCTGTTCTACATCTTATTGTTTATCTCTGCAGGCGGAGAGGAAATTGTATTCGGCATTCCGGCCGGCATACGCATTGGCCTTTTCCTTCCCCTGGCAGCGATCCCCTTTGTTTTAATTATGATATGGAGCAGTATTGTTATCTGGAAATCACCAAGAATACGTAACCTGAGCCGTATATTTTACACCCTTGCCTGCCTTGCATTCCTGTTGTCTTACTGGCAACTCTATTTCTGGAATCTTCTGGGCTGGAGTTATTAAACAAACTTATGAGACAGATCCGTCCGGCATTAATCGGTTTGCTTATCCTGCTCCTTTACACATGTAAAAGCAGCACGGAAGAAGAACAAAGACCATGGCCTGATCAGCGTCTGAATAGATGGCTTTCTTATTACAAGGTCACAATGGACGATTTTGAAAAGAGCGGCCGGTTCCCCCGGACATACCCGGTAGAAAGGGAGTTTTCTCCTTCAGAAGCCGGTGTTTTCCAGAACATGTTTGTGTATTCACCCGATTCATCATTGGCCATCGATTTGGACAGTTATCACCTAATCCTCGACATTAACGAGGACGGTGAGCTCTATTCACCAGGAAGAGAAGTGGACATGGAGGTAGGCCTTATAAATCTGAGCAATGAGAAACGCGAACGTCTTTTGTTTTGTGGTACCGTCTGCCTTTTTGAAGAGGCCACATTCCAGCCAGACAGCCATATTGTAGTGGCGGGCTTTACCGAAAACAGCCAGGGCTATCATCCCACGTTATGGACAATCAACCTAAACCTGGACAGCCTGGAAATTCGCAAATCCCCAGCTACCATAGAGCCCGAAGCCATCCATTATACTGCAAAAGAACGGCTGGATCATATACACTTCCGCCACAGCACCCCGCCATCTGACAAAGGACTCGATATCCCTCTCTAAAGAATTTTATTTTTGCCAGGCAGCACATTTATCGAAAAAAAATCAGGTTAAACTACCTGAATACGCCTCTTACGAAGAAAAGCGGCATTCGAAGTGTTCCACCAAAGTGGGTTTTCTTACCTTTGCGCCGAAATTGTCATCAAAACCTTTTTTCCATATACTATGATGCCTGACAGGTCTGTTTTTCGGGTTGTCTCCTTTCTGATTATCTGTATATTCATCTTTCAGACTGCCTATGGTGCAGATGAGCGCGCTTCTATACGTGCTGTCAGGACATCAGAGCCCCCTACAATAAACGGAGACCTCCGGGATGACGCCTGGCAACAGGCCAATAGCGCATCTGGCTTTTATCAGTATCAACCATACAATGACCGCATGGCCACCTATGATACAGAGGTCCGGGTACTGTATGATGACCATGCCCTCTATATTGCAGCAAAGATGTTTGATCCGGCACCCGACAGCATTCTGCAGGAGATGGGCTTGCGAAATTCAGGGGATAATCTCAATGCAGACCGTTTTTATGTTGACATCAACCCGTTTGATGATGGTATCAATGGCTTTCGATTCCAGGTGTCGGCCTCGGGGGTTCAGACCGACGCCAACATGGCGGGTGGTGGCCGGCATGGCGACCTTAACTGGGACGCCGTTTGGGAAAGCGCAGTCATGATTGTTGAAGATGGCTGGCAGGTTGAAATAAAGATCCCATACTCCGCATTGCGCTTCCCAAGGGGCAATCTGCAGGAATGGGGCATCAATTTCTGGCGGGAGATCAGACGCACGCGTGAAACATCCAGCTGGAATTTCGTCGACCGCCATGTGGGCGACCCCCTCGCATACATGGGTCAGCTAAAGGGAGTCCATGATATTGACCCACCCTTAAGACTCTTGTTTTACCCTTACATCTCCAATTATATAGAAAAGAACGGCTATGAAACAGGCTGGGCCAATTCATTCAACGGAGGCATGGATCTGAAATATGGTATCACACCGAGTTTTACCATGGACATGACACTCATACCTGACTTTGGACAGGTCCAATCAGATGAAAAAGTACTCGACCTCTCCCCTTTTGAAGTAAAATATGATGAGAACCGGCAGTTTTTTACGGAAGGGACCGAGCTGTTTGAAAAAGCCGATCTTTTTTATTCGCGGCGTATAGGTGATATGCCGGTAAACTATCACAGGGCAGCGGAAAAGATACAGGAACATGAGGTTATTACGGACAACCCGCTTGAGACGCGTATGATCAATGCCACCAAGATCTCCGGTCGTACCGCGGGCGGGCTGGGCATTGGCTTCTTTAATGCGATGACGGCCGAAAGCAATGCCATCCTCTTGGATACCCTGACCAGTGAAGCCAGGGAAGTTACCACACAGCCTTTTACCAATTACAATTTGTTTGTATTTGACCAGAGCATGAAGAACAACTCATTTGTAAGTCTCATCAATACAAATGTTGCCAGGGCCGGTTCCGGCTATACGGCAAATGTGTCCGGTACGGAATTCCGCCTTATGGATAGCAGCAACATGTACCGAATCAGCGGATCAGGGGCCCTCAGCCAGCAATACTACAGTGATATCAACAACAGTTACGGACATAAATATGACCTGAGCATCGGAAAATCCGGCGGTGTCTGGCAATACAACTACCACCGGAATGTCATCAGCGACACCTACAACCAGGACGACATGGGCTTCCTGCGAAGGAACAACCAAATCAATGACGGTGTCAGTGTAGGTTATAACATTTATGACCCTTTCTGGCGTTTCTTGATGCTGATCAACTCATTCAGCTACACCTACTCCCGGTTGTATGAACCCAGAACATTTACCAGCATGGAGCTGGGCTATTACACTATGATAGTTTTTGATACACGCTTCCATATAAGAGGGGGCATCAGCCATAAACCAAAAGGCGAACGTGATTACTATGAACCACGTGTAGCTGGACGGTATTACCGCACAGACTCGGGCACAGACATGAGATTTTCTTTTTCTTCGGATTATCGAAAAAAAGTATATGTAGATGGCAGGTTTAGCGCTGGAAGACACCAGTCGATCGAATCAAAAGATTACTATGGATTCAATCTTGAGCCAACATGGAGGGTAAGTGACCAACTGAACATGTCTTACGGGTTTCATTACCAAAAACGAAAGAATGATATCGGATACGTCGGGCATGAAAGCACTGAGGAGGTATATTTCGGACGCCGGCAGTCACCGACCGTCACCAATACCCTTAACAGTACATACATTTTCAACAATGATCTGTCGCTGGACCTATCCCTCAGGCACTACTGGTCGCGGGTTGATTACGACGGACAGTATTACCTGCTTCAGGAAGACGGCAGATTGAGTCCAACTTCCAGGGATATTCAGGCGAATGATATTAATTACAATGCATATACCCTCGACATGCTCCTGACATGGCATTTTGCGCCCGGCAGTCAAATGACACTGGCCTGGAAACATGCTATTGACAGTGCAGAAAGTGAGATACCATCCGGCTATGTTGATAATGTTCGACATATGCTCGATCAGCCACAAATTAACAGCATCTCAATTAAAGTGCTCTACTATATTGATTTTCATTCCATTAAAGAGCTAAACCAACGTCTTTTCCACAATTCTTAACCACACTTGCAAGAAGGCAGACGCGTTTCATTTACAAAGAAATTCGTTGTAAATTCGTTGCCTGATTACTCGCTTATCCTACATTAAAAAACAATGTGTCTATGACACCTTCACGCGATCAGCATCAGGATATCAAAACACTACTTGAAAAAGAGCTGGCCCGCACGGAACAGCGGGTAGATGAGTACCGTGAACTCACGCGTCCGGTAGGCCCGGAAAACGCTATCGGCCGTGTATCACGCATGGATGCTATCAATAACAAAAGCGTAACCGAAGCTGCGTTGCGACAGGCAGAAGAAAAGCTCGAGCGTCTCCGTCATATGCAATCCCGTTTGGATGACCCCGATTTCGGTTATTGCACCCGATGTAAGAAACCCATACCAGCCGGACGTTTAATGGCAATGCCACAGAGTTCTTATTGTGTCCAATGCGCAGGATAAATGATTATATGATGAGAAAGAATATAGCCACATTCATGGCAGGTTGGTGTTTATGCATGTTGCTGCTGCTACTTAACCAATGTCATGTACCCGAAAACCAAACAGAGATGACCTTGAAAACCATTCATGAAAGAACAAGCATACGTGATTATGCCGACAGGGAGGTGGAAGAAGAAAAGCTTGAACAACTTTTAAAGGCAGCCATGGCCGCCCCTTCTTCCAGAAATGTGCAGCCCTGGCAATTTTATGTGATACATAACGGGCAAACCCTTCGTGACCTGGCTGATAAGCTGCCTTCGGCCGGCATGCTGGCCAATGCGCCTGTTGCAGTGGTGGTTTGCGGAGATACCGAAAAGGGCCAACCCAATCCGGAACAACAAATGAACTGGATCATGGATTGCTCGGCGGCAACGCAAAACTTACTGCTGGCAGCGCAATCAATGGGTCTTGGAGCCGTATGGACAGGCGTTTACCCTTACCGGCAACGAATAGATATTGTCCGGAGCGCTTTGGAAATTCCGGATAATCTGATTCCCCTGAATATAATCCCCATTGGTTACCCGGCCGAACATCCCAAACCAAAAGACAAATGGGACCCTGATAAAATCGAAAAACCCTGAGTATCTCTTAAATTTATTCGGGAAATATATTTGTAAAAACAAAAAATCATTGTAATTTTGCAGGTCTGAAAGTTAAACAAGAAACAAGCAAAGCACATAAACAGCTAAAAAACATGTACTTAAATCCGGAAAAAAAGAAGAGTATTTTTCAAGAGTTTGGTGGAAATGAAACCGATACGGGTTCCCCGGAAAGTCAAATAGCTTTGTTTACACACCGTATTAAGCATTTGACAGAACATCTGAAACAAAACAAAAAAGACAAAAACACGCGGCGTTCGCTGGTGTTGTTGGTAAGCAAACGCCGTAAGCTTTTGAAATATTTGCAGAATAATGATGTTGAACGTTACAGGGCAATTATTAAGAAGCTAGGTATCAGGAAATAAGAATTGTTAAAAAACAGGCAATTAGCTACTAATTGCCTGTTTTTTTTAACATATACATCAAATACATATATTAGAATATTAGAAATTAAGACGAAGAGGAAGGAAAACAATGAGTAAGCAATTAGGAATTCAGAAGACAATCAGTCTGGGTGATGGCAACGACATTACCCTTGAGACAGGAAAACTAGCAAAACAGGCAGACGGCTCTGTGGTCGTAAAAATGGGTGATACCATGCTGTTGGCCACGGTTGTAGCCAAATCAGAAATAAAAGAAGGTCAGTCGTTTTTACCGCTTTCTGTTGATTATCAGGAAAAGTACGCCGCAGCCGGACGTTTTCCGGGTGGCTTTTTCAAGCGGGAAGCACGCCCCTCGGAACAGGAAATATTAATCTCACGCCTGGTTGACAGGGCGCTGCGCCCCATGTTCCCCGACTTTTATATGGCCGAAACACAAGTGTTGATCTCCCTGATTTCAGCAGGTAAGGACACGCTGCCGGACGCCCTGGCAGGTTTAGCCGCTTCAGCGGCCCTTTCCGTGTCGGACATCCCATTTAACGGTCCTATCTCCGAAGTACGGATCGCCCGCATCGACGGAAAATATGTGATCAATCCAGGAATTACAGGACAAGCTGCCGCAGATATTGACCTTATCGTCGCCGGAACCCTCGACAACATCGTAATGGTCGAAGGCGAGATGAAGGAAGTATCCGAAAAGGACATGCTTGAAGCCATTGACAAAGGGCATCAGGCGATTAAAATACAATGCCAGGCACAACTTGATCTCGCCGCCGAGGTAGAAAAAGCACAGACCAAACGCGAATATCCGCCTCAGGAAACGGATGAAGCTCTCTTCGGCGATATGAAAGACAAGCTTTATGATAAGATGTATGAGGTGACCAGCCGGACCATCAGCGACAAAAAAGAACGTAAAAATGCTTACGCGGAAGTCGTGGAAGCCTATACAGAAACATTGTCGGAAGAAGTACTGGAAGAAAAAGGCGAACTTATTCACCAGTACACCGGTGAAATTCAAAAAGCAGCCATCCGCAATTTCGTGCTTGACAGCCAAAAACGTCTGGACGGTCGTGGTACCAAAGAGATACGACCTATCTGGACGGAAGTGGATTACCTGCCGTCAGCACACGGATCAGCCGTATTTACCAGAGGCGAGACCCAGTCGCTGACAACCGTTACACTCGGAACGAAACTGGATGAACAGACCATTGACGGGGCTGTGATAGAAGGGAAAAGCAAGTTTCTCTTGCATTATAACTTCCCCCCATTCTGCACAGGTGAAGCCAAAATGATGCGCTTTACCAGCAGGCGGGAGATCGGGCACGGAAACCTGGCCATGCGAGCCCTCCGCCCGGTGCTACCCAACGGAAACGATAATCCCTATACGGTTCGCATAGTATCCGACATTCTTGAGTCTAACGGATCTTCTTCGATGGCAACCGTATGTGCCGGCACAATGGCCCTGATGGACGCCGGAATCAATATTTCAAAGCCTGTATCGGGTATTGCCATGGGCATGATTGCCGACGCGGAGTCAGGAAAATACGCCATTCTGTCCGACATCCTTGGCGATGAGGACCACCTGGGTGACATGGACTTTAAAGTAACGGGTACCGTAGACGGCATCACTGCCTGTCAGATGGACATTAAGGTGGAAGGTCTGAAGTATGAAGTACTGGAAGAGGCACTGGCACAGGCGCGTGACGGCAGAATGCATATCCTGCAGGAAATGCAAAAAACCATTGATAACCCCAGGGGTGATTTTAAACCACATGTACCGCGTATCGTAAAACTTACCATCCCGAAAGAATTCATCGGAGCGGTGATCGGACCTGGTGGTAAGGTGATACAAGATCTTCAAAAAGAGAGCGGCAGTACAATCGTCGTAGAAGAAGTAGGCGAATACGGCGTAATCGATATTGTATCGGAAAATAAAGATTCGATCGACTATGTTACAGAACGTATAAAAGGTATTATTGCCGTACCTGAGATCGGACAGGTTTACGAGGGTAAGGTAAAAAGCATCGTACCATTCGGTATGTTCATCGAGATCCTGCCCGGTAAAGAAGGCCTGCTACATATCAGTGAAATAGAATGGAGGAGGCTTGAGAAAGTGGAAGACAGCGGCTATAAAGTGGGAGACGACATTGAAGTGAAGCTGCTTGATGTGGACAAGAAGACAGGCAAACTGAAACTGTCCCGCAAAGCGCTGCTACCCAATGATAAGAATAATAAGTAATAGGATCCCGGCCTTTTCGCGCAACCTCCGGCCTGTTTTTACGTATCATAATTATACTGATAGAGTTAGTACCGGTTAAACCTATGAGACAACTAAAAATTGTAAAACAGGTCACGAACAGGGATACGGCTTCACTTGACAAATACCTTCAGGAAATTGCCAAAGTGGGCCTTATCTCTCCGGAAGAAGAAGTACGTCTTGCCCAGCGTATCAGGCAGGGAGACAAAGCAGCCCTGGAAAAGCTGACCAAAGCTAACCTGCGCTTCGTGGTGTCCGTCTCCAAGCAATACCAAAACCAGGGCCTCAGTCTGCCCGACCTGATCAACGAGGGCAACATGGGGCTTATTAAAGCCGCTCAGCGCTTTGATGAAACACGTGGTTTCAAGTTTATCTCCTATGCCGTGTGGTGGATCAGGCAGTCTATTCTGCAAGCCCTGGCCGAACAGGCCAGGATTGTACGGCTTCCGTTGAATAAAATCGGCACCATCAATAAGATCAACAAAGCCTATAGTGAACTTGAGCAAAAGCATGAACGGGAGCCAGACCCTTCAGAAATAGCCGATATGCTTGATATATCAGTCGAAGAAGTCAAAAGCGCTATCCGCTATTCCGGCAGACATCTGTCGATGGATGCGCCGCTGCTGGAGGGCGAAGAGAACGACATGTACGAGGTGTTACAACTCGATAATGGTGAGAACACCCCGGAAAACGACCTGCTGTATGACTCCCTTAGAAATGAAATAGAACGTACCATCGCGACTTTGCCCAAGCGTGAAGCAGAGGTCATCAAACACTACTTTGGTCTGAACAGCATGCCGCCACATACCCTTGAAGAAATCGGGGAAAAACTGAACCTGACCAGGGAACGGGCCCGACAAATCAAAGAAAGGGGTTTGAAGCACCTGAAGCATACTTCAAAATGCAAAATCCTGAGAACCTACCTTGGCTAAAAAAGGATACGTCGCCACTTAATAAAGATGATGATATGGAAACCTTTGTAGCACCCTCACTATTGGCTGCCGACTTCCTCAATCTTAAAAAAGAAGTGGAAATGGTCAACCAAAGCCAGGCCGACCTTTTTCATGTTGATGTCATGGACGGCCATTTTGTACCCAACATTTCCTTTGGTTTCTCTATCATCAAACAGATAAAAGCCATTGCTGAAAAGCCCCTTGATGTACACCTCATGATCAGTGACCCTGACAGGTTTATCCCAACATTCAAAGACAGCGGTGCTGACTGGTTAAGTGTACACTACGAAACATGCCCCCATCTGCACCGTAGCATTCAGCAAATCAAAAACCATGGTATGAAAGCAGGGGTCGTCATCAACCCGCACAATAATGTGGAACTGCTCCGGGGCATCCTGCCTTCAGTGGATTTTGTGCTGCTTATGTCCGTAAATCCCGGGTTCGGCGGCCAACAATTTATTGACAGTACCTATGAGCGTATCCGGACATTAGATCATATGAAGCAATCACTCAACCCCGAGATGCTCATCGAAGTTGATGGCGGAGTGGATGCATCCAACGCCCAAATGCTGGTAAATGCCGGAGCCAATATCCTGGTGGCAGGCAGCGCTGTCTTTAAGGCCGATCAACCGACAGAGGTGATCAATGCAATGAAAGAAACCAACCAGAAACGCATGGTCACCTGATGACACAGTGAACAGTGAACAGTGAACAGTGAACGGCGAATAGTGAACAGTGAGCTGAG
>CAYMDX010000068.1:0-10729 GCA_964389125.1 uncultured Bacteroidales bacterium
AGCAGCACCTCAGCCGAATGCTCCTGGTCCTGGGCATGCGGTGCAGCCGGTATACCCATTTCCTCTGACATTTCGTAATCGACAGGAACCTGGCCCATAGGTGTTTCCCATTTATCATGGCCATCGACAGACAGCGGCGGACCGTGTCCGACATGATTGGGGTGGACGAGCACCACCGTGCCGGGATTCTGACCCGACCGACTCAGTTGGTCGAAGAAAGGCACAGCCTGCCTGGCACAAAAACGCATGCCTGCATGAGGCAACACCCCTCCCAGGATGTGGCCTGATGCCTGTCCGGACTTTTCACCGCCCTCCTCTTCTGTTATTTCATCCAGAAAATAACGAATCTCTGCGCCTGTAGCCGGATAAAACATACCGGCAAATGACGGTTTACGGATATTGGTTTTTGTTGTCATGGATATGGTTTATGTGTGTTACCCAAATTTGCTTAAAACCTTAAGAGATGAAATATTCTGTATCAGCATCGTTATTGTGGCACATTGCCGAGATAAACATAATCAACGTGTCTTTCTGCAATTCCTTTCATGCTTTGCATGAGATCAAGCGGTGTGGGCGGTTGCTGAGTCCGGAGAGCCGGGAAATAACGATTAATATGCAACACGACCTTCCTGCCTAATGCGTCTCTCATCCAACGCACCATGCTTCTAAACATGTCCATGTCATCATTTAACCCCGGAATGACCAGAAAGGCAATCTCCAGATGAACAGCCTGTTGTGCGATTGCCACCATCGTGTTTTTCACAGGCTGAAGGCTGCCACCGGTTTGTTTTACATAAAAGTCATTTCCAAACGCTTTCAGATCAACATTGAAAGCATCGGTTACTGTTAACAAGTCCTGCAAGGGCTTGGTATTAATATACCCATTGGTCACCACTACATTATATCCGCCAACATCGTGCACAAGCCGGGCTGTATCATACATGTATTCAAACCATACCGCAGGTTCGTTATAGGTATAGGCTATACCAATATTCCCGGGCTTATTGGCCATCTCAGCCAGCTCTGCAGGAGCATGGTAAGCTGACCCGCGACCTCTTTCCGGACCGCAATGCGAGATCGCAGCATTCTGGCACCAACCACAACGCAGGTTACATCCATAACTGCCAATCGAAAGTATCTGTTTGCCAGGGAAGAAACGATAAAGTGGTTTTTTTTCAACCGGGTCCTGGTGAACAGCCGACAAAAGACCATAGTCCTTTGCGAACAGCTGTCCTTCATCATTGTATCTAACCAGGCATCGCCCGGTTTTTCCCGGGGCAATCAAGCAGTGGTGGGGACAGAGCACACACTTCACCTGACCTTCATCCTGCTTCTCATAGTACCTGGCTTCGATCATACAAAAGCTTATAGCTTACTATTTGGGGGGTTACTATATACATTGTCCACAATGTCCAATACGCATCGGCGACTGTTTACGTATTAAACGAACTTTTAAAGGGATTTTTGCCCTGGTTTCCGGACAGGTCTTTTTAAAACCTGTATGTCACGCGCCCTGACTCAAATGCTTCAAAGAAGGCCGACATTCAATTGGTGCCTAATAAACACCAAATATACGTCATTTAGCCTGATTTGTCAAGGTCGCACACAGGTTATCAGGAGGTTACCGTGGTATTATAGTTTTATCCATTAAGCCACATAGGTTCTGAGCGAATAACCTCAGGGTAAACGGGGCAATCATCGGTATGGGCCCCGGGCAGGTAACCGGTGCTCATCAAAAACTCATTGACGATTTCCGGCCCGGTAAAGTGAAAAGTTTGCTTAAAAAGCTTCATCCAGGATTCCAGGGCGCGGGGATGGTGGGAGTCGAGCCAGTCTTTAAAAGAACCAAATTCGACCTGCAAGCTCCGGATTACACTGGCGTTGTGAATAACTGCATCGATCTTCCGGCGGTTACGAATAATGCCGGCATCATTCAGCAGCCGTTGGCGCTCGGGTTCACCATACCCGGCCACTGTTGCTATGTCAAACCCATCGAAGGCCCGGCGAAAGTTGTCCTGCTTTTTCAGCATCAGGTTCCAGCTAAGGCCTGCCTGGTTGATTTCAAGTATAAGCCGTCCGAGCAATTCATTGTCATCCCGGACCGAAAAACCATGAACGTGATCGTGGTGAATTCGATCCACGTGATTTTCATCGAGGTTCCTGGCTTTTTCACAATAGGTTTGCATAGCGGAAAATATCAGCTTTTTTTGCATTATAAAGATAGAATAAATGATTTGCCTCACCCGAAGTGATAACGCAAAAAATTTATCAACAAAAACATTTCACAAACGGTATGAATGTTGTAATTTGGCTATCAGGAATCAAAAAGAGACATGATGGAGCATTTAATGGTTAATATGAACTGGGAGTGGCATTTGGTACTACAGCTGGTCCTTGCTACCGTCCTGGGTGCCCTTATAGGACTGGAGCGTGAGATTCACGGACGTCCGGCAGGCCTGCGGACCCATATACTGGTTTGTCTGGGTGCGGCACTCATCATTGTGGCGTTTGAACAACTACAGACGGAGCTGGCGGGCACAAGCGGAGAAATTCTAAGGCTGGACCCGGCCAGGGTTGCCGCCGGTGTAATTACCGGTATTGGTTTTCTCGGTGCAGGTACGATCCTGAAAGGCAAAGACCATGTAACAGGCCTTACCACGGCTGCCTCTATATGGGTGGTGGCAGCCATAGGTGTTACAACAGGCATGGGACAGTACTTTCTGGCTCTGGTAACCACCTTTTTGGTGCTTTTCGCGCTTTTTGTCCTGCACAAAATCGACATCAAGACAGAGCACTATGGGGAAATTATCCTGAAAGGCGCCGGTGGCCTCTCATTTTACAAAAAGGCACGTGATCAGATCACAAAAATGGGCTTTCGTGTGAAGGCGTATAATATTGAAGCATATGATCGTGAGGGAGAGATCAGTGTACGTTTCCTTGTAAAATACAAAGTGAGTGAAATGGGTGACAAGATCATTGGTGAACTGTTTCAGATAGAAGGCATCAACACTGTTTCCTGGGAAGAATCCTGACCGGAAGGTCAAAATCGGCAAAAAAATGTATATTTACGGCCGAAAAATAACCCAAAACACCCCTTATTTAATGACTCTCTATTCTCTTAAAAAAGCGATCCCGGCCATATTAGGCCTTTTTATTTTATTTGCCTGCACTTCCGCTGAAGAACGACTTGAACAACGTGCGGAAGAGATACACGCAGAAGTACTGACCCTCGACAGCCATGTTGACACGCCTCTGATGCTTGGCCGCGACGAATTCGACATTGGTGAGCATAATGACCCGCACGACGGCGGCGGCAAACTTGACTTCCCACGTATGGAAGAAGGCGGGCTGGATGCGGTTTTCTTTGCCGTATACCTTGGTCAGGGACCACTAACGACTGAAGGTTTTGAACGAGCTAATCAAAGGGCACTAAACATATTTGACAATATACACCAGGCCCTCGACAATTATCCAGACATGGCAGGCCTTGCGCTTACTTCGGATGATGCTTACCAATTACAGGAAGAAGG
The DNA here is from genome assembly GCA_964389125.1 of uncultured Bacteroidales bacterium. GTDB lineage: Bacteria > Bacteroidota > Bacteroidia > Bacteroidales > UBA7960 > PUPG01. The sequence goes on from CAYMDX010000068.1 coordinate 3,531, forward strand.
GCGACGAGCCATATACATTGGTAATGAAAATGGCTATCCCATCGGGAAGGATTTAAGCCTCCTTGAAAAATATTATGAGCTGGGCAGTCGCTATATGGGCCTGTCACACTCGCGTCATAATCAGATTTGTGACTCTTCGACCGATTCTGAACCGCCATTACATGGCGGCCTTTCCGATTTCGGTGTCGATGTAGTCAGAGAACTCAACCGCCTTGGCATGATGGTGGATGTCACCCATATCTCGGACGAAGCTTTCTATGATGTGCTCGAGGTAACAGAGGCACCCGTTATTGCCTCCCACTCAAACGCCAGAGCAGTTTGTGACCATCCGCGCAACCTTGACGACGACATGCTGGTAGCGCTGGCTGACAATGGCGGCGTACTGCAGTTGTGCGTGCTGAGCGCTTATGTAACAGAGATGGAGACAGACCCCGAACGGGAGGCAGCCTTTGATGACCTTCGCGAAAAGTGGGATCATTTTCAGGATCTTAGCGATGAAGAGATGGAACAGGCACGCGAAGAATGGCAGGCGCTCAACAGGGAATACCCAAGACCCATGGCCACCGTTGCTGACTTTGTAGATCACGTCGACCACGTCGTTGACCTTACAGGCATTGACCATGTGGGTATCGGCACCGACTTCGACGGAGGTGGTGCACTTGAAGATTGTTACGATGTTACCGAGCTCGACAACATCACCCTGGAGCTCGTTCGCAGGGGGTATAGCAAGGAGGAGATCGAAAAGATCTGGTCAGGAAACTTTATGCGGGTATTTCGCGAAGTGGAACAAGCCGCAGGCTCCTGATTTATTGACCATCTTTGGCAACTTCAAGAAAAAGGTTTATGCCCAGGGGTTCTTTCAAAACCCGCGCACAGCTTTCAGGTATGCCACTTCGTTGAGCAAACGTGACCAACTCCTCTTCCGACCGGTGATAGAGAAACCAGTCACCCAACAACTCCATGATCTTCCGTGACGGATTTTCAACGTTAAAATTTCCGATGATCATCTTGCCCCCGGGAGCAATGAGATCATAATAACGCTTCAGCAAAAACACAAAATGCTTATCCTTAAAATAATCGAATAATCCGGCACTCCAGATCAGATCATACTGTTGGTCAGGACTAAAACGAATCACATTCTTGTTGAAGAAACGCATGAAGTCCAGGTAATCTTTGTTTTTCCGACGGGCATAATCAATGGCTCTCTGATCAAGGTCAATAAGATCAAACAGCAGGTTGTTTTCCGACACCTCCTGAAGATATTCATAGACCTCTGTCATAGGTCCGCTGCCCAGTATCAGTACTTTTTTGGGTTTTTCGTTCGCTTTACCATTCAACGCCATCAGGCTGTTCTTAGCCATCTGTTTCCTGTTGACAACGGCAATGGCGGCCGGCAACTGGTGAAAAAACAAGTCCCATTTCCTGTAGCGCGGATCCGGGCTCACATAATGCTGGTATATTTTTTCAATAATAAAAAAGTCACCGTTATAGCCAAACGGTTTTGTATAGGAAAAGCCAATAATGGTTCCGGGATTCAGGATCGGTTGCAGCTGTTCCCTGAACGTCTGAACCTGATCAGAAGAAATCTTATCAACCATGTGAAGTATGGTGTTGTAATCTTCAGGATCCGGACCATCTTTTTCAAAAATGGTTTTGACGAATGCTTCCAGGGTAGTTATATCTTCTGTAGATTTCATAAGGTGTTGAGACAAAGTGTGAAGATATTGTTTTATTTATGAAGCATTGCCTCAAGCAGGTCCCGGTAGTCATCATCAACCGTTATAACAGACATACGGTCAGCAATGATTAATTCAGGATGTTTGGCAATAAACACCTTATCAAGATTGACAATAAAATCCGGACTAACCCTTACAAATGTGTTTTCAGGAAAGTGTTTTTCGATGCTATTCAGATCTTCATTCACGACAACCTCACTTTCACGCAGATACACTTTTGATTTGCCTTCAGACTGTTCGATATAATACACGTTTGGCAGGTTGATCTTTTCCAGACCTGCTTCACCTTCAAGGATCAATTCATTCTTAACACTGGTTTTTGGCTGAAAGAACTCATTAAACTGGTCACTTTCCATTTTGGACTGAATATCATTCTCGAACTTATACCTGGCGATTTCGATATTCGTCTGGAGGTCTTTTTCTGAGAAAGGCTTAATGATATATCCATACGGAAGGGAAACCTTGGCTTTCTCTATCGTGGATACATCAGCATTTGCAGTAAGAAAGATGACCGGCACATCGTGCTTCTTACGAATGATGGTTGCCGCTTCTATCCCTGTCATTTCTTCTTTTAATATGATATCCATCAGGATGAGATCAGGCAGGTGTTTTTCAACTTCATCAATGGCAGCCTTACCTGATGCTACTGTGTTCTGCACCTCATACCCCAGGCTCAGCAAGCTTTCTTCAATATCTGCAGCCACCAGAAATTCATCTTCCACAATCAGAATGTTTAATTTATTCATTGTAAATAGCTTTGGTTAGTTAGTGGTAAAACGTATGTTAAATTCAGTTCCATGGGAAAAATCGTATTGCAAGTCCCCATCTATCTGTTGTGTCAGTTTATAGACAATTCGCATCCCGAGCGACCTCGACTGTTCGACTTCAAACTCCGGGTCCATTCCTTTGCCATCATCGGCTACCTGGAGAAGAAACTCATTTTTCCCCTCACGTATCAGGGATATTTTTATCGTACCCTTATCGTGGTCATTGAAAGCATGTTTAAAAGAGTTGGAAATCAACTCATTGATGATGAGGCCACAGGGAATTCCAATATCCAGCGGCAAATATACGTCGGTCAGGTTATACTCAAAACCGACCTTTTGCTGCATCTCATAATAGGTTCTGGCAAGATTACCCGCCAGGCTTTTCACATAATTGGAAAATTGAATATTTGCCAGGTTCTCATTCTGATAAAGGTTTTCATGAACCAGCGCCATCGAACGAATGCGGTTGCGACTCTCGGTCATCACCGTTTTCAGTTTTGCGTCATCAACAAGGCGTTCCTGCATGGTGAGGATGCTTGAAATGATCTGCATATTATTTTTCACGCGGTGATGCACCTCCCGGAGTAATACATCTTTTTCGTCCAATGAACGTTTCAGGTTTTTTTCGGCCACCCGTCGACGAATCTCTTTTTCGGTCAATGCTTTCTTTAACAAGATATTACCAGCAAGCTCATCTATAAGGCCATATAATTTGATGGGGTCAACAGGCTTGATTAAATAACCATTCACACCAAGGTCAATGGCCTCAAGGAAGTATTCTTTTATGCTGTATGCTGACATCACGATAACCTGCACGTCATTGGTTAGTTCTTTAATGTGACGGATCATATCGAGTCCGTTCATTATAGGCATGCTGATGTCGGTGATGATCAGGTCTGGTTCATGTTCTTTAAAAATCTCCAGACCTTCCTGCCCGTTTTCGGCAATATAAAACGTATTCACACGCTTACTGAGGCGTTTTTCATACAGATTTCTTATAGCGTCATTATCCTCAACAAAAAGGAGGGATATTTGATGGGGCAATTCTGTATGTACTGGTGTTAGATTTGTAATTTCTTCTTCCATGATCCACCTTCCGGATTAAAAATAGCTGGCTATTAACCTTTCAAGGTCCTTAAGATCAAAAGGCTTTGACAGATAATCATTGCAACCGGCCTCAACACTGGCTTCTTTATCACCATCCATGGCATAGGAAGTTTGTGCAATAACCGGCAGATCCGGATGCAGTTGTTTAATCTGTTTGGTGGCTTCATAACCATCCATCACAGGCATGCGCAAATCCATCAGCACCAGGTCTATTTGTTGGTCTTTCTTGCATTCATCCAAAGCTTCCTGGCCATTTTTTGCCCATATCAGGCTGACACCTGTTTTCTTTAAAGCGGTTTTCAACAGCAAATAATTGGTTGAAACATCCTCTGCAATAAGTATTACTTTTTCGCTCCAATCCATATTCGTGGGGGCGTTTTCAGATTTATGATATTTAAATATAGACTTATTTCCTTTTTTGATTGGTATGGTAAAACTGAATATAGAGCCTTTATCAACTTCGCTTTCGAGCCATATTTCCCCTCCCATAAGTTGAATAAAAGCCCTTGAAATCGCCAGTCCGAGACCCGATCCTTCATGTTCCGGACGGTGGTTAATCGTTGACTGCATGAATCGGTTGAAGATCTCCTCTTGCTCTTCTTCTTTTATACCAATGCCAGTATCTTTAACATAGAACACCAGGTTTTCAGGGTATACAAGGTAGCCAAACTCCACAAATCCAGTACTTGTGAATTTTATGGCATTGCTAAGAAGGTTGATCAGTATTTGTTTTAAACGCGTCTGATCAGCGATGATCGTATCTCCATTATCATGAGTCAACCCATAATGAATATGCAGGTCAACCCGACCTTTAACTATTTTACTGTTTCCCCTGAAAAGCTCGTAAACTTCATCCAACTGGTCATTCAGTGAAAACTCACTTTCTTTGACTGATAGCATACCTACCTCCAGTTTGGAGAGATCGATAATGTCATTGATCAACGAAAGCAAATGCTGGCCATTTGTATTGATCACCTCCACAAATTCCCGGCGCTCCTCTTCATCTTCTGCCTCAAGCAACAGCTGGGAAAATCCAAGTATACCATTCATTGGTGTCCGGATTTCATGACTCATGTTGGCAAGGAAGGCAGATTTAAGCTTGTCGGACTCCTCGGCACGTTCTTTAGCCTTCTGAAGTTGACTGGTTCGCTCTTGTACCTTATGCTCCAGATTTTTATTGGTCTCCTCAATTTCATGCTTGCTGGCATCCAGCTCACGATTCAGGTAAAAATCTTTGCGCGCCAGAAACTCAATGTTATAAGAAGCAAACATTCCGATCACGTTGGCCGATACATAAAAAAAATTGTTGTTGATGATCAGTTCAGCGGCCGCGTCAGAAAAAAACACGGCACCGATATTGTATATGATCAGGGTAAGCCACCCGGCGATGGTGGCATAAAAAAACCGCAACTTTATAAAGAAATAACCGGCAGAAAAGATCAACATCATACCCCCATAATAGGCATAATTCTCCGGCACGATAATCAACATTAAGCTAATGCCGACGCCGGCCACGATAAAGGAGATTAAAAGAATGGGTTGCCATACCTGCTTAAACACAGGAAAGAAAGAAAGGATAAAAACACCCAGCAATACAGGAACGATTATGCCAAAACGGATCACATAAAAGGTATTTTTCATTTCCGGTACCATCAAAGAGTCCAGAAATCCAAACACCCCATACAGTAATGCTACCAGTAAGAACGCAACCCGAACCTGAAGAAGGGAATTATGAAAATACCTGTCCAAAAAACCCTTCTCCCGACTATCCTGAAATCCCAGTGTTACAGGATTCAGGTTCATCTGTTTAACCGTACCATTGTTAATCTTTTTAAACAAGCCCATGCTACTTTCAGAATTTATCATGGGTATTTCTGCATTTTGACCTTCCAGCAAATATACGTTTTTTATGGTAATGAACACACCCCTTAACCCTAATATTCTGCATCGATAAAATGTAACACAAAACCCATCTTTTGCCACTATAGGTTACCATGCCAGACACAAAACCTTTTTTGGCTACCTTTGCCGGGTTATTAACTGAACAAATGTAATAGTCATGTTATCGTCCTCTTTTTTCCAATTGTTTTATGAAAACATGATGGCAACCACCTTGCTGGAACTAATTGCTGTGGCATTTGGGATTATGAGTGTGTGGTTCGCCCGGAGTGCAAACCTTCTGGTATATCCGACAGGCATAGTAAGCACGGTGATCTACGTTTATATCTGTTTCCAGATTCAGCTTTACGCGGATATGGGTATTAATCTTTTCTATACAGGCATGAGTATTTATGGCTGGTATATATGGACAAGAAAGGATGATCAGCAGCGGGTACGGCCTATCCGGTGGAACACAAAAAAAGAACAGGCTATTGGGCTGGCCATGATTCCGGTTTTGTTTCTTATAATATATATACTGATCTATGTTTTTAAACAGGATGATCCGGCATATATGGATTCTTACATCCCTTATATTGATTCATTTACAACATCCATCTTTTTGATCGGGATGTGGTATATGGCCAGGAAGAAGATAGAGAACTGGATATACTGGATAGCAGGGAATATTATCTCTGTACCGTTGTACTTTGTCAAAGGTTTGGTTTTTACCAGTTTTCAGTTTTTTATTTTCCTGATTCTGGCGGTAATGGGACTCATTGCATGGATTACTTTATACAATGAAGGCAGAGCCAGGGAGCAGAAGTTTATTGATGAGCTATTGAAGGCGGGGCCCTCTGAATAAGGAACGCCTTGATGGAGGTCCTTCTATACAAGCTCCTCCCGCTTGATAAACTGCATTGGCTACACCCGGGCACAAAAGGGGCTATACAGATGAGCAGGACCATGGCATGTTGAAGGCATTTACCACACCGGGCATCATTCTATTTTCCCGAGCCGGTTATACTGGTTCATGGTATTGGCAACACCCTGAAGACCAAAGCTGATCACCATATCGCAGGCAAGTTCTATTTGCGGGTCGATGATTTCCCGTTCGCCGGCGGTCCACTTCCCTAATACATACTGTGACTGAAAACCCTGCGGATATTCACTTCCGACACCAAAGCGCAATCTGGCGAACTGACTGCTTCCCAGCACATCAATGATATTGCTGAGTCCGTTATGGCCACCGGGACCCCCTTTGGGACGCATCCGCACGGAGCCCGTCGGCAATGACACATCGTCGGTGACGACCAGGAGGTTGTCGAGCTCGATTTTTTCTTTATTCAACCAGTACAAAACAGCCCGTCCGCTTCGATTCATCAATGTGGAAGGTTTGAGCAGAAAAAACATGCGCCCTTTATGCCGGAAGGAGGTCATGTCGCCGTACCGGGCCGGATCAAATGATGTTTCTTTTTTCTCTGCCAGCCGGTCGGCAACCATAAAACCAATATTATGCCGGGTTTCATGGTATTCCGGACCAATATTTCCCAGGCAGGCGATCAGGTGTTTCATGGGTATGTTTATCTGTATATTGGTTCTTTAATACGTTATGCTTCTTTTCGTTTAAGAATTTAGAAGATAGTCACCATATGGGCTCGGCCCATATTATTCGTAAGACAACTACTGTTTATGTTAATCAAAATAGCTT
>CAYMDX010000069.1:0-1625 GCA_964389125.1 uncultured Bacteroidales bacterium
TTTCAGGCGATCAGAGGGGTCCCAGAAATGTTTGTGGAAGTTCAATACCTGATCATTCTCAACCTGTATACCTTCGTTTTCAAGTAATTGCTGCATGATACCCGGGCTACCGAAATGGTGTTTGCCTGTGAGGATGCCATTCCGGTTAACAACCCGGTGTGCCGGTAAGGAGGGATTATGCCGGTGGGAATGATTCATGGCCCATCCCACCATGCGGCTGCTTCCCCTGCTGCCAAGATAGCCGGCAATGGCACCGTATGTTGTCACACGGCCCGGGGGTATCAAATTTACAACCGCGTATACTTTCTCAAAAAAAGAGGTGTTGTCATCGGTTTTCGTCATGGAGGAAGAACTTCATGTAGTGAATGCGATCCCCCTTTTCCAGGAATTTCTTCTCATAAAACGTTTGGATCTCTTTCACCAGGGGTTCCTGAATGGTATCATCCGAATAGAGGTCAAAGGTATGGGCGGCAAGGTAGTGACCCTGTTCGCGGATTACCTCAAGGGTATAGTTAAAAAGCGCTTCATTATCCGTTTTCAGGTGAATGGGACTATCGGGGGCCAGCAGCTTTTTGTAGATATCCAGGAATCGTGGCGCCGTCAATCTTTTTTTATGTCGTATCTTTTTCAACTGCGGGTCGGGGAATGTCAGCCATATGCAGTTTATTTCGCCCGGTGCAAAGAATTCAGGAAGCCTTTCAGCCAGGATGCGCAGAAAAGCTACATTGTGCAGTCCCCGGTCCAGGGCTTCCCTGGCTCCTTTCCATATCCGGTCACCTTTGATATCAATGCCGATAAAATTCTGTTCGGGGGAGTTTTCTCCCAGGGCAACAGTGTATTCTCCTTTGCCACAACCTATCTCCAATACTATCGGATTCTGCTGTCCGAAAAACGATTGGTTCCACTGCCCCTTGTATTCAAAGGGTGCGGATGCATGATGGGATTGCGGCTGGATAACGTTGGAAAAGCTATTGATCTCTGTAAACTTCCTGATTTTGTTCTTTCCCACGACTTTGTGAAAATGGTAGTTGTTGAATTCGTTTATCGGTGCAAAATCCAGGCTACGTCCTGCAGCTCCTCCGGCAGTTGTTCCATTTGTGTTTGTGCTTCTGACATGTCATGGTAATGACCATAACTGACCCGGTAGTAGTCGGAAGGGGTTTTCATCATGACCTCTGCCATATCGGCGCCCTGGCGCTGTAGCTCTTCTGCCAGCTCCTGTGCCCGGGTTTCACTGCGGAAACTGCCTACCAGGAGGTAGTAGGTTGTCGCATCCGGATCAGTCACTGTGGTTTCTATGTCGGGCTCGACATCAACCGGTTCCTCCGGCTCATCAATTCTGTCCTCTTCCTGGGGCGTTTCCCTGATTTCTGTTTCAGTCGGATCATCGGTTGTCATCTCTACATGCGGTTCCCCGGGTGATCTGAATAATCCGTCATCTTTATCAAAAAAATACGAATAGTTCAGCAATACGATAATGACAATTACCAATAAGGGTATCATCACATAGGCCAGCCACTTAAGCGCGGGAGGCAGCGTTGTTGTTTTTTTGTCCTCTTCTTTCATGGGTTCTGTGGTTTGTGGTCTATCTTCAGTGGCTGTTGTTGGTGTTTTATCTTCAGTGG
>CAYMDX010000069.1:1725-10621 GCA_964389125.1 uncultured Bacteroidales bacterium
TTCAGTGGGTGTTGTTTGCTCGGGTTCCTGGGGCGGGGGTGGCGTCTTGTCTGATTCCCCTGAAGGTTCAACTGGGTCTTCCGACCTGTGGCTGTCCCCCGGCGTTATTGGGTGGGTTGGCCCGGGAGTTGCGACCGCGTCCACCCCTGTGGCTTCTTCGAGATAGTTGATGTCGCGATCCGGCTCAAATTGGAGATTATTGTCGGCATCTAAATGAAAAGTGCCAACATCCTCAAAAGCTACTTTCTTTCCTGCCTTGAGCGAACGTTTAATATCGCTGGTAAGATTTTCATACATCGAAAGCACTTCATCCTCCGTCATCCCTTCATTTTCTGCAATGTATTTGGTCAGTGGCGTGTCGCCCTGGTCTGGTGTGCTGGTAAAATCAGCCAGCTTGGTCGGTGCCTCCACGATCTGCTTTTCCGGCATAAATTTGGCTGGTATATACCTGGTGGTGAATGTGCCAAAGCCCGGAAGAAGCACCGTTTCATGTTTGTACAGAAGGTTACTGATATATTTTCCTATGCGCATAAGGGGTTTGTTATGATGGTTCTTAGCCTTGTTGTCAGGACACTCATATGGAACACTAAATTATAAAAAAAATGTGACAAATCCATTGCTTCTGCAATTATGCGGTAATTTGGACGTATTATGCATCCGCGGTCGGAATGTTATTCAGATCTTCCGGGGTGTCGATGGCTATATTTTCTATGGTTGTTTCTTTTACGTAAATGTCGAAGTTATGTTCCAACCATCTAAGTTGTTCAAGCGATTCAACTTTCTCCAGCAGCCCCGGCGGCAGTGCCACGATCTGTTCAAGGCTGCTGACATGATAACCATAAAGACCAAGATGCTTGTAATGGACCGGATGGTTAGTTTTCTCTTCTGCTCCGCTTTGCCTGCTGATATGGGGAATGGGTGCCCTGCTGAAGTATAACGCCCTGCCGCGGTGGGAGAAAACCACTTTCACCACATTCGGGTTGGCTACAAGCTCCTTATCGTCGATTTTTTTGACAAGCGTTACGATGGTTTTCCCGGCTTCATGCAGCCCCTCGATGACCAATTCGATCTGTTCAGGACTGATAAATGGTTCGTCGCCCTGGATGTTGATCACCGCATCAATATTTGTATGGTTGTTATATGATTTCAGGGCCTCCAGACATCTTTCGGTGCCGCTTGAGATACCAGTGTCAGTCATAACCACCCGCCCGAACACCGATACGTGGTCAAAAATCCGATTGTCGTCGGTGGCAACCACCACGTCATCCAGGGAAGGACATTTTAATGCCTGTTCGTAAACCCGTTGTATCATGGATTTGCCCTGTATGTCGACCAGCGGTTTACCGGGAAACCTGGTGGAAGCATATCGGGCCGGTATGATACCTATACATTGCATGGGTGCGTATTCAATGGGAAAATGGTGTGTCTGTTACTGTATAGTTTAAAACAGTCCATGGATCTCAGCGTCAATCTTTTGAATTACCACCCCGAGGTCTTCCTTACGTTCGCTGAATTTGAGATTGTCAACATCGATATGCAACAACTTGCCAAGATCATATCCTTCAATCCATTCGTCATACCGTTCATTTAATTTTTTCAGATAATCAAGACGGATGCCATTTTCATAGTCGCGGCCTCTTTTCTGGATCTGGCTTACCAGGGTCGGGACGCTGGCTTTGAGGTGGATCAACAGGTCCGGGGGCTGAATAAAGGAGCTCATAAGTTCAAACAGACTTGAGTAGTTGTTGAAGTCACGTGACGACATCAGCCCCATTTCGTGTAAATTGGGTGCAAAAATATAGGCGTCTTCGTAGATGGTCCTGTCCTGAATCACGCTTTTATCCTTTTTTCGCAGTTCTATTACCTGACGAAACCGGCTGTTCAGGAAATATATCTGCAGGTTAAAGGACCAGCGTTTCATATCCTCATAAAAATTATTGAGATAGGGATTGGTGTCCACATCTTCATATTCGGCTTCCCAGCCATAATGTTTGGCCAGAAGACCGGCCAGCGTTGTTTTTCCGGAACCTATGTTGCCGGCAATGGCAATATGCATGTCGATGTCTGGTTGGTAAGTCCAACAAATTTACATCACTTTTTGGGATTACAAAAGCGAATGTTGCTGGTATTTTTCTTATTGATTCTCTTTGAGAAAACTGAGTATCTCGTCCACGTACTTCCGGTTATTGTACAGTCGGGGCACTTTGTTTTGCCCGCCTATTCTGCCCTTTGACTTCATCCAACTGAAAAAAGTCTGACCGGGAACGGTCGTTACCTTGGGCTTATTCAGCATCAGATCGCTGCTGCGCTTAGCCTCATAGTCCGAATTTAAATTGATCAATTCATTGTCCAGAATGTCGGTGAAGCGCTCCAGATCATCGGGGTTGCGTTCAAATTCGATGATATACTGGTGTGCGGCTGATTGATTGTCGTCAAGATATACGGGTGCAGCCGTGTATTCACTGATGATGGCACCTGTTTCCCGGCAGGCTTCATGTAATGCTTTTTCGGTATTATCCACGATCAGTTCTTCACCAAAAGCATTGATGAAATTTTTGGTACGTCCCGATATCTGGATACGATATGGTGACAGGCTGGTAAAGCGGATAGTATCACCAATCACGTATCGCCACAACCCTGCGTTTGTGGTGATTACCATTGCATAATTGGTGTCGGTGTTGACCTGGGAGAGTGGCACCACAACAGGTTGCTGCTCCCCAAACTCATCCATCGGAATAAATTCGTAAAAGATGCCATAATCGAGCATTAACAGTAGTTCACTGGACCCCGGCTGGTCCTGAATACCAAAAAATCCTTCTGATGCATTATAGGTTTCCACATATTGCATGTCCTCTGAAGGGATCAGCTTTTCAAACTGGCTGCGGTACGGGGCAAAACTGACACCGCCATGGATAAAAAGCTCCAGGTTTGGCCATACCTCCAAAATGTTGTTGCGGCCGGTGATCTTCAGGATGTGTTTGAGCAATATCAGATTCCAGGAAGGGACCCCGCTTATGTTGGTCACATTTTTGTGATAGGTGGTATGGGCTACCTTGTCGAGCTTCTCTTCCCAGTTATCCATCAGGGAAACGGACAATGGTGGCGTGCGGAAAGGGCTGCTGTAAGCCGGTGCATTTTCTAACAGAACCGCCGACAAGTCTCCATAGCTTAGTTTGTTATTAAGTTTGCTTACTTTGTGGCTGCCACCCATTATAAGTCCTTTGCCGTCAAAAATACGGGATGATGGATTGTGTCTGTGGTACAAAGCCAACACATCCTTTCCGGCCCTGAAATGGCAATCTGAAAGTGCTTCCCTGCTGACCGGTATGAATTTGCTCCGGTCGGATGTGGTGCCGGATGATTGCGCAAACCAGCGTATCCTGGAAGGCCAGAGAAGGTTTTGCTCCCCATTCAACATGCGGTCAATGTATGGCTTTATGTCTCCATAGCCCTGCAGGGGAACACGTTCACGAAAAGTATCATAATTCGTAATGTCGTGATATCCATATTCTTTGCCCCATTCTGTGTTACGGGCATTTTTTATCAGTGAGAGCAGGGTCTGGTCCTGTACCTGCTCCGGTGACGCACAGAAATGGTCAATCTTAGGCAGGCGCTTTCTTAAATTCTGGAAAATAAGTGTATTGGTAACAGACATGTTATGAAAATTCAGCTATTCATTATGGCAAAAGTAAATATTATCAGTAAATGATAGCCAAATTTTCTTCCAAATATCCCGGATATGCTTTTTGAATTATTTGGTTGAAGGTATGTTGTACAAAAGTTTTATTTTTGGATAAGAAAACCATTTTATTTATCTGCAAAGGAGAAGTTCATTTTGGGGCTACTAACAAAAATCACCGGGTTGGAGATATACTCCCGAAAACAGCGATGGAAGCTTTACTTGCTCGGTTTTGCCGCCATTATTGTCCTCGCATCCCTGTATTATACCGATAACATGGTAAGAAAGATCGCGCAGGATGAACGTGAGCGTGTTGAGCTATGGGCTGATGCTGTTCGCAAAAGGGAAACCCTTCTCCGCGATAGCGAGAGCCTGTTTTCGCTGATACAGGATGAAGAAGCCAAACGTGTGGAGCTGCTTACCGAAGTATATGGCCGTCTGAATCGTAATGAAGTAGATCGCGATGCGCTCACCTTGTATACCAATATCTTGCAGAGCAACACAACCATCCCGCTTGTCCTGACAGATGAAGAAGGAACGGTAATTACCAGCAGCAACCTGGATGACCGTTTTTCAGCGTATGATGAGTTGACGGGAGAACTTGCAGATTACTTTTCGAAATACCCGCCGCTTTCTTTTTCCATTATCGATGGTCAGCGTTATATTTATTATCAGGATTCACGCGTGTTTACAGAGCTGCGTGAGGTTATGGATGACCTGATAGATACATTCATATCCGACCTGGTTATCAATTCCGCCAATGTGCCTGTTATCGTGGTCGACAGCACCAATTCCGAGTTGATAGCTCATGGCAATATAGATGGTGTTGATTTTTCGGATGAAGGGGAGGTGCAGGAATTAATTTCATCCATGGCCGGAAAAAACCGTTATCTCTCTGTCACACTGCCGAATTATGGCCCATGTTACGTCTACTACACGAATTCCCTATTGCTGACCCAGCTTCGGTACTACCCTGTTTTTCAGTTTTTGGCGATAGGTATTTTCTTGTTTGTGTCTTATATGCTCTTCAGTGTGGCACGTAATGCTGAGCAAAATCAGGTTTGGGTCGGCATGTCGAAAGAAACCGCTCATCAGCTTGGGACACCCTTGTCGTCGCTGCTGGCCTGGATGGAGATGCTGCGTATGAAAGGGGTGGATGAATCCACCATCAACGAAATGTCAAAAGATATCAGACGGCTGGAGGATATCACTGAGCGGTTTTCAAAGATCGGATCCCCTCCACAGCTGCTTCCGCTGAATATTTTGGAGTCTATAAACGAGGTTGTGGAGTACATGCAGAAACGCATTTCCCGGAAAGTGTCGCTAAAGATAGCTGCCCCCGAGGAAGAAGTGATCGTGCCGCACAACCCGAACCTGTTTGGTTGGGTTGTCGAAAATATTACCAAAAATGCGATCGATGCCATGGCAGGCTCCGGCAGTATTTATATAACCGTTAATAACCTGGAGGGTCATGTCATTATCGATATTTCCGATGACGGGAGAGGTATTCCGCCATCAAAACAAAAAGCGATCTTTAACCCTGGTGTTACCAGTAAGAAAAGTGGCTGGGGGCTTGGTTTGTCACTAAGTAAACGGATCATTGAACATTATCATGGTGGCAAGTTGTTTGTAAAACAGTCTTCCACGAATGAGGGCACAACATTTCGTATTGATCTTAAAAAATAAATGAATATGCGTATTCCGGTCATTTTGTTAAGTGTATTCCTGTTGGTGATCACCGGTTTTGTACGTTTCGGAACTGACAGGATCATGCTGCGTATGGAGAGTCAGAGTCTGCAGCGTGGTAAGACGGCAACCCTTGAGGCTTCGATGTTTTATCAATCGGTAGAGGGAGAACTGATCACCAAATTCCTTGACCCGGTTAATGAGGTTATGATTACCAATCGGGAGGGCGAGCTTACCATCTACAATGAAGAAGACAGTACCGTATACCGGACCCGTAGCCTTGAATACAGCTCGGAAAACAACCTGATGTATTTCTTCCTGAACGATCGCCTGCAGGATCTGGGCCTTCGTCAGATGGGTTTCACACAGACCGGAACTTCGTTTGAGGATGGGCTGATGATAACACAATGGTCGCCGCCTGCCTCCATGAGTCATCTCTTCTCCAGGGTTGAGCTGGTTCATGATGATTACATGCCCATCTATGCCGGCTATTATGATGCGGATCATGAGCTGGTTAAGAAAATTTACTATTCTGATTATGAGATTTACCCGGATGTTACCCTTCCTATGACGATCACTGAATTCAACTATCTGCCCGGTGGCGACTCCATTGTCAACCGGGTCAGGTTTTATGATGTGCGTATGGGCAGTGAAGCTGACAGTCCGTGGTTTGATTTTGAAGTACCTGAAGATGCAACAATTATCAATTAACAAAGCTGTTTTATCCCTGATGGTACTGCTCGGGTTGATGGTACTTTCCATCCACGGTCATTGCCAGGAGCCGCTTACTGACACAGACATCTTAGCGGCCCATGTGGAATCAAAAACCACTGAGGAGCAATCCAGCAACATTTCATTTCTGCAAAGCAGAAGTGACCGTTTTATTGCCCGTTACAACCCCTTTACACTTACCTTCGGAGGGATGATGTATGTGTACCAGCGGATGTTATCCCCCCAGCTGGCGCCTGAATGTCTCTATCATCCATCTTGTTCTTCTTATAGCAAACAGCTTATACGGGAATACGGGCTGGTAAAAGGGGCAGTTGCTTCCGCTGACAGGTTGATGCGCTGCAACAGGGTGGCTGTGTTTGATATCCATCCCATGCACCTGGATGAGCAGACAAAAAAAGCCGTAGAAAGCATTGAACTGTATCAAAAAGAAAACCCATGAGAAGGTGGATGCTGGTTATGCTGATCGTATCCCTTTTCCCATTAACGGGAAACAGCCAGGGGGTTTCGTCCTTCAACAAACCGGGTGGCCTGTCGGATACTGAGATTGGAACAGCGCGTCAGATGTCATCAGCAGATGTGAGCAGGGAGCTGAAGTTTGTGCAGCACATGATGGGTCGTGATGATCTTGAAGAAAGCCTTTATCTGCTCTCCCGTATAGATACAGATGATGGTTTATTGCGTGACTCCGTGCATTACCTTACAGGGTGGGTGTTATACAGGCAAAAAAAATTGAAGGCATCGGCAGATCATCTTCTGCAAGTGTCTGATGCCAGCCAGGCTTATTACAAATCCCGGTTCTTTGGTGCTTATAACCTGGCTCATTCCGGGAATCATGATCGTGCTACTTCCGTATTGACTCCCCTGGATGTTCAGGATAGTGGTATGAAAACGGCGATGCAACGCTTGCAGCTGGCCGGTGTGGCCTTGTTGTCGCGCGAGCTGGACACCTATGAAAGCCTGGCTTCTGATTTCAACGGAGATTATCATGTAATGGCCGCAGAGGAACGGCGGATGAATGATCATTTTAAGACCATAGAAGAGACGCCGGTACGTTCGCCCTTTGTTGGCGGTCTGCTGTCGGCGGCTGTTCCCGGCCTTGGGAAGGTATATGCCGGAAAATCCGCGGAAGGCATTGTAGGCTTCCTCTATATGGCAGCCCTGGGTCTTACAACGTATGATTTCTATGATGGCGCCGGCCTAAAAAGCCCGCTTTTCATCCTTTCTGCCTCTGTGACCGGATTATTCTATGCGGGTAATATTGTGGGGAGTGCAACTGCCGTAAGAAGGGCAAATAATGAGTTTCGCCATGAAATGGACCAACGTATCCTTTTTGATATGCATATTCCTCTGCGCAACGCTTTCAACTAAAGCGGTCAAAGGTGCAGAAGAGGATGTGTTTTTTGTTCCCGACAGCCTGTATGAGAGCGGGCATTACTTTGAGGCTTCCATCGCGCTGGAGCGTATCATATATATGTCGGAAGACCCACGTGAAAGGGTCGTGGCTAACCTGAAAAAGGCCGACGCCCTGAAACAGATGGGTGATTTTGCACGTGCCCGCAGAGATCTGCAGCGATCTATGGCTTACCGGGCCGATGATGCATTGCAAAAGGAGGTCCTGTATGAGTTGGCATTTTGTGCTTTTATGGACGGCGATTATGAGGGGGCAAATGCTACACTGATGCAGGTCAGACATGCATATGAAGACCTGTTTTCGCAACGGTTTTTGCTTTTGGAGGGTATGGTGATGGTTGAACAATCCAGGTGGGAAGAGCTTCGCCGGCATGTTTTGGCATGGGTGGAGAAGGCTGCAGACCACCCCGGCCTTTTAGATGAAGTGAAAAGCCGGTACGACAGCCTCATGGATGATCCGGGGCCGCCGGAGATGAAGGACCCGGAGCGCGCACGGATGTTGTCAACTGTTTTGCCCGGAGCCGGTCAGATATATGCCGGCGAAACAGGATGGGGGCTATTGAATGCAGCCTCACAGCTAACCGGTCTGGCTGCTTTTGGTGTTTTGGCCTGGCAAGGTTATTACATGGCCGGGATTTTCTCCGGGCTTGGTTCTTTCCAGGCATTCTATTTTGGTGGTATCAGGCAGGCAGGAGATCTTGCCGGGGAATATAACAATAGCCGCCAGGAATCCTTCCGGGCGGCTATGGGTGAGTTTCTGCTTTATGTGGCTGATGTCACGAAATGACTAACATCACCACATAAAGAAGCTGGGGTTGTCAACGTATTTGTCGATGTCATCGTTCACAACGCCGATGAGCAGGACGACCCAGTCGACAAAGGCAACGATACCACAACCTCCCAAGGTCAGAATATACCCTACAATGGTGCCCGTTGAGGTGCCAAGGTAAGCACGGTGGATACCCAGCGGGCCTACAAACCAGGCAAGGATAAATGCAATCGCCGGATCCGGGTCATCAAGGGTGGCCATGTTGGTGGCGGCATCAGCGTAGGGTACCATGGCATTCATGGCCAGAAAGTCGACCTGCTCGGCTTCTGCGAACATTTGATCAACTGCAGCATGATCCACATGATAGTTTGAGGCATTGGCCTGGAAAGCAAAGAGTCCCAGGAAAATGACCATTACTGATAGTAACCGTTTTTTCATGATGTAACTGTTTTAATGGTTAAAAACCGGTTCAATAAGCACCAAAGTTATATAATTTTTGGAATCTTACAAATAAATTCGAACCCCTGCGTTGATTTTTACCTGTTCAAAACCACTTAAAAATAACTTAGGCTCTCCAAATAATGAAATCCCGTTCATCTGGTATTCGATACCTGCACCCA
>CAYMDX010000070.1:0-2677 GCA_964389125.1 uncultured Bacteroidales bacterium
CAGGTACATCAAGCCAATCAGCTTTTGCCTGGGGGTTTGTTTTCCACCTGCCATAATATCTAATATCTAAGTATTTTGTTCGATAAAAACAAAATAGTCTTACCGGTTTACATTAAAATTCATTGCGGAAAGCATGTTTCCATAGACGCTGTTCAGGTCTTTGATGTTTTTCGTCAGCTTATCCATCTCCTCTTTATATACTTTCGCGCTTTCTGCAGAACTATGGAGATTATCGACCACTGCGTTCATGGACTCCTGATACTTTTGAGATGCTTCTGCCTGATTGTTTGCTACCTGTTGTTGAAGCTCATAGGCTGTGTTAAGGGCAGACAGGTTTTTGGTCAGATTTTCCGCGGCATCCGCATTATCTTTGATATTGCCTGCCGACTGCCTGTAGGCACCACTCATGTCGTTCAGAGAGCTTATGGCCGTTTTCATAGTTTCATTATACTCCTGCGAGAGGCTCAGATCCTGTTTCAGGTATTCTGTTTTGCTTCTGTAAGACTGACTAAGCTCCAGGACCGACTTTGATGCCGCTTCCATATTTTCAATGTATTTGTTTGTCGCAACGCTTGCATTGGACAAATCTGCCAGTTTTGCGGCATTATCGCTCAGGTTACGCAATCCCTTGCCAAGATTGTTGATCAGCTCCGGACCAATGTCGGCTTCTTCCATGAGCTTATCAAGGTTTGTTGAGAGAGTGATATTTTGTTGCGTGGCTGCACCGCTGCTTCTTAACTGGCGTTTTTCGGCCGGTACTTCCGACTCTATTCCGGCAAGTTCGGGGTATACAAGGCTCCAGTCAGGTTCTTCATGCACGTGCTCAAAGGCTGAAAAGAAAAATACCAGGGCCTCAACGCCCATACCTATTACAAGTGCGTAATCTGCTCCGGGCCAGTGCATGATCTTAAAGAGGGCACCTATGATAACCAGAGAAGCACCCCATCCATAGAGCCGGGACATAAAGGTTTTCCACGCTTTTTTTCTTGCAAATTTCATTTGGGAATCGTTTTGTTATTTATTGCTGAATTAATTAATACACATAAGATGCACCGGAACCGTCATCACGGTCACGACCCGGGTATGTTTGTACACTGCGGAATCCAATGTATGACTTGGCAGTGTCCTGGTATTCATAGGTTCTTGCGCTTACCTGCAGGTAATAACCTATATCTTTCCAGGAACCACCGCGTACCACTTTCCTTTTTAGTGCCGGCGGGTCGTCATCGGCAGCATCATATTGATAATCCGGGCTAAGGTCGTGTGAGAAATAGTGAAAGGACTCATCATAGGCGTTACGTGTCCATTCAGCGACGTTTCCAGCCATGTCGTACAACCCATAATCATTGGGCGGATAGTGACCAACAATGACCGTATAGAGCCCGCCATCATCGGTATAATTGCCCCGCATAGGTTTAAAGTTTGCCAGGAAGCATCCTTCAGCATCGCGCATATAGGGGCCACCCCAGGGGTAGGGGCTTAAGTCACGACCACCTCTGGCAGCATATTCCCATTGTGCCTCGGAAGGTAGCTCAAAATCCATGGCAAAGGGGCGGTTCTCTCCGGCAAGATGGCTGTTGAGGTATTGGGTCCTCCAGACATTAAAGGCACTTGCCTGTTCCCAGTTTACCCCGACAACCGGGTAATGATCATATGTAGGATGCCAGAAATACTTTTTGGTCATGGGTTCATTATACGAATAGGTGAAGTCACGGATCCAGGCCAGCGTGTCAGGGTATACCGGGGTTTCATGTTCTTCAACCAGTTCGCTTCTTGGAATATCTTCCTGGCTTCGTGCGGCCCGCTGGAGGTCTACAGTAAAATAACGATATATCAGCAGCCGGGTGTCTATCTCGCGGCGGCGGAAGAAACGTTCCTGTTCCGGCAGATAGAGCTCTGCCAGGATATCTCTTTCTTCTTCCCCTTCCCAGTTGATGTCGGGATCCCAGTTTAGCACTGGCGGGTCAAGCGGCATACCAAACTCATCCTCAAAAAAGGCATAATCTTCATCAAAATCAGCCAGGAGGCCACGCGCCAGAGAGTCTCTGACCCAGTGAACAAACTGCCGGTACTGGTTATTGGTGATCTCAGTCTCATCCATATAGAAAGCAGGCAGCGAGACAGTCCTTGAGGTGGCATCATGCGAATAGGCCATATCCTGGTCGGAAGGTCCCATGGTAAAACTTCCCATCGGGACATAAACCATGCCGGGAGGGTCAGCGTATACCGGATCGGGCCGGTCCTGAACACCTACTAAATGTCCGCGATCTCCCCCTACCCAGCCACAGCCGGCTAAAAGCATCGCGATAAATACTATAAACAAATGTCTTTTCATGGTAGCCTCAGATTATGTATGGTCACTTCCATTTATGTCATATGATTTGCCATTGTTTTCCATAAAACACAAATTAGTTTGGCAAATTTACAAAAATCTTATATTTCTCTGAACTTCTTGTATTCTGTCTATATCAAGATCAAAACAATACTGCAGCACAACTTCATGACTGCCATAGCTTCTCCCCATGGATCCCAGCGCTGATGTGGTAATGTCGTAGGAATAGCCGAAGCTGATATTGTCAAATTTGACCCCTACCATGGCTACAACAGCATCCTGGGGTCTATAACTAACGCCACCCCAAAAGCGGTTATTGTATGTTACCATGGTGTTTATATCAAT
>CAYMDX010000070.1:2777-10614 GCA_964389125.1 uncultured Bacteroidales bacterium
GGATTGATACCCATGTTGTTGAACATGTTGTGGCTGAACTGAGCCTGCTGCTGTGAAAATGCTGCCCCGGATAACGTCAGTAAAAAAACAATGGCGATGAGGCTATGCTTTTGCATGTGTGATGCTTTTGGTCTGGTATGTTTGATTCATTGAATTGAACGAAAAAATATCCGGATTATTGGCAGCGGTTATTTTGTGCCAAAAATACAATTATTTTTTCTGCCCTTTTGTTTAATTAAAACATATATTTTGATGATCAACAGGAGGTTTAAACAAACTTTTGGTACACCTGCCACCATTTATCGGGGATCTCGTTCCGGCAGGCTTCCTGGTAATCATGATATGAACAGGGTACCAGAAACTGTCGCTCATACTTCCTTTGCAGGCTTGGCGGACAGGGTACTTCCATCCACCAGCGGTCACTGCGTTTGCTTTTGTAAAACTGTATCTTGTTCTGGAACTCACGGATGGTAACCACGTATTTAATGAAAGCCGATGAGTCTTTGATCTGTTTGTCGGGATAATCGTTCTTGCGATGATAATAGCCATCAATGAAGTACCAGACCATTTGGGCCACCAGGTGGGCTGTCTGATTTCCCCTGTCAAAAGCAGGGTTCAGCTCATAAAACCCTATGGAGCTTAACTTATCACTTAATCCCGCGTAACGTACTATCTGACAGGCTTCCTCCCCATAAAAGCCGTTTGGTGAAGCATTGGCATTTCCCGGTGCATCAGACTGCCGAATGGCCGATACATCAAAACTCATTAAATCCGCATTCCTGACGATCGGCTCAACCTCTTCCATGTTGTTTCTTACCCATCCCAGGCGATAAATGTCAAAATAGAGCTTGTCCATCAGTTCGATGGCATCCTGATCCACAAAATACCCTTGATAACCAATGTTTGCGAAGTTGAACATGTAGTTCGGCTTACGGGTAAGGATCGTATTCAGGTAGTTCTGATGATGGAGGGTTTCCTCCTTTTTAAGTCCGATATCAAACCGTGCATCTACAGCCGCCACATTGATGATCTGGCCAAGGGACTCATAGGCCGCATAATTGGCGTACGTAATATCCTGACCGCCCCCGATGATCACAGGTGTGATGTTTTTTTCCAATAATTGTGCGATCACCGTTTTGACGGCAAAATACGTGTCATCAACGCTGTCACCGGCAGCAATATTGCCCAGATCGGCAATACGGGTTTTAAAAGGGCCCTGAAACAATTGGTACAAATACTTCCTGACATAGTCTGGCGACAACGCACACCCTTCATTGGAAGTAGCGTTTCGGTCTTCTTTAACCCCGAGGATGGCAATATCAACCTCGTCCAGTGAGGGAAATGCTTCCCCCTGACGGTAGGCGTTAATAAAACGACTAAGAATCAGTGGATGCCGGCTTTCTTTAACCGGAAAACAATCAGGGTTAACGGGTTCAAAAAAATCAGCAGTTTCCATTACGATACAAAAAAATCACGTTACTTACCTTTTTTGGGTGTTTTTGTCTTTTTTGTTGTACGGGATTTTTTTGTTGAGGTTCCATCTGCGATGATTTTTTTTACCTCTTCCAGGGTAAAATCTTCCGGAGACTTGTCTTTCGGAAGCTTGTAGTTTTCCTTGCCGGCTTTGATATAGGGTCCCCAGCGCCCTTTCAGGATTTGGATGTCGGGTTCTTCCTCGAAGGTCTTCAGCGTACGCTGCCGGTCCCTTTCCCTTTTGGCCTCAATCAACTCAATGGCTTTGTCAGCCGTAATGGTTAATGGGTCTTCTTCTTTCGGGATGGAATAAAATTTTCCGTCGTGACGTATGTAAGGGCCAAAACGGCCAATGGCTGCCACCATCTCTTTTTCTTCATATTCGCCAACGGTCCTGGGCAGCTTAAAAAGCTCCAGGGCATCTTCAAGCTGAACATTGTCAAGGCTTTGGTTCTCCCTCAGGCCGGCAAAACGGGGTTTTTCTTCTTCATCCGCGTCGCCGATCTGAACCATCGACCCATACCGGCCTATGCGGGCATATACATTGCGTCCGCTCTTGGGGTCTTTGCCCAGGAGTCGCTGTCCCGAATGCTTTTCGGATTTCTCCAGGGTGTTTTCAACCTGTTTGTGAAAGGGCCAATAAAAATCTTGGATGACCTTAGTCCACTCTTTCTTGCCTTCAGCCACTTCATCAAACTCCCGTTCCACACGGGCCGTAAAGTTATAATCCAGGATCTCATGAAAATAGGTCATCAGGAAGTTGTTCACAACAGTACCGATGTCGGTCGGGAACAGCTTGTTTTTTTCAGCGCCGGTCGTTTCTTGTTTTTGATCATCTGAAATGGCATTGTCCTTCAGCGATAACACATTGTAAGCCCTCTGAGAGCCATCACGGTTTTCTTTGATGATATAGGCGCGTTTCTGAATCGTACTGATGGTGGGGGCATAGGTAGACGGCCGTCCGATGCCCTGTTCTTCCAGCTTTTTTACCAGGCTGGCCTCTGTGTAACGGGGCGGGTGCTTTGTAAAACGTTCAAGCGCGGTTATTTCATCCAGGTCTAATTGCTGGTTCTTTTGAAGCGGAGGCAGAATGCCCTCTTTGGCATCTTCTTCCTCATCATCGGTTGATTCCAGATATACCTTTAAAAACCCTTCGAATTTGACAACCTCACCGGTGGCTGTAAAATGTTCATCGGCATTGGAGATGCCAATGGTGACATTCGTTTTTTCAAGGATGGCATCACTCATCTGGGATGCGATTGTTCTTTTCCAGATCAGGTCATAGAGCTTTTGTTCGCCGGTATCACCTCCGACCTTGTGAACGTTCATGTAGGTAGGGCGGATGGCTTCATGTGCCTCCTGCGCTCCCTTGCTTTTGGTAGCGTATTTGCGAAGTTTGACATACGATTCACCATAATTCTTTTCAATTTCTTCTTTGGCCATGGCCATCGCAGCCCCTGAGAGGGTTACCGAGTCGGTACGCATGTAGGTAATCTTACCGGACTCATATAGTTTTTGGGCCAACACCATGGTGCGCGACACCGAGAAACCCAGTTTGCGGCTGGCTTCCTGCTGCAGTGTGGAGGTGGTGAAGGGTGGTGCCGGAGATTTTTTGGCCGGCTTGGTTTCGACCTCCTCCACCGCAAACGTTGCGTCTTTACATTTCTCCAGAAGTGCCCTTGCTTCTTCCTTGGTCTTTAGGCGATGGGGCAGCTCCGCTTTGAGCTGAACCGTTTTGCCTTTATGTTCGACATCAAAAACCGCGATTACCCGGTAGCTGCCTTTTGGCTTAAATGCCTGAATCTCTTTCTCACGCTCCACGATCAACCGAACCGCAACCGACTGAACACGCCCGGCCGACAGGGAAGGTTTCACTTTTTTCCATAACAGGGGCGACAACTCAAACCCCACAAGCCTGTCGAGCACCCGCCTGGCCTGCTGGGCACTCACCAGATAACGGTCAATGGCCCGCGGGGCTTCAATGGCATTCGTGATGGCTTTCCTGGTGATCTCATGAAAAACAATGCGCTTATAATCACCCTCCTTAAGGTTTAAACTCTCCGCCAGATGCCATGATATGGCCTCCCCCTCGCGGTCTTCATCCGTAGCAAGCCATACCGTATCCGCTTCCTTGGCCTCCTTCTTTAAATCTCTGACAACAGTCTTCTTGTCCTTAGGGATCTCATAAACAGGTGCAAAATCATTCTCAACCTCAACACCAACCGTATTGGAAGGAAGATCACGCACATGTCCGAAACTGGACCTTACTGTATATTCCTTTCCAAGAAAACCCTCAATGGTCTTGGCTTTTGCAGGGGACTCGACGATAACCAGGTTTTTTGCCATATGCTTTTTTTTGAGAGGGCAAAAGTAATAAATAATTCATGAAAAGGGTTATCCTTTCATGCAGGCCACTCAAATTTCTGTATTTTTGCAGGTTGCTTCAGCGATAAGCGGATAATGAAGATAAGCTTTTGTGGTGAATAAGAAGTTATATATAGAAACTTATGGTTGTCAGATGAATTTTTCTGACAGTGAAATTGTGGCATCGGTGATGTCCGGCCAGGCGTTTGAATTTGCGCCGGAAGCGCGTGATGCGGATGTTATTTTTTTGAATACCTGTTCTATCAGGGATCATGCTGAGAGACGAGTCATCAATCGCCTGCGCGAGTTGCAACATCTGCGCAAAAAAAAGCCCGGCCTGTTGATCGGGGTGCTTGGTTGCATGGCCGAGCGTCTTAAAACCGCACTCCTGGAAGAAGAAACGTATGGCATGCGTGTGGACCTGGTTGCCGGCCCTGATGCCTACAGAGACCTGCCAAAACTGCTGTCCGGAGCCGGATCCGGTCAGAAAGCCATTAATGTATTGCTCTCGGCTGAAGAAACTTATGCCGACATCAGTCCGGTGCGATATGCCGACAACGGTGTTTCCGCCTTTATATCCATTATGCGTGGATGCCAGAATTACTGCGCTTATTGCGTGGTACCCTATACACGCGGTAAAGAACGAAGCCGAAGCCCTGAAAGCATCCTGTCGGAAATGCAACACCTGTCGGAAGCCGGCTATCGTGAGGTGACCCTCCTGGGTCAGAATGTCAACTCTTATCTGTGGACAGACCACCATACCAATGAGACCATCGATTTTAGTACACTTCTCGGCAGGGTGGCCGCTGTTGATACGGATATGCGCATCCGTTTTGCTACATCGCATCCAAAAGACATATCCACAAACCTTTTATGCCGGATTGCTGCCACCCCCAACATCTGCAATGCGCTTCACCTGCCTGTCCAGTCGGGAAGCAGCGCAGTGCTGAAACGGATGAACCGGAAGTATACCCGGGAAGCGTATCTTGAAAAAGTTGAAGAAGCAAAACAGATCATCCCCGGTTTGGCCATTACCACGGATATCATTGCCGGGTTCTGTGGCGAAACAGAAGACGAACACCAGGAAACACTCAGCCTGATGGAGGAGGTGGGCTTTGACTTTGCTTTTATGTTTAAATATTCTGAACGCCCCGACACCCCGGCTGCTGATTCACTCGAAGATGACGTACCCGAGGAAGTCAAAACCCGTCGGTTGAATGAGATCATAGAAAAGCAACAGGCGCTATCCCATAAAAGCAACCAGCAAGAGATCGGCAGTACGCAGAAAGTACTGGTAGAAGGAACATCAAAGCGTTCCCGGGAAGAATTGATGGGACGTACGACAAAAAACAAGGTGGTTGTGTTCCCGGGTATGTCTTACCGGCCCGGCGACTATGTTTGGGTAGAAATCACCGGCTGCAGCTCTGCTACGTTGAAAGGAGAGCCCCGGCCATAATAAGGTCAGCAGGAATGGTGATCTTGATGTTCTCCGGGTTGCCGTCAATCAAAAATAACCTTTCGCCTTCCGATTCAAGTACCGACGCATCATCTGTAAAACTTTCATGATAATTTTGCTGATACGCTTTTTTTATCAGGGAGGCTTTAAAACACTGGGGTGTTTGAACCGTTCTGATACGTTCGGACGGCAAGGGGGCGCTTATCGGCCCGTTCATCATACGCATGGCTTCCTTTGTCTCGATGACAGGAATGGCATTTCCAAACTTTTTGGCATAATGAAACCCGCTGGCTATTGTCTCGGCTGATACCAGTGGCCTCACGCCATCATGAATGGCGACCAGGCTTTCATCAGGGATGTGACGCAGGCCGGATTTCACTGAGTGGAAACGGGTAGGCCCGCCACTAACAACCTGATGGGGCAGGGTTAGCTCATGGTCGCCACAAAGCTTCTTCCAGCTGTCGTGATAAGCATCGGGAAGGACTAACACAAAGCGTAGATCTTCACTGAATGTCATGAAAGCGTCAAAAACATGCATCAACACAGGGCGGCCTTTCAGGTTCAGAAACTGCTTGGGCAGGTCTGAACCCAGACGGTTGCCGGCCCCGCCGGCCGTGATCAAAACATATTCTTGCATGTCCGGAGGGTTTAATCCAGGATCAGCATGGCATCGCCATAAGTAAAAAACTTATACTTTTCTTCAATGGCGACTTTATACGCCTTCATTAGCAGGTCAAATCCGGCGAAGGCAGAAACCATCATCATCAAGGTAGATTGCGGCAGGTGAAAGTTGGAGACCATGGCATTACCCACTTTGAACTCATAGGGTGGATAGATGAACTTGTTTGTCCAGCCCTCATAAGGCTTCAGGTAACCATCAATGGAAACAGTAGATTCCATGGCACGCATGGTGGTTGTGCCCACACCACAAATCCTTTTATTCTTCTCTTTGGCCTTATTGACCATCTTAGCGGTTTTTTCATAGACAAAGTACTGTTCGCTGTCCATTTTGTGTTTGCTGAGATCTTCCACGTCTACATTACGGAAGTTTCCAAGGCCTGCATGCAGGGTGACTTCGCCAAAGTCAACACCTTTGAGTTCCAGACGCTTTACCAGCTCACGGCTAAAGTGCATGCCTGCGGTTGGTGCAGCCACGGCACCTTCCCGTTTTGCGAAAACAGTCTGGTAACGATCCTTGTCATCCTTTTCAACCGGCCGTTGGATCTGTTTGGGTAGTGGGGTTTCGCCCAGCGACTCTACGGTTTTCTTGAATTCATCATAGGTGCCGTCAAACAGAAAACGCAGGGTGCGACCCCTGGAGGTGGTATTGTCAATAACTTCAGCCACCAGGTTATCGTCTTCCCCGAAATATAATTTGTTACCTATCCTGATCTTCCTTGCCGGATCAACCAGCACATCCCACAGGCGTGCCTCCCTGTTCAACTCCCGCAGCAAAAAAACTTCTATGCGTGCACCTGTCTTTTCTTTGGTGCCATATAAACGTGCCGGAAACACCTTGGTGTTGTTCACAACCATGACATCCCCATTATCAAAATAATCAATGATGTCTTTGAATTTCTTGTGTTCAATGTCACCGGTTTTTTTATGTACAACCATCAGGCGCGATTCATCACGGTTATATGGTGGTCTTTCGGCAATTAAATCTACAGGCAGGTTAAATTTAAACTGTGATAATTTCATGAAATAAATATTAGGACTGAATTTAAGTACTTTTATACTTCTATCCGCAGAAGGGATGCAAAGATAATAAAATGAAGGGGCTAAGTCAATAGTTTTCTGGAAAATAATGTATTGCGTCCGGCTCCCAGGCTAATGATCTTTTATCTGGC
Organism: uncultured Bacteroidales bacterium; assembly: GCA_964389125.1. GTDB lineage: Bacteria > Bacteroidota > Bacteroidia > Bacteroidales > UBA7960 > PUPG01. The sequence goes on from CAYMDX010000070.1 coordinate 9,921, forward strand.
TGTTTCCCGGATGTGATCGGCCAGTTCCTGAATTTGCCAGGCGTCATCGACCGAAAAATCACCGATATGGGTTCGTCTGAGTGAACGCAGATATGCACCGCAGCCCAGCAGCTCGCCGAAATCATTCGCCAGCGATCGAATATAGGTGCCCTTACTGCAGCTTACCCTGAAATCCACAACCGGCCAATCAATGCCGGTGATGTCAAAAGCGTGTATTACTACCCGTTTGGTTTTCATGTCAGTGTGGGTCCCCTTTCTTGCAAAGGAGTAGGCGCGTTCACCATTGATCTTCTTTGCCGAATATATGGGGGGCAATTGGTCTATGGAGCCGGTCAATTGCGAGGCAGCCTGATGCAGATCTTCTTCGGTGAGATGTGTAATGGGTTGCCTGTTTTCGGGTTCGGTCTCGAGGTCAAAAGAAGGGGTCGTCTGCCCCAGTTGAAAGCTTCCGGTATAGGTTTTGCTTTGGTCCTGGTATTGGTCAATTGCTTTTGTGGCTTTGCCGGTGCAAATGATCAACAGGCCGGTGGCAAGTGGATCCAGGGTGCCGGCATGTCCGATCTTGATCTTTTTGATGCCGGCCTCATGGCGCAATACTGTCTTGATTTTATTTACCACATCAAAAGAAGTCCAGCCATAAGGCTTATCAACCAGCAAAACCTTCCCTGCCAACAGATCTTCTTTCATGTGTATA
>CAYMDX010000071.1:0-10596 GCA_964389125.1 uncultured Bacteroidales bacterium
GTGTTTCCGATTCAGGGATATTCCCGGTAACGATAAGAGAAAAAACCTGAGGGCCATCGCTGAGACCATCTTTATGATTAATAGCAATGTCATAATAGGCATTGGGTTCAGGAGCATCAATATGGATCATTTCCACGTTATCCCGGATATTATCACCGGTTGTGGCTGGGTTTCCAGGATTGTTCGGATCAAGCACAAAAGGATCATACGTAACATTTGAGGGGTCCGTTATACGCATGTCAAGGTCATTGACCAGCATCAGATCCGGCGGGTTCAGGGCAGGATCCGGGGGAGTGCCGGGCACATCGGTCCATGCAATAGTGGCGCGAAGGGGTTCCTCGCCAGAAGCCTTTACCGAAATATTCTTCTCAGCGCCGTCATTCAGCGTAAGTTCATATATATGAATCCCCTCATTGTCTTTATCTGCTTCCAGAATTTCCACCGCACTTCGCGTGTCCATCAGCCCCCAGCCGAATTCATAATCAGGTCCCGGATCACCACTGATCATGTCATCGGCACTGTGCAGGATCAATGCTTTCAGTGTCGAGGCAGCAATTGTTTCACCGGGATGCAGGTTTTCCTGGTGTTGCAACAATAAACCGACAGAACCACTCACCATAGGGCCCGACATGGACGTTCCACTGGCATCATCGTAAGAATCATCACTATTATCATGAGCAGATAATACCGAAACCCCTTTGGCTACGATATCCGGTTTCACGCGGCCGTCATCGGTTGGCCCCCATCCGCTAAAGCTGGTCATGCTTGTGTTGGCATAAACTGCACCAACAGACATTATATTTTTAGCAACACCGGCATGTGCGATGGAAACATGACCATCATTGCCCCCATCCTTTTCGCGGGTGTCGGTACTTGTTTCCCACTTACCGGGAGTGGGATTCCAATAATAATGTTCTGTTCCCGGATCAGGCCCATACCCACGGTCATTACCCGCCGACTTTACGATCAGGTAATGGGGTGCATTGTGCGCAATCTCATCCCAGTTTTTGGCCTCTGAATCGTAAAACCCCCAATAATAATCTTCCGTCTCATCTACTGTGACATCCCCGTACCAATACCAGTCGTCGCCATCCCAATACCAACCTGTTACCAGTCCATAAGAGTGCTGAGAAACTTGCAGGCCATCAGCCGCGGCGGCAGCCATCTCACTTTGATCGTTATCCCAGTCATAAGCATCCAGAAGTGCTTCCCACGACATCCCTCTTGCATCCGCATATGCGCCACCGGCTATCATCGTGCCTGCGACATGTGTGGCATGCCTATGGGTTTCGGTAGGTGAATCTTGTTGGGTTACCCGGGAAGACCCGTTTGACATAAACTCATCATGGGAAGTTCGAACACCTCCGCCGTCCCATATTCCAAGTGTCGTGCCGGAACCTGTAAGGTTAAAACCGGCATCGCCACCGGGATACACGGCATCCGAATGAATGACCGCTGCCCCTTCGGCATTGTGTGTTATGTAATACATGGGGAACCCATTGTCAAAACGCATAAGCTCTACGACCCGGCCATCATCCAGTTCTTTTCTAACAGGAATACCCAACGAGTCCGCCAGACGCAGGGCCTTTGCACGTTCACGTTCAAACCGTATTGCGTAGGCCTCCGACAATTCAATGAGATTCTGGCGTTGCTCCATTGTTTGGGCCTCAACAGTCAAATCAAACTGAAAAAACAACAAACCATGTAGGATGACAAGTATTAATACAACCCTCATATGTATGAAATTTAAGATACACAACTTCCTGTTTTCAGATATGAATATAAAGTTATAAAACAGTAAAATTGTTCAAACGTTTAATTTAAATTAACATACTTATATACATACACTTTTTATGTGCCTTTATTTTAGATTGTTATTCCCAAACTGGGGTACAGAGTTCACCTATACCAACCAACCGTTTGAATATACATCATCTGATATGCCCCATTACACGTTTCATATTACAAGATAATGAAAATCAATTTAAAAGCCATACCAAATGCGACCTTTTAATCAATTAAAACAACCTATTCATCGTATCTATACACTTTCGCCACCTTTTTTTCTATAAATGTACCTTATATTTACACTAAACTATATTATTTCAAAATATTTTTTTAACGACGTATTTTATATGCCGGATAAAGAAAAAGTACTTGCATTACGCTTTGTAAACTGTACCGGTTGTCATCTTTTTCTGACCGGCAGAGCGGGCACCGGGAAGACGACCCTTTTAAAACATATTGTGGAAAACACCTACAAAAAGGTTGTGGTGACTGCCCCCACCGGCATTGCAGCCATCAACGCCGGTGGTGTTACCCTGCATTCATTATTTCAATTACCATTGGGGTCATTTCTGCCGGCGGAATCACCGATCGGTCAGAAAAACACAACAATCCCCATACATACTCCGCGCAACCTGATCCGGAGCATCCGCTTTTTTGAGGCCAAACGCAGGCTGATACAGGAGTTGGAGCTACTAATTATCGATGAAGTCAGCATGTTGCGTGCAGACCTCCTGGATGCCATTGATACCTTACTACGGCATATCCGTCGCAAACGAAGCATTCCTTTTGGCGGTGTACAGATGCTTTTCATTGGAGACCTCCTGCAGCTACCGCCGGTGGTTAAAAACGATGAATGGACCTTTTTGGGAAAATACTATCCAAGCCTTTTCTTTTTTCATGCAAGGGTGCTCAAACATAATCCCCCCGTTTACATAGAGCTTGATCGTATTTTCCGGCAACGGGACCAAACATTCATACGTCTGTTAAATAAATTTCGCAACAACACCATAGAGGATGAAGACATCAGTTTGTTAAACAGACATCTGCAACCCGGTTATGACATAAACAATAAACCAGGGTATATTTATCTCACCACGCACAATCATAAAGCGCAAACCATTAATGAGAAAGCCCTTCAACAAATTGAAAAGCCGGCCTGTCATTTCGAAGCCATTATCAAGGGCGATTTCAGGGAAAAACATTATCCGGTGGACTTCATCCTAAACGTAAAAGAAGGGGCACAGGTTATGTTTATCAAAAACGACCCGGGCGGAGAGCAACGTTATTTTAACGGCAAAATAGGTGTCATTAATAAGATCTGTGATGATTTGATAGAAGTTGGGTTCAATGACAGTTCTCCCGATGTAGCAGTGAAAAGGATCACCTGGGAGAACAAAAAATATGCTGTAAACCCCGTTACCAAGGAGATAGAAGAAGAAATTACTGGTACTTTTTCCCATTTTCCGCTGAAGTTAGCCTGGGCCATTACCATACACAAGAGCCAGGGGCTGACATTTGAAAAAGCGGTGATCGATGTTTCAGATGCTTTTGCGCACGGGCAGATATACGTTGCCCTCTCAAGGCTGACAGGCCTCAAAGGACTGGTTTTAAGCAAACCACTAACCAAAAACTGTCCCGGACCAGACAGCTATCTGCAGGAATACTACAGGAGCCAACCTTCAGCAACATCCCTTCAAACAGATTTGGAAAACGAAACGAAGCGGTTTTTTCGTCAGCGGCTGTTCAGTGCTTTTGATTTCCGGGAACTTACAAAAAAGGTTAACAGCCATCTTCACAGCTATAACCAAAAGAAAAAGCAGTCCGAAAAGCAATCTTTTAAAAATCTTGCCACCAAACTACAGGCGGATTTGTATGCAGAAAAAGCAACTGCTGACCGCTTCTCAGACTATTTACAAAAAAACAACACAAATCATATAATGACACATACCTATGACCGTGTAACAAAAGCCACAGAATATTTCATAGCCCGATTGGGAAGCATTTCGACGGAATTACTGACCCAAACTGAAAAGATAAGCGAATCACAAGGTCCTACCAAATACTTGTCGGAGTTATTGTTATTGGAAGATGCCATTCACAGCAAAATACTGAATCTGTACAAAATAAAATCCATGTACCGGGCATTTCAAAATAACGGTGAGCTTACCGGCGCATGCACCCATACAATTAACTACCTCCGCCAACGAAAACAAATAATCGAGGAAGGGTTTTTGTCCGGAAAACTGAACACACGTTACCAGACAGCAAGCCGTGAAAAGCAGGGCATACATACAAAAACAACAAAAAACCGGCAGAAAACCAAAACGCCATCGGCACAAGTCAGCGGCCAGTTGTATAAAGAAGGTAAATCCATTGAGGAGATTGCAGATATTCGCTCATTGGCCTGTTCTACAATTATGTCCCACATGGTACATTGTGTAGCTGGTGGCATGCTTGATGTCGATCTGTTCCTTGAACAGCGCAAGCTTGAACAAATCCGTATGGCTGCCCAAAAGCTGGAGACCACCAATGCCAGGGAGATCATGTCGGTACTGGGAGATGAGTTTACCTATTCAGATGTTCATTTTGCACTTGCTTGCAACGACAAAAACCGGAAATAAGCCTTATAAAAAATTTCCGAAAAATCCAAACTTTACGGCAAAAAATTTATTTCTGACGGTTCAAGGATCGTTCTATGATTTTTATGTAATTTGTCGCCATAAACCTAATAGAATACCCTATGCGCATTCAACGATTACATCCCAGTCAAAATGATCAGGACGTCCGTGAAGAAGTAGACCTTACGCTCATGGATGATTTACTGGAAAAGTTTAAAAATAAGGCAGGTAACCTGATCCCATTGCTTCAGGGCACACAGGAGATCTATGGCTACCTTCCCAGGCCGGCATTTGAAAAAATTCACCGGGAAACAGGTCTGGCGTTAAATGAACTATATGGTGTGGCCACCTTTTATGCGCAGTTCCGTCTGGAACCAGCCGGGAAGCATATTGTGAAGATGTGTCACGGAACAGCATGCCATGTACAAGATGTGACAGACATCACAGACGAGATTCTGGACACCCTGCAGATCAAAGACGGTGAAACCACCGAAGATGGTCTGCTGACCATTGAAACGGTGGCTTGTCTGGGTTGTTGCTCTTTGGCACCGGTCATGATGATCGGCGATGAGACTTACGGCAAGCTCACACCCAAAAAGGCCGTAAAGATCATTAAAGAAATTCAGAGAAGTGAACATAACTAAATACCAAAATTTATACAAATGGGAAAAACACAGGTAATTGTAGGACTCGGGAGTTGCGGTATTGCTGCCGGAGCAAATAAGACCTACAACGAGTTTCAACGTATCATGCAGACAGACAAGCTGGATATTGAGTTGAAAAAAACCAGTTGTGTGGGCATGTGTTACCGTGAACCATTGGTAGAAATACTTGATGACAATGGTTCGTATTTATATGGAGAAGTTGATCTGCCCAGGGTCGAAGAGATCATCGACAAGCATGTCAAAAACTATTCCCCTATTGAAGAGTATGTTGTACAGTCTGATCAATTCAGTACGGCCGACCAGCGTTTCTTTGATGAGCAGGTAAAGATCAGCCTGCGCAACTGCGGGCATATCGATCCCGAGTCCATTGAAGAATATGAGGCCAGGGGCGGATATCAGGCTATACGCAAGATTTCGGATGAGAATATAACCCCTGAAGATGTCATTCAGCAGGTTCTGGACTCCGGTATCCGTGGCCGCGGTGGTGGCGGCTTTCCGACAGGCAAGAAATGGAAGTTTGCCCGCAACAACGAATCCGACCGGAAATATGTCATTTGCAACGCCGACGAGGGCGACCCCGGGGCCTTTATGGACCGCTCCATTCTGGAAGGGGATCCACACGGCGTATTGGAAGGAATGATCATCTGCGGCTACGCCATTGGGGCCGGCGAAGGGTATATCTATTGCCGGGCCGAGTACCCCCTGGCCATTAAACGACTGGAGCTGGCCATCATTCAGGCCAGGGAGAAAGGCTACCTTGGCAAGAACCTGTTTGGCATACCGGGTTTTCATTTTGATCTTCAGATTAAGGAAGGTGCGGGTGCCTTCGTTTGCGGGGAGGAAACGGCGCTGATCGCCTCCATAGAGGGCGCACGCGGTATGCCTCGCAGAAGACCCCCCTTCCCGGCCGAGGCAGGGCTTTGGGACCTTCCGACCAACATAAACAATGTGGAAACCTTCATCAACATTCCCTGGATTATTTCACAAGGTCCGGAAACGTATGCCGGATATGGCACTGACAAAAGTAAAGGCACCAAGGTGTTTGCCCTGACCGGAAAAATCAGGCATGGAGGCCTGGTCGAAGTACCAATGGGTATCACGATCAAGGATGTTATTTACAAGCTGGGCGGAGGCATTACCGGCGACAAAAAGTTTAAGGCCGTCCAGCTCGGTGGTCCTTCCGGCGGATGTATACCGGAATACCTGTCGCATACCCCCGTTGATTATGACTCTGTAAACGAAACCGGCGCTATCATGGGTTCAGGCGGCATGGTGGTGATGGATGAATCGACCTGTGTGGTGGATATTGCCAAATTCTTCCTGGACTTCACCCAGAAAGAAAGCTGCGGAAAATGTACCTTCTGCCGTGTCGGCACCAAAAGGATGCTGGAGATCCTCAGTCGCATCACAGAGGGAGAAGGCCGGGAAAGCGACATCGACACACTGGAGTCATTGGCGGAAACCATCAAAGACAGCTCCTTGTGCGGACTTGGTCAAACAGCCCCCAATCCGGTGCTGACCACCCTGAAATACTTCCGCGATGAATATGAAGCCCATATCCGCGACCATAAATGTCCGGCATTAAGTTGTAAACCCCTGCTCACCTACAGCGTGATCGAAGAAAACTGTACCGGCTGTATGGCCTGTGCCAAAGGATGTCCGGTTGATGCCATTGAGGGCGCCAAAAAGGAGGTGCATTACATTCACCAGGACATCTGTACACAATGTGGGGTGTGCTTTACCAGGTGTAAATTCGACGCCATAAAAGTATCGTAAGCATCCGTAAAACATGTTCCAGATAATAAAATCAGTCACCTAACCCAATAGCATATTCGTAATGAGTAAACTCAACATCATTATAAACAGAAAAATTGTTCAGGGATACAAAGATGAAACCATTCTGGAAATGGCCAGGCGACTGGATATTGACATTCCGACCCTTTGTCATGATGATCGTCTGAAACCTTTTTCTTCCTGTTACCTGTGTGTCGTGGAGGTAGAAGGCATGCGCGGGCTTCAGCCTGCCTGTTCTACAAAGATCACGGAAGGCATGCGCATCGAAACAGCCAATGAGCGGGTCAACAAATCCCGGCGTTTTGCTTTGGAACTGCTTGTAAGCGACCATTATGCAGACTGTACGCCTCCCTGCCGTGAAGAATGCCCGGCAGGCGTGGATGTCCAGGGGTATATTTCGATGATCAGCAAGGACAAACACAGGGAGGCTGTGGAGCTTATCAAACAGACCAACCCATTGCCGGCAATCTGTGGGCGGGTTTGTGTCAGGCCCTGCGAGCTGGTCTGCCGGCGCACCCTGCTGGAAGATTCCGGCGTAGGCATCGATTATCTGAAAAGATATACCTCTGACATCGACCTGGAATCACCCAACCGCTTTATGCCAGAAGTAAAACCCGCAACCGGGAAAAAAGTGGCCGTAGTAGGCTCAGGTCCCGGTGGACTGACAGCCGCCTATTTCCTTGCAAAAGAAGGCCATCAGGTGACAGTTTTTGAAGCGAGTGCACATGCAGGAGGCATGTTGCGCTATGGGATCCCTCCATATCGTCTGCCAAACGATATTATTGAAAAAGAGGTGGAAGGAATTACCGGTCTGGGCGTTGATATCCAATACAACCAAAAACTGGGCGACAACCTCAGCTATCAGACATTGAAGGAAAACTTTGATGCCGATATTCTGGCAATAGGCTCTCAGAAAGGCACCAATATCGGTTGCGAAAATGATGATGCCGGAAATATTTTTTCCGGAATTGACTTTTTGCGTAACATGGAAGCGACCGGACAGAGATATGACTTCTCCGGTAAAAAAGTAGCTGTTATCGGCGGTGGAAACACCGCTATGGACTGTTGCCGGACAGCGATGCGTTGTGGCGCTGAAGAGGTGACCGTCATTTACCGGCGGACAGAAAAAGAGATGCCAGCCAACCCCATTGAAATCCACGAGTCGAAACTGGAAGGGATCAAATACATGTTTCTTACAGCCCCGGCCCGGGTCAACAAGGACAAGGAGGGTAATGTCGACTCACTGACCTGCCTGAAGATGGAGCTTGGCGAACCGGATGCTTCCGGCCGACGGCGGCCTGTGAAGATCGAAGGTTCTGATTTTGATGTGGATGTCGATTATATACTGGCAGCCATCGGTCAGAAAACCCGCGTAAACTTCATTGACGACATCAGCAAACATGCAGATGAAGCGCTCAGGCTGAATAAATGGGGTGACGTTGACGCCGAATCTGCCACCTTACGAACTTCCATTGACAGGGTATTTGCCTGTGGCGACGGGGTTACCGGACCGGCAACCCTCATAGAAGCCATTGCCCAGGGCAAACTTGCTGCCCAAAGTTGTGATAAGTGGCTGCAAGGAAAAGAGGTTACTCCTCCCCCGTTCACGTTTCTCAGTAAGAAAGATCATTTTGAGAAACAGGAAGAAGAGGACTACAAAGGGTATTTTCCAACGCAAGAGCGGGAGGAGATGCCAACCCTGGATCCGAACAAAAGGCTCAACTTCGATGAAGTAGAACTGGGCTATGATCAGGAATCAGCCGTTAACGAAACAATGCGCTGCCTGGAGTGTGGCTGCTCCGAGCTTCATACCTGCGACCTGAAACAATACGCCACAACGTATCAGGCGCAACAAAACAGCTTTGGCGGAGATTATAACAAGCATCAGGTTGATTTCCGTCATCCCTTTGTGGAGATTGACACGAACAAATGCATCCTTTGCTCGCGTTGTATCCGTATCTGTTCGGAGGTTGCCGGTGCCAATGCCCTGGGACTGGTGAACCGCGGTTTCGAAACGTATGTGGCGCCAAGCATGGAAATTCCTTTGCAGGAAACCAATTGTGAATCATGTGGTTTGTGTATCGACACCTGCCCCACCGGTGCCATAACAGAAAATGTGCCCTTTAAGGTTGCGCCCGTTGAGATGGATACCATTTCAACTGTTTGTAACTACTGCTCTGTGGGTTGCCAGATTACCCTTCATCACAAAAACGGCTTTTTTGCACGCACCACCGGCAATAAAGGACTTATCAACAAAGAAGGAAACATCTGCAGGTATCCCAAATTTGGCTATCATTACCTCAATGACAATTCCCGGATTACGACCCCGCTGAAAAAGGTGAACGGCCAGTTTGAGCCCATCAGCTATGATGAAGCCTGGAAGCTGATCAAAAAGAAAGTTGATGAAGTCCGCCCCGAAGAGAACGGGTTTTACATCGGAGCACGTCTCACCAATGAGGAGATCTTTTTGATACAGAAGCTGGCAAGAGCCGGTATCGGTTCCAATCAGGTAAGCAGCTTCCATTACATGGACCGCGGCTCAGGATACCGTGAAAACAGCACACACCAGGTCCCTTTTGATCAGATAGGTCATGCAAAAAAGATCTTTTTCCTGGATGGGGAGATCAATTATGAACATGCGGTGGCTGGATTCTACGCCTGGAACAACCATATTGCAAACGGCACTCCTTTGGAGCTGATAACCACGAAAGCGGAGAGCCGTATGGATCACAAGGCTAACAGCATCACCCGGATCAGCAGTCCTTATTATTTTGTGAAAGCCGCCATCCACTTTATCCTGTCAAATAAGATGGAGAACAATGTGTATATTGATGACCATTGCGTAGGCTATGAAGAATACCGTAACCGCATACTGGAAGAAAACTTTGATGCATTGGTTGAACAGGCAGGAACCACGCCCGCCCATGTAGCCAGGTTTGCCGAACAATACAACGAAGAAGCGAATGCGGTCCTGCTATTCCCGGAAAAACATATCTCCGGAAACACATGCCATGAGCTGCGTAACCTGAATTTTATCACGGGCAAAGCAGGGAAAACCTCATCCGGACTAATCGCGCTGAAAGAGAAGAATAATTCGCAGGGGCTGTTGGATATGGGTGGCTGTGCGGCCTTTGCTCCCGGTGGTGGCCACATGGATGATACAAATACCATCGCAGGGCTCGAAGCGGTCTGGAACAGCAAAAAGTTGTCTTTACACATTAATCAGGAACAATGGTCGCTGCTCCATGAAGGCAAAATTAAGAATGCGTTTGTCTTTGGAGAAGACCCTGTCGGTTGTGCCATCAAGCCGGAAGAGGTCCGGCCTGCCCTTGAAAAAACCGGATTTATGGTTGTACAGGATCTGTTTATGAGTGAAACGGCACAAATGGCGGACATCATCCTTCCGGCTTCAGTCCATATAGAAACAGGCGGCAGCTTTACCAATGCCGGAAAACATATTCAGCAGTTTGATGCCAGCAAGGACCATCCGCTGGAAAAAACCTCTTTTGATCAGTTAAAAGACCTTCTTGCCACCTTTGGCGTGGAAAATGGATATGCGTCTCCCTCAGACGTCCTGCTTGAAGCGGCCCGGATATTGCAGGAGTCGCCGGAAAATAAAGGTCCCCGGCCTTTGGTTTATACCGGCAGCGATAACTTTAACAGGCGTTTTGCAGCAGGTTGTGACTTGCTTACCAAGCGTTTTGAGGATTTCTGGGAAGGGGAGATGGAAG
>CAYMDX010000072.1:0-10487 GCA_964389125.1 uncultured Bacteroidales bacterium
GAAGATACGCGAAGCACGCAAAGGTTTTTCGCAGATGTGCGCAGATGAATATGCAGCGGCGCGCAGATGATTTTCGCAGAAACACGCCAAGATGAAGAAACGCGAAGGTCGCAAAGAGACGATACAATACGCCTCCGGGCTACAGGTACTCCACCGCAACGGTGATCTCGCCGCGGTACTGGCCGGGGCTTACATTACCGGCGTAAAAAGCATAAGTCAGGAAGATAGAGGATTGCAGCATGGCTGCGTCCATGTCTTCTACCAGAAGGCCGCTGCCAGATAAGGGAAAGACGGCGGTGTTACCATCAAAGGGAATGGCATCATGGAAGTTGCATGCCGCTTGATTGCAATAGATTGCGTAAAACCTGAATGGCATGCTGTTCTCATCGTCCAGGACCAGTTCATCCGGGGCGTCAACGGTGACGTGGAGCTGGACGTTTTCTGCCGCCTGAATGTCCAGATGGCCGGCTTCATTTTCGGAGAGCCCTATCCATCCCGAACCCGGCGCGACGGGAGCCGTATCCGGATCGCGCTGTCTGACAATGTTGAACTCTGCATCAACAGTAATCTCCAGGCGCATAAACTGGGCTTCCCCGCGGAAAGGTAGCAAACACAACAGGATTGCCAGCATGACAAGGACTTTCCGTTGAACATGATGCTTCCCTATGGTTTGTTGGCACTCTTTCATATGCAACGGCTTATCTGGTGTGCACATGAATCTCCGGGACGGCACTATTGCCCCGTAGATTTTTTCTACATATGCCTATAAGGTACACCTCAAAGGTAAGAAATATTATTGTGGCTCATAGGTTGAATACTCCACATGGATATTCATCTGTCCTGAATAGGTGCCGGCGTTAACATTGCCAACTTCCAGGTCGCCATAAATAAAGAGGTAAGCTATGGCTTTGGGTGGGGTATAACCTGCGTGGGGTGGGGTAGGAGGTGGTCCGGGCGGGCCTCCGGGACGACGTCTGATCCGGAAGGTAGCGGTGTTGCCCACCACCTCGATGGCATCCGTTTTGGCTTCCTCCTCGGTGATGTTCTCCTGCCCTTTGTTGTAATAAGCCATACGGATGGTAACCGGCATGCGTTTGTCTTCGTGTCCCTCTTCCAGGTAGTCCAGGTTTCCTTCCAGCACAAGAAAATTTTCGGCCGGCGGCTCCAGGGTTACCGTCACATCCAGATAGGCAACGCCTTCGATTTCGATGGGTACCACTTCATCGTCGGTGAGCTGTATCTGAACTGTTCCCTCGCCGCTGACACGGTCGCCAAAGTCAAGCTCATCCGGAACCAGCGGGGTTAGTATCAATTCGTAACCTTCCGCATGGGTGCCAAAATTCACCTGCTGGGCTGACAAGGGTGTCATCCAGAAAGCCGCCAGCAACAGGATTAGCGGCATGCGCTTATGAAGGAAACGGTGTTGCATATTACATGTATTCGATTTCAAGGGTAAATTCCCCGTCATAATTGCCGGGCTGTGCGTCACTCATGTCGATACGGCCGCCTACAAAGAAGTAAAACTCCCCTTCTTCGTTGAAGCGCAACTCACGCTCAATCTCTTCGAGCAGCTCTGACTCCCGCTGGTTGTTGCCGGGATAGCCGCTTACCTCATATAAAAAGGAGAGGCTGCCTTCGCCTTCCCGCCGGCTTACCTCTTCCTCTTCCAGGAAGCTGACACGAATGGCCTCACCCGGTTCGCCTTCGGCACGCATGATGCCGGCCTCCGCATCAAACACCGGGTTGATATAGAGTTCATTTCCCTCCTGCAGCCGTCTTGCCTCCAGGATTCCTATGTCGCTGATTATGACGATGTTGATGCCTTGGTCGCCAATAACCGTGGCCGAAGCGGTAATGGTAACCTCGTTGTTTTGCTGACCCTGTGCCGGGGAATAACCACCAAGCAACACGATAAGTATCAATGCCGGTAGAAAAGCAGTATGTGTATTCAATCGTTGTTTCACAAGCAGACGTTCTTATTAATTAGATAAACAGATGGCTGTTTACAAGCTTTTTGCCATGTTGGAACTTAAGTAAATCGCAATCATTGTGCCAAAAGACACAAAACAGTACTTTCTAATAACATAAACAACCGCGCCATGTGTTTGTTTGATCATTATGGCCCGCATGTCCGTTGTCTGACATGCCAACGGTCAGTTTTGGGATTCTGTATTACCTGACACAACCATAATATGGATAATGGTTACTGCCAGGACTTTATTTCTTCCACCACATCCGGCAATGTATGCAGTTCTTTTTTCACAAGCTCCAGGTCCAGGCTGTCAAGGGCCTGTAGCAGGCGATCTGCATAAGCTGTAAGATAATCCACGCCATAGCTCTTCGCGGTTTTTCGCAAACGAAGGGCGAAGTCTTCGATTTTGAAGAGTACCCACAGGTCTTTTATCCGTTCCCATTCGGGCAGGAATTCATTTTCGAGGGTGGCGACCAGTTCCGGCAGGCGCTTTTTCGATGCCCGGCTCAGTTTGGGATAACCGGACGAGGCGGCTGCCTCCTTACCTGAGGCTGATGACGCCTCATGCACCCGGTCCTCATCATGGGAGATGTACCGGCTTATAGCCTTGTAAATGTCTTTCGGTTTGACGGGTTTGTACAAAAAGTCGTCAAACACTTCCCGGTTACCTTGTTCTTCCTTATCATGGACATAAGCTGTAAAGGCAATGATGGGAATGTTTTTCAGGGTATGTTGTTGCCTGATGCTTTCAGCCACTTCATAGCCGTTCATCCCGGGCATCAGAATATCCAGCAGGATCAGGTCGGGATGATGGTTTTGCAGGATCTCCAATGCTTCATGGCCGTTATATGCTTCCAGGGTGTCCAGCCCCGAGGTGGTCATCAGCATCTTTAAAAACTGGACGTTATCCGGAGAGTCGTCCACAATCAGCACCGTTGCCTTCCTGAACCCGGGTTGTTGATCCTTTTGTTTTTCAGTCGTGATTTCCGTTTGCTTTGGTACTACCTGCACGTCGGGAATGGTAATGGTAAACGTGGATCCTTTGCCCGGTACGCTGTCGAGCTTCAAAATCCCATGCATCTTTTCAACCAAACGTTGGGTGATTGGCAGCCCAAGACCTGTACCGCCGTATTTGCGATTTATTTCACCGCTCTGCTGGTAAAAAGGTTTAAAGATGTCATCCTGATCTTGTTCGGGGATCCCGATGCCGGTATCCGAGACGGAAATTGCCAGGCTGCCTTTTTCGCTGCCAGCTTTATCCGGATGAAAATCCGAATGGATCTTAACATGTCCTTCTTCTGTGAACTTTATGGCGTTGCCAACGAGGTTAAACAGTATCTGCTTCAGTCGGATCTCATCTACCAGCAGACGTTCAGGGAGGGAATCAGATCCTTCCGTGATCAAATCTATCGATTTATTATCTGCTTTGGATTCGAAAAGCAGTTTTTGTTCTTCAATCAGGTTGTTGATATCTGTCGGGCGCTCAACGATTTCCATCCGGCCCGCTTCGATCTTTGACAGGTCGAGAATATCATTGAGTAGCGTAAGTAACAGGTTTCCGCTGGACAGCACCGACTCCAGCATTTGCTTCTGGCGCTGGGAGCTGACTTCCTGGTAGAGCGTTTCGCTGAAGCCCAGTATGGCGTTCATCGGGGTACGTATCTCATGACTCATGTTGGCAAGAAATTCCGACTTGGCCCGGTTGGCTTCTTCGGCCATCTCTTTGGCTTCTTCGAGGGCTTTGGCGGCATCAACCCGCTCCGTGATGTTGCGCCCCACGCCGATCAGCCCAATGATACGGCCCCGCTGATCGCGGAAAGGGATTTTGGATGTCAGTAACCAGACGGTGTTCCCTTCCGGGTCAGTAATTTTCTCTTCGCGGTTTAGCACGTCTTCTTCCTCTTCGATTACCTTTTTGTCATCCGCTTCAAAACGGGCTGCCATCTCAGGGGGGTAGATATCCCGGTCCGTTTTTCCGATGATCTCTTGGTCGGTTTTCCCTGATAATTGAAGTTCTGCTTTGTTTGCCAGGACCTTTCTCAGCTTTTTGTCTTTCAGGTATATAGTGTCCGGCAGGTTATCGATCACGGTTCGCAACAACAGTCTTTCTTTAGAAATGCTTTCCTGGTCAGTCAAAAGCAGGCATACCAGCAAGGTAGAGAGCGGGAACAAGGTTATGATGGGCAACAGAAGGGAAGAGAAAAACAGCTCGCTTGCCGGTTCAGGCAGTTGTGCCATGGCCGGGAGCAAGGCAATGTGGACCAGCACACCCAGTAGCAGGTAGGCCCAGGGTGATGATGCCTGTGGATAACGCTGTCGCAGATAGTAATGAACGATTCCAAAGGCAGATGCAATAAGGATCACGGCCAGGCCGACGAGTGTTCCTCCTCCGCCAAGCCATGTGCGGTAAGCAATTGCCAGACCAGCTGAAATAACGGCCGTAACAGGTCCGCCAAACAAACCCGCCACGCTGAGCATGACCGAGCGTCCGTCTATGATAACGCCTTCCTGAACCTCAAAAGGAACCAGCATGGCAATGATGGCAAAACCACCAAACAGAAACCCGTTCATGACCTGCAAGCGGAGAGAAAATTGGATGAACGACCGCGTCAGCAGATTATAGACCACGGCCATGGTGATCAGCAGGGTGATATTGTGCAGTATTGGTAAGAGGATCATGATTGTCTGCAATATGGTGACATCCTACCCCAGGTTGTATTTCTGCATGCGTCGATGCAGGGCGTTCCAGTCGATATTCAGCATCCTGGCGGCCTCATTTTTATTGTGATCTGCTTTTTCCAGGGCTTTTTTGATGGCCTTCTTTTCAATCTCCTTCAGATCCAGTGTTTCTTCCTTGCCGGCTTCATCCCCAGCTTCGATGTTTTGTCCGGGTTTCACAATATAAGGAAAATGTTCCGGACGGATTTCCCTGCCTTCACAGATAATGATGGCCCGTTCCATCAGGTTGCGCAGTTCCCGGATATTGCCCGGGAAATGGTATTGCTTCAGCATCGATATCGCGTCCGGGTGCAGCCTTTTAATGTCCTTGCCCATCTTCTTGTTCAGCGATTGCAAGAAATGATCGATGAGCAGGGGGACATCCTCAGGTCGTTCGCGCAAGGGAGGCAGGTAAATGGTAAACGTGCTTAAACGATAAAACAGGTCGGTGCGAAAGATTTTTCCCGACTGCATCTCTTCCACCGTTTTGTTGGTTGCGGCAATGATGCGGATGTCGAATGACTGCTCCTGCTGGGTTCCTATCCTGGTGAACTTGCGGTCTTCCAACACCCTGAGCAGCTTCACCTGCAGCGACTGATCCATCTCTCCAATCTCATCAAAAAAGAGGGTTCCTTTGTTGGCCATTTCAAACCAGCCGGCTTTATCCGCTACGGCACCGGTAAAACTGCCTTTCTTATGGCCGAAAAACTCACTTTCGAACAGGGTCTCGGGCACGGCCGACATGTTGACCGCGCCAAAAACCTCGTTTTTCCGGTCGCTGAGATTGTGAACGCCCCGGGCCACCAGCTCCTTACCGGTACCACTCTCACCGAGGATCAGCACCGAGGTGTCATGGGTCTTGGCCACCTGCTGCATCTGTTTCTTTATCTCTTCCATGGTGTGGGTGGTCCCGACCAGATCTTCACCGATCTGCTCGTTGATGACATTCTGCAGGTATGCACTCCGGTTTTTGTAACTCGTCAGGTTGGCGTTCAGCTCCGCATATTTCTTCGTACGCTCTATGGCGATCCAGATATCTTCGGCCGTGAAAGGCTTCCGGAAATAATCGACCGCTCCCTGCCGCAGAGCCCCGATAACCGTATCCATATTCCCTTCGGCGCTGATCATGATCACCTCGATGTGCGAATAGTCCTCCTTCACTTTCTTCAATACCTCGATACCATCCATCTCAGGCAACATAAAATCGGAAATCAGCAGGTCAACATGCTCCTTTTCCAGGATATTAAAAGCTTTGGAAGGCTTGTCGGCAACATGCAGGTTGGTTTTATCCTTGAGCATCGACCGCAACAGGTTGCGTATGATCGCATCATCATCCAGCACAAGGATATTCAACTTTTTATCATCCATCGTAGACATGTTTGTTATTTTGCTGACGGCATGGTGACAATGAAGGAGGTTCCTTCACCCTCCTTGCTTTTGACATCAATGGTTCCATAATTTTTCTCAACAAAATCACTGACCAGGATCAGTCCCAGACCGCTTCCTTTTTCATCGCCGGTGCCCCGGGTGGTAAACTGTCCCTTATCGTCAAACAGTTTTTTCAGGTTCTCTTCGGCGATCCCGATGCCATTATCCTGTACCTCGACAGTGACCTTGTCGCCCTGTTTTTTGCCGGTAACCGTTACCTGGCCGCCCTCATTGGTGAATTTCAGGGCGTTGTTGATCAGGTTCTGGAAGACACTTTGCATCATGTTCCGGTCTGCTTCAATGGTGAGATCTGCGGGAACATCATAGGTGAGGCTGATATCTTTTTTCTTGGCATGGGGACCCAGGAAGCGTGTGGCTTTGGCAATGAGTTCCTCCAGGTTCAGGGGTTCGGGCGACCGTTCAAGCGTGCCTGTCTGCGAACGTGTCCACTGAAGGAGGTTTTCCAGGAGTGCGTAAGTTTCTTGTGTGGAGCTGTTGATGCTCTGCAGGATCTCTTCATACTCCTCCGAGCCCGGTTGCAGGTACCCCTCGGCCAGGGTGGATATCAGCATGGAGATATTGGAAAAAGGGGATTTGATGTCGTGTGCGATAACCGAGTAGAGCCTGTCCTTGGTTTGGTTGATTTTTTTGATTTCCTCGGTTTGTTTGATGATTTCCCGCCGGGCATGGGCCAGTGAGATCTGGTTGTTGACCCTGGCCAGCAGCTCTTCTTTGTTAAACGGCTTGGTGATATAATCCAGTCCTCCGGCTTTGAAGCCCTCAACCAGATCATCGGGGTCTGTCTTGGCCGTCAGGAAAATCACCGGGATGTCTGCAAACCGTTGGTCTTCTTTTAGCCGCCTGCACAGCGTAAACCCATCTGTGCCTGGCATCATCACGTCGAGAAGGATAAGGTCAATGGTATGCTCCTCAAGGATCTTTACCGCATCATCTGCGTTCACCGAAAGGGCTATCTGATACCCTTCGCTTTTCAGGAAATTACTGACCACCTTCAGGTTTTCTTTGTTGTCATCCACCGTAAGGATGGAAAACCGACTTTTATCCGGAATACTCATGGCATCAAATTTTCAACACACAACATTTTCTACAAATATAATGTTATTTATCGATGATTTAGGTATATTATGTAGTTGAGTCCTGATGGACTTCTCTGATTCTGTTGAGTATTTCGGGAAAAACAGGCAATATTTGTTCGATGGTGTCGAGATCCAGGGTGTTGACAGCCGTATGCAGCTGGTGG
Organism: uncultured Bacteroidales bacterium; assembly: GCA_964389125.1. Taxonomy (GTDB): domain Bacteria; phylum Bacteroidota; class Bacteroidia; order Bacteroidales; family UBA7960; genus PUPG01. Next base: position 7,380 of record CAYMDX010000072.1, read on the forward strand.
GCGTACCGGCTGAGTTCATGCACCTCATAGCTTTCAGCCACGGCTTTCAGCTCTCCGGCGAATGCCTGTATTTTGAAAAGCACAAGCTGGTCCTTGATGGTGTGCCAGCGAGGCAGAAATTCATTTTCGAGGGTTTCCAGCAATGCCGGCAGTTGGTGTATGTTTTCTTCCGGGATCGAAATGGATTCACCGGATAACAGCTGTGCGGATAACTCCTCTGTGGTTAATCCTGTAGCTTCCAGGTGTTTTTTAAGGGTTGCCAGCAATTTGTCTTTGGTGACAGGCTTCATCAGGAAGCCGTCAAAGGACCAGTCTGCCTGGTCGGTCTGTGTATCCTGCGAGGAGGCGCTATAGGCGATGATGGGGATGGTAGCCCACTCCGGGTTCGCTTTTATGTTTTTTGCCACTTCGCTGCCACTCATGTCGGGCATGGTTATATCCAGCAGGATCAGGTCGGGGCGGTTATTTGCCAGTTGTTGCAAGGCATCGGCGCCGCTGGTGGCCTTAACAGGCTGCATGTTCAGGGACTCCAGCATGACAGCCGTCACTTCCAGGTTGGCGGTCGCATCGTCCACCACCATCACCACGGCACCTTCAAATGAAGATTCCACAGCCGCCCCCGGTTGGTCGGTCCCGGTTGATTTTCCCTGGCCCTTAGGGACTTCTGTGTCCGGCAACTTGATGGTGAAGCAGGAACCTACACCCGGCGTACTGCTGAGCTCGATGCTTCCGTGCATTTTTTCCGTAAGCCGCTTCACAATGGCCAGTCCCAGGCCGGTGCCTTCCTGTGTATGATTCAGTTTATTCCCCAGCTGGGAAAAGTTATCAAAGATCAGTTCCTGTTGTTCTGCCGGAATACCCATGCCGGTGTCGCAAACCGCAATTTCCAGAAGGCCCCTGTCCCTTGCTTCGTTCGGGGTAAAGGTGGCACGGACATACACACGTCCGTCATCGGTGAACTTAATGGCGTTATTTAACAGGTTAACAAGGATCTGTTTGACCTTTGTTTCATCCATAACCAACGAAGCCGGAAAACCGTCTGAAACATTCAGGCCGAGTGTGAGCCCTTTCTTCTCCGCTTTCTCAGAGAACATAACCCTGGTTTCCTTCAAAAGCTCTTTGATGTCGGATGGCTTTGGCGTGATGGCCATCTTGCCGGCCTCGATCTTTGAAAGATCCAGTATGTCGTTGATCAGTGACAGCAAAAGGCGGCCGGACGAGTTAACAGACGCGATCATTTTCCTGTTTTCTTCATCCTCCAACTGGTTTTCCAGTATTTCACCGAATCCCAATATGGCATTCAAGGGTGTCCGTATTTCATGACTCATGTTGGCCAGGAACTGGCTCTTGGCCTGATTGGCTGTTTCGGCCATGGATTTGGCCTCCAGTAACGCTTCTTCTGCCTGTTTACGCGTAAGCAAAAGACCGGTCAGCCGGGAATAGATGTTTACAATAGTGTCGTCGATGTAGGATGTGTCCCGTGGCATTACAAACGTGAAATCACCGATCATCTTTTGACCCTGCATGATTTTTAGTACGCAGGTCTCCCCGAGGTCAACCATCTGTTCAATCGCGTTCAGCACAAAGCCGGGTAAAACAGTTCCTGTTAGTTCCTTCAGGTTGGCAAACCGGGTAAGGTTCCGGTCGTGGATCTTCTCATCACGGACAGTGTCGGCCGGCCAGCGCGTGCCGATAATATTGTAGCCGAGCATGGAAGATACCATGTTCAGGTACTTTGACATACCGGAGATGGCAACGGTTGAAAAATGCTTACCATCCATTTCATACACATTCAGGGCGGCAAAACGGGCACCGGTGATTTCGCGAAATGTGTTGGCGATGTCATGATAATGAATATCTTCAACGGCCATCTGCAGGAAGTTTTCCGCTGAAGAAACCAGGGTTTTCAGGTCAGATTCTGTTTTTTTCCGGCTGGTAATGTCTGTTACAAAGCCTTTAAGGAATAAGGGCTGTCCGCTTGCGTTGGATATAAGCTGGCTTCGCTCCCATACCCATCTGATGCCTCCCTCCTTATGCATGATGGGATACTCCATTTCAAGGTGTTTATCCTGCGCTGCCTGCTTTTCGTAGGCATCCCTTAAGTGCTGCCGGTAATCCGGGTGGATGATGCTTTCATAGGAGCGTTTGTTATTATGCAGGATTTCTTCTCTGGCATAGCCGGTAATATCTTCAAAGCCATTACTCAGGTAGGTCATGGTCCAGTACCGGTCGGGCTGGCAACGGAATAAAAATCCCGGAAGGTTGCTGATAAGGGTTTGGGTGGCGCGTAATTCTTTTTCCAGGATATGCATATGCTGTGCTTCTTCACAGGTCAGATTGCCGGATTGGTTTGATGCCGGTCTGGAAGGTTTAATCCTGTCAAGAATGCGCCTGACTATTGGCACGGAAGATCGTATACGCATACACCCCGTTTTTGGCATGTGGAGTTCAAAGATACAGTTTGTTCATTAAAAAACCCCAAACAGGGGTTGTCAATTTAAAAAACAGGTGCAAAAAATGTTGTACCGGATAAAGCAGCGGTTATGGTTTAGTTTGCCAATGCTGCGGATAGCGTACGGCCAAGACCGTTATGCAATTCATGGGTGTTAAATGGTTTAAAGAGAAAGCTGTAAATATTGTTGCTTTCCAGTTCTTCCTTGTTGGCTTTGTCATAATTGGATACCACAATAATCGGGGTGTCTTTAAACTCTTTGGAGCCTCTCACACGTGAAATAAGCTGATAACCGTCCATTTCCGGCATTACCAGGTCTGTTACAATCACATCTGGCTTGCAGCCGTCTTCTTCGATAATTTTTAGTGCTTCCCTGCCGTCTTCCGCAGTTACCACTTCATAGCTGCCTGAAAGGAGAAGCTGCATCAACGCCCGGAATTCTTTTATATCGTCTACTAATAATATTTTCTTTTTCATCAGGATACTCCCTTCTATAATAGTCATCTATACATTCTCCAATAAGACATCAATAAGTGTGCCTATAGAAACAACAACCTGAAAAAGAATAAATTAAAGCTGGGTGTTTTGTTGGAAAACCGGTTTTTATCTTCGTTTGCGAGCATTCCCTCTTCGATGATGAATAGGAAAAACCGGGG
>CAYMDX010000073.1:0-10409 GCA_964389125.1 uncultured Bacteroidales bacterium
TGCTGACCGTGTAGTTGTAGGTACCTGGTTCAATATTTTCGATAGTATATACACCGGGAGAATATGTTTCATCATCGAATGTAATAACGGCATCATCAATTGGATTGCCGTTCCCATCCTGAACATTGAATGTAACCGTGTAGAGTTCTGAACCATCGTGTATATGAAAGTTCATGTCAGCGATTTCAGATGTGCCTGTCGTATACACGGATCGTACACCTGCAGTATATTCACCATTTGACAGGTCGGCAAACAGGCACTCGGTATCTTCCGACTCTTCGGCTACGACGCTGCCGTTTAACAGCACAGTGAACCCCGTAAAGGCCCGGTTAACCCTGTCGTAGGATGGAGACCCTGTATTAAGAGGGGCATTTGGCCGAATGCGTGCAGGGGCTTCCTTAGTTACACGATCTGTTGTGGCCACATGATGGTTTGTCTCTCCCAGATTTGCCCCATAGGCCCGCAACAGGAAGTTGTGCTCAAAGTCCCATTGCTCAATAGCGGTAAAGGAGTAGGAGGGATCCGTAATATCGAATATGCCAAACTGCGTTCCGGGAACAAACTCCCACGGTTCTTCCTTCCCGTTGTCTACTGCGAGCTCAAGGTAGCCATCATAACTGAGGCCAACAAAGAAGCCTCCCGGGGCATAAACAAGAGTGCTTAGCGCATAGGTTGTCCATTCATTGTCTTCATTCTGGATGTCTTCAGCAATGTAGAGCACATCGTTTCTGTCAGGTGTGCCGTCTTCTTTTAAACCAAAAATCCATAGCTTGACGGTGTTGTGGCTTTCTTCAATGTCAGTCAGGTACCAGCTTATCTGGTGAATGATCGCTTTATGATGGTGGGCCGATCCCAGCAGACTGTTCAAATCCCCATTATGAAAGCCAAGTTGTGCGGCAACCTGCCCATCGTCATAACGAAACTCATGGTCTTCATCATAGTTGTTCCAGCTGAAGTTCGCTTGTCCATCCTCCACATTCTCCGTATCTACCTGGAGATTTATGGGTTTCATCATTTTGTCCGTAACAGGTACCTCGATATGTTTGTCTTCCCCATCAAGGGTAAAGTGTATCTCCTGCGCTTCATATCCTGGTCCGAAAATGTCTGCAGAATAAGAAAATCCATCTTCAAGTTCAACTGCAAGTGTTCCATCGTTGCCTGTGGTGTAATACACGTTATCTATGAGGATGGTGGCTCCTGCAACGGGACTTCCCATTTCAGAATCTTCCTTGATCAGGAAGCTAACGTCATACATGTCTGGCACCTCGCCCAGGTAGAGATCATCAAAGTTCCAGTAGCTGATCTGGTATGAGTCGCCTTCGAACACCCATGCAATCTGGAAATCCTCTGCACCGACACCATGGTTCTGTGGTGTCAGAACAGCTTCAAACAGCTGGGCCGGCAGATCGTTCGGGTTAACCCACTCGGCTACCAGGTGTTCTTCTCCGTCGGCGATGGTAACAACCCGGAGGGTTACGTCATCTGAAACCCCATTGAGAATATGTCTGAATGACAGCAGCAGCTCCTCATGGTGTTCGGTGTCGATCATCGGCGATATCAGATAAGCTTCCCCGAAAGAGGTAGGAAACCAGTTGAAACGCATCTCAGGGGCTTCCCCTCCAGCGTGGTTTGAATCTTGTACGCGCCAGTTGCTTACATCCCGTGTCCAGTTAGTTGGTATTTCTCCCTCTTCTGTGCCGGAGAAATTTTCAGTATATGGCAGTTCAACAGGATCAAAAACGGTATACACCGGTTGAACGGTTTTGTCTGCATCCATAATCACGAAAGTAGAGGGGCTATGCTGATCATCAACATCGCCTGACCAATGACTGAATTGCCAGCCAATCGCCGGTGAGGTAGAAATATCCACAGTATCACCATCGAGATGAAGGTATTCACCCGCTTCAGGCTCAATTTCGCCTTCTCCCTCATTCGGAGGCAGAATGGTAAGCATGTGTGTCCCCTCATCAGAGAAGTGTGCCTGAATGTCCGTATCCTCCTCTATAACAATTGTTGTGGTTGCTTCATTCGTGTAAAATTCTCCATTGACTTCCCATTTTTCAAAATGCCAGGGCTCTTCGGGCTCCGCAGTGATCATGAGCTCATGACCCTCCGAATGGACGTAGATGTCAGGTTTGGGATAAACACTTCCTTCGCCCTCAGGATCGGTCATGACAACCTCGTATGTGCTAAAATTTCCTATACGCAAATTGTCTATGGTCAACCAGTTAAAGCTTGTGTCATCATCATCGGTGATGTAGTAATGAAAAGCGATGTATTTTACGCCGCTGAGTGACTCGATGTCTACATAAAATTCCTGCCATTCCTGAGAAAAGGATTTTGTATCCATGAGGCTGGCGTTGGTATGCAGGTCATCAGTGTTTTCATGAGGATAATCAAGAAGAAGTATCCGGAGGTTTTCTTTTATACCGTCAGGTAGCTGACTGGATATACCATGGAAGAACATCCTGGATGCTTCGGGGTCATCAAAGTTTATAGCCGGGGTTATAAGCCATTCATCTGCCTCATGTCCTGAATCACCCCCCTGGTATGTTCGTGCTGCATACTCCCCATGAAAAGAATTGAGGCCGGTTTGTGTCCAGTAACTGCCCGATACACCATTCACAACCGTCCATCCTTCAGGGCTTTCCGGCTCACCTTCCCACTCCTGGCTGAAGTTTTCGCTCCAGGGAAATGCCGTAATGACGTCATCCGGGAGGTCATCCTCCGAAAGACTTACGCTGATCAGCTCGGGTGCGCCATCTACTGTAAAATCAATTTCTTTTTCTTCGTATCCGAACTTGCTGATTGATGCAGTATGGGGGCCATTGCCAAGATCAACAGAAGCCTGGCCTGTGAAATCGGTAAAGAGTGGATCCATCTCCCCGACATGAATGACGGCATTCGCCAGGGGGTTGTCCTCTTCATTGGCTTTGTTTACCTGAAATGTTACCTCAAACATGCCGGATTCATCGGTAATCGTCACATCGTCGATATATACCCAGTTAAAACTCACATCGTCTTCGCTTGTGATAAAATAGTTGAAAGCAATGTGTTTCATCCCCGAAAAGTCCTCCATGGCTATGGAATAATCGTCCCATTCGTCTGAAAAGTACTTGTTGTCAAGCAAAATCGCATGCTCGTGGAGGTCATCCGTTGATGAATAAACATCATCCAGGATCAGGATACGCATTTTTTCACTGGCGCCGTCGGGTGCTCTGTTTGATAAACCGTAAAATGTGAGAATGGGGTCCAGCATATTGTCGAAATTGATGGCCGGTGTGATCAGCCATTCGTCGGCAAGGTAATTCGACGCATTGCCCTGGTAGGAACGTGCTGCATAGTCGCCGGTGTATGAATGAAAGTCCGATTGTTCCCAGAAAGAGTCTACCCCTCCATCTATGTATGTCCACCCGAGTGGTGCTGCCGGTTCGCCATGCCAGTCATCCTCGAAATTCTCTGTCCATGGAAATTGGTTAACCGTTGGATCAACAGCTTCTCCACTAAGCGGGACCTCTTCTTCGCCAATGTTCAGCGTGGCTTGTTTGCTACCCGCCTCATCCGGAGAGAATGCTACATTTACCGTCGTCGTTTCGCCATAATCCAGATCCACAGGTTCTTCAAGGTTATGTAAAACAAATTCCCCGCTATCTTCACCGGCAATAAAAATATCCTCCGGGACAAGGGTTAAGGTGCCCGTGCCGTCATTCAACAGGGTGAATGATTGAGCATCGGTGGTTGTTTCGATCACCTGCAGGCCAAAATCCATCTCTTCGGGAGAGACAATCATAAGCGGACCATCCGGAATATGCTCAAGAAGGAAGTCGTCGATGTACAAAGACCTTGCCCAGTCGGGTGTTCCCCCGTGCCGGAATGCTATGTACATATCGTCACCGACCCCGTCATTGAAGTATACTCTAAACCGCGTTTCATAAACGGTGGAGATATCGGTTGCCTCAATGGTCTCAAAAGGAGTAAAAGTAGAAGCATCATCAGGGTTACTCATGGTGCCAACAACCAGATCAGGAATATTGGATGACAGATGACATTTGACCCGGAAATTGATTCGTTTTTCATTTAAGTCAGTTACCGGAGGGGAGATGAGCATCACATCCTGATCGGCATATTCATTGGAGTACAGATGGGCATGCAATGATCCAGCATAAGGCTCATCACTCGAAGAGGTTTCGACGGTTGCACTCCCCAGACCCGGATTGTATACAATCTTGCTCCAGCCTTGGGGCAAATCCGGTTCCGTTACACCGCTAAAATCTTCATAGTACGGGATCTCTGATACAGAATTATCGAAATGATCTTCATGGAGGATATTCTTAAATGTTTCATTTTTTCTGCCTGTTTCAGAAGGTGATGCCTGCCACGGTGTTAGCATGCCAAGGCAGAAAGCAAGGGTCATAAATACAGAAAATCCTTTTGTAGTTGATTTTTTCATAGCAGGATGGGAATAGTTCATTAGAAAGGGAAAATAATTCGTTTATGATTGGCAAAAAAAGGGGAATTATACCCTGCCTGCAATACCCAATGGAGGGTATTTTGTACAGGAAAACGTTGAATTTTTTAATTAATAATGCTGATGGAATAATGTGATTGATGGTTATTTTTTTATATTTGCTGTTAGAAATATGGCAATTATGAACTGCAAACCCTACCATACCCTTTACGGTAACCACGGGAAAGGTCTTTATTCCTGCTGGATCCATTGAGATAAAGGTGTCTGTTCGACTACTCGTCTCTGGTCGTCTTCTTAGCCATTTCAGGCATCCTGTTGTCTGAATAGTCCCGGTATTAAAAAAAACGGCACTCTTTCTAACCCGACCTTTTGAACCAACTTTTTTCGGATTTGCCTTATGCAAAGATCGTATGAAACAGGGATTGTTATTTGACATTCGCCGCTATGCCGTCCATGACGGTCCGGGTATCCGTACAACCATTTTCCTTAAGGGCTGTCCGATGTCTTGTAGTTGGTGTCACAACCCGGAAGGGATATCAGCAGAGGTGCAGCTTATGAGACGGCAGCAAACGCTAAACGGCAAAACGAAAACGGTGGGTGAGACGGTTGGCACCCGGATGACGGCAAGTGAGGCTATGGATGTTGTGTTGAAAGACCGCCTGTTTTATGAAGAGAGCGGTGGCGGTGTTACGTTCTCGGGCGGAGAACCGCTCATGCAATTGCCTTTTCTTTTGGAGATGCTTGAGAGGTGTCATCGCCACAGGATCCATACAGCCGTTGATACGTCGGGTTATGCTCCTGATAAAGATTTTCAGGCTGTTGCCGGCAAGGCTGACCTTCTGCTGTTTGATCTGAAAACAACCGATAACCACAAACATCTTGAGTATACCGGTGTTGCTCTGGATTCTATTATGAACAACTTATTTTCGCTGCAGGGAAACGGGCCGGAGCTCATTGCGCGTATTCCGGTAATCCCTGGCTTCAATGACAACAAGCAACAAATGGAAGCCTTTGCTGATATCTTGCTGCAACTGCAAACAACTGTTCAGCGGGTAGATCTGCTCCCATATCATCGCCTTGGCCGACAGAAATACAACGCTCTGGGCATGCAGCAACCTGAACCAAATGCCCCCGGGATCACCACGGAGGCTATCCAATCCTTTATGGATGTGTTTACAGCAGCCGGCTTTCATGCAAAAAAGGGCGGCTGACCCATCTTTTAAATGAATGTAATGCACCATCACGATGACAGAACGTATCCGAATCCTAAGACAACAAAGCCTTGAAGCTGAACATGTCCTTCATCACGAACGTGCCATGCTCGTGACTACCTTCTACCGCGACCATGTTGTTGCCACCGATCCCGTCCCTGTTCAGCGGGCGCGATGTCTTCAGTTTATTCTTGAAAACAAACATATATCAATTGATAGTCATGAATTGCTTGTGGGGGAGCGGGGACCGGCTCCCAAAGCCACCCCTACATATCCCGAAATCAATCTCCATTCGCTTGAAGACCTGGATGTATTACACAACCGCCCGAAGGTGTCGTTTCGGGTAACACCGGAAACCCGTAACGCTTATGAAGAGATTATTATCCCCTTTTGGAAGGGAAGAACCAATCGCGACAGGCTGATGGAACGGATGTGTCCGGCCTGGCATGCAGCTTATGATGCCGGTGTGTTTACAGAGTTTCAGGAACAAAGGGCGCCGGGGCATACAGTTTTGGGGGAGAAAGCCTGGAAGAAAGGGATGGTGGATCTTATCAGGGATTGTGAAGCTTCTGTTAACGCCCTTAACCAGCAGGATGATTTGGATGCCCGGCAAAAACGGGATGAGCTGAGGGCCATGATCATTGCTGCTGAAGCATTGATCTCTTTTGCTGTCAGGCATGCCGATATCCTGGAGGAAAGGGCTCAAAAATCAGGGGCTCCCGGTCGAAAGGCAGAATTAATTGAAATGGCCAGGATATGCCGAAAGGTCCCTGCCGAAGCACCGGAAACATTTCACGAGGCGCTTCAGCATTACTGGTTTATGCATCTTGGTGTGATCACCGAGCTGAATCCCTGGGATTCGTTTAGTCCCGGACGGCTTGACCAGCATTTGCTTCCTTTTTATAAGGCCGAAACAACGCAAGGCAGCCTTAGTCGCGATGGGGCCCGGGAGTTGCTGCAGTGCCTGTGGGTGAAATTTAACAACCATCCCGCACCGCCCAAAATGGGTGTTACGGCGAAGGAAAGCAATACCTACACCGACTTTTGCCTGGTCAATCTGGGTGGGGTCACCCGGGAGGGAAGGAACGCCGTGAATGACCTGTCGTATCTTTTGCTGGAGGTTATTGGTGAGATGCGTATTTTGCAACCGGGCAGCATGATACAGGTTAGCCGGGAGAACCCTGACGCATTTGTATACAAAGCACTTGAGGTAATACGGACAGGCTTTGGACAGCCCTCTGTCTTCAACACCGACACGATCATCCAGGAACTGTGCCGGCAGGGCAAGTCTCCGGAGGATGCCCGCAACGGAGGAGCTTCAGGCTGCGTGGAGTCAGGGGCTTTCGGTACAGAAGCATACTTCCTTACCGGCTATTTTAATCTAACGAAGATCCTGGAGCTGACCCTCAACGATGGTTTTGACAAACGCACCGGCCGGCAGGTCGGTCCGCAGACCGGCGCGGTAGAAACATTTGTGAGCTTTGATTCCTTAATGGTAGCCTACGAAGAACAACTACGCTATTTTGCCCGCGTCAAAATGGTTGGAAACAGGCATATCGAAGAATTATTCGCCAGCCATTTGCCGGCTCCTTTTTTATCCTTGCTGATCGATGACTGCATTGCCAACGGGATAGACTATAACGCCGGTGGAGCACGATATAATAGCAGCTATATCCAGGGCGTTGGTCTGGGCAGTGTTACCGACAGCCTTACGGCATTGCGCTATCATGTATTTGACCGGAAAACACTTTCTATGAATGGTATGATGGACGCTCTGAACAAAAATTTTTCCGACTATGAAGAATTCCGGGAGGAGCTAATATTTAACACACCAAAATTTGGGAATGATGACGTTTATGCCGATACACAGGCCGTGAGGGTATTTTCTGTCTTCTTTCATGCCATTGATGGCCAGCCCTGCTGGCGGAACGGACATTTCCGTATCAACATGCTGCCTACTACCTGTCATATCTATTTTGGCAGTGTAACAGCCGCCACGCCGGACGGACGGAAAGCCAAACACCCTTTATCGGAAGGCATCAGTCCGGTCCAGGGGATGGATACTCATGGCCCGACCGCAGTTTTAAACTCCGCCGCTAAAATTGATCACACACGTACCGGCGGCACATTGCTAAACCAGAAGTTTACTCCTTCTTTCTTTGATGACGAAGAAAGCTATGCCAAACTCACTGCCCTCATTCGGACCTATTTTCGCATGAACGGGCACCATATCCAGTTCAATGTAGTATCGGCTGATACGCTTCGTGATGCACAGAAATACCCTGAACGATACAGAGATCTGATCGTTCGGGTAGCAGGGTATAGTGACTATTTTAATGACCTTGGTGAAGACCTGCAAAATGAGATTATTCGACGCACCGAGCATGGCGAGTAATGGAAATCCCACAATGCAATAACAAGTTACACATACAAATACTTACGTAAACTTATAAAAATGAAAGCTTTTCTTATCGTGTCCGTGATCTTGGCTTCGCTGCTTTCTGATGCTTTTTCCGAGGGTTCAGACATTACAGCAAAACAGTATGTAGATGCAGAAGCCTTTCTGAGTTCCAATATCAGCAAATCAGTTTATCATCTCCATGTACATCCATACTGGCTGAGTGACAGCTCTGGCTTCTGGCATGTAACCAATACGCGGGAAGGCAAACGTTTTTTCCTGACTGACTTTCAGCAGGAAAGCACCAAAGAGGCCTTCTGTCATGAAACCGTAGCTTCCCTTATCCGGGAAGAGACGGCGATCGATGCCGTCCCGGAAGACTTGCCGTTCAACAGTATTAAATTTGTTGACGCCGATACCATTGCTATCCAGCTTCAGGATTCCATCTGGCATTATCATGCCGAAACAGAATCATTTACCTTCCACCGGGAAATGGACAAAGAGGACAGAAAGGTAGTGGTATCGCCTGATGGCAGGTATGAAGCTTTTGTGATGGATTATAACCTTTACTGCAGGGATCTTGAGTCAGGTGAGGAAATACAGCTGAGTGATGCTGGAAAGCCGTCGCATGGTTACGGGAACCCTTATGGCTGGTATGATATTATAGAGGAACCCGATGGGGAACGGCCTGAAGGCATATCTGTCAATTGGTCGCCCGATTCGCGCAGACTCCAGACCGTTATTACCGACCTCCGGTCTGCCGAGAAAATGTACCTGCTTGATCACAGCGTGGACACGCTTTACAGACCACGTCTGTTAAGCTACTATCGTGGATCGCCGGGCGACACGACGATAGTGTATCACAAACCGGTGGTATTCGACCTTGAGTCTGAACGGGAGGTGCCGGTAGCTATCGATCCCATTCCGCATTTTATGAGCTCTCACTTTAGCTGGAATGAGCAAGGAGATGAGCTATATGGCTTGTATGCTCATCGTGGATACAAACAGGCAGATATGCTGCGTATTGATGCGGAGACCGGTGAAGCGAGGGTTTTGTTTTCCGAATACAGTGATCTGTCAGTGGAGACCGGAAAGCTGATCGCTGAGCGGGTAGGGGAGGATCGGTTTTTGTTCAGCTCCGATCGAAATGGCTGGTATCACTTGTATTTGTATGACTGGCATACGGGCGAGCTTATCAATCAGGTTACAGATGGCGATTTTGTTGTAAAATCGCTTGTCCATGTTGAGGAGGACACGGAAACGATCTATTTTATGGCTGGCGGCAATGAGGAGGACAGGAATTCATACTATGATCATCTGTATGCGGTTGGTTTTGATGGTTCGAATCTTCGGCTGCTATCCCCTGAAAATGCCCATCACCAAATAAACGTATCTCCCTGTGGTACCTATGTGATGGATAATTATTCACGTCCGGACAAACCTACTATTTCTGTTTTGCGCGAATTGGCGACCGGTGATATTGTTCACCGGGTCAGTGAAGCGGATAGTGAATCGCTTCATGATATGGGCTGGACGTCGCCAAAGCAATTTGTTGTAAAAGGCCGTGATGGGGAAACTGATATATACGGATTGTTGTATACTCCGGCTGCCTTTTCGCCGGAAAACCAGTACCCGCTGATCAATTATGCCTATAGTGGTCCGCATGGATCCATTGTTCCGAAATCTTTTCGTCAGGGATTAATTACCAGCATGTTGCCTTTTACACAATTTGGTTTTGCAGTCATGGTGGTTGATGGCCTGGGTACATCAGAACGGTCCAGGGATTTCCGCGAGTGGTCATACCGCAATATTGGCGGCAATATACACTGCCACGCAGCTGCTGTGGAGCAGCTTGGGGATAAGTACTCCTGGATTGACCTGCAGCGTGTCGGAATTTATGGACATTCAGCAGGCGGCTACGATGCTACACGTGCCATGCTCGAACATCCCGAACTGTTTAAAGTAGGGGTTTCATCGGCAGCAGACCATGACCATCGGATGGAAAAGGCCTGGTGGCCCGAAATGTACATGGGGTATCCCATTGGGGATTATTATCACGAGCAGTCAAATGTTACCAATGCCGAAAACCTGGAGGGCCGCTTGCTAATAGCCCATGGGGGCATTGATGAGAATGTGAACCCGTCGGCTACCTTTAAACTTGCCGAAAACCTTGTCCAGGCCGGGAAGGACTTTGATATGCTTATCCTTCCCGGAAAGCGACATGGCTTTGGCAGGGCTTCAGGAGACTATTTTACCAAAATACGCTGGAACTACTTTATCAGGCATCTGTTGCCAGGTGAACCACTCCACAATTATCAGTTTCGCACGATAG
>CAYMDX010000074.1:0-10399 GCA_964389125.1 uncultured Bacteroidales bacterium
CAAGACGCGCAAAACCCTCTCGTTGCCAGGCGTTTTTGTTAAGACAAAATAAAGAAACACACTTTTGTTAGTTAATTACGTAAAATATTTTCAAATTTGTTCCGAAACCATCATTATATAGCATATTCACCAATAAAATCAGACTGTCATGCCAAAAATATCTGACAAAGGACGGCAAATGCCGGCGTCTCCCATTCGTAAATTAGTTCCCTATTCTGAACAGGCCAAGAAGAGAGGTACTACGGTTTACCATCTGAATATCGGTCAGCCGGATATCCCCACGCCCAAATCCATGATCGATGCCATGCACAACCTCGATGTGGAAGTCATTGCCTACAGCCATTCGGCGGGGATCCTCTCCTACCGGGAGAAAATGTGCGAGTATTACGCCCGTCACGGCATTCAGGTAACGCCAGACGACATCATTGTGGGTGCGGGTGCCTCTGAGGCCATCCTGTTTGCGGTGCAAACATGCCTGAACCCGGGCGATGAGATCATTATCCCTGAACCTTTCTACGCCAACTACAACGGGTTCTCCACCAGTGCCGGCGTCAAGATTAAACCGATCACCTCAACCATAGATACCGGCTTTGCCCTGCCGGCCATCGAGGATTTTGAGAAAGCCATTACCCCGGCCACCAAAGCCATCATGGTATGCAACCCCAACAACCCCACCGGCTATCTCTATTCAAAAGAAGAGCTGGAGGTTCTGCGGGAGATCGTTAAAAAACATGACCTGTTTCTGTTTGCCGATGAGGTGTACCGCGAATTTTGCTATGATGGTCATAAACATCACTCGGTACTGAACCTCGATGGAATCGAAGAGAATGTGGTGCTGTTCGACTCGGTCAGCAAACGTTACAGTGCATGCGGTATTCGTATTGGCGCCCTGATTTCGCGTAACAAGGAGGTGATGCAGACCGCCATGAAATTTGCCCAGGCGAGGCTCAGTCCCCCATCCCTCGGACAGATTGCAGCCGAAGCGGCGATGGATACACCCGACAGCTATTTCGAGGAGGTCATCGGAGAATACAAGGAGAGGCGTGATACCGTAGTAGAGGCTCTGGGTAAAATGGAGGGCGTGGTCTGCCCGACCCCGAAAGGCGCATTCTATGTCAATCCCAGCCTTCCCATTGACGACAGCGACAAGTTCTGTCAATGGCTGCTTGAATCTTTTGATTATGAAGGTCAAACGGTCATGCTGGCACCCGCGACGGGGTTTTACGCTACCCCCGGCGCCGGGAAACAGGAAGTACGCATATCCTATGTGCTCAATGTGGAAAACCTTAAGAAAGCCATGAAATGCCTGGAAGAAGCATTGAAAGTCTATCCGGGAAGAACGGTTTAAGGTTTTAGGAAACGGTTTTTACACCCTTTTCTACATAAACGAGCCAGGAAACGCTCCCAGAATTGTTGAAGCGCAAGGCAACAAGCCGGTTTTATGTGTTGGTAGGTGTGATGACTTTGTCCCGGAGATATTGTCCGGTGTAGGATTTTTTACATGCAGCCAGGTCTTCCGGGGTACCCTCAAACAACAGATAACCGCCTTCGTCGCCACCTTCGGGACCCAGGTCTATTACCCAGTCGGCACTTTTGATCACCTCAGGATTGTGCTCGATCACCACCAGGGAATGTCCGTTATCAAGCAGGGCGTTGAATGCCGTCAGGAGCTTGTGGATATCATGAAAATGAAGACCTGTGGTAGGCTCATCAAAGATAAAGAGGGTCTTCTCGGGGGTAATGCCTTTGGTCAGAAATGAAGCCAGCTTGATCCGCTGGGCTTCGCCGCCGCTTAAAGTACTTGAGGGTTGTCCCAGCCTGACATAACCGAGTCCGACATCCGCCAGGGGTTGCAACCGTTCCGCAATACGCTTGCAGATATTGCCGCACCTGGTGGCATTCGAGAAAAAGTTGATGGCGTCATCCACGGTAAGGTCAAGCACATCGGTAATGGTTTTGCCCTCGAACACAATATCCAGAATCTCTTCTTTAAAACGAAGTCCCCTGCAGCTCTCACATTCGAGGCTGATATCGGCCATGAACTGCATTTCGATGGTCACCACCCCCTCCCCTTCACATTCAGGACAGCGTCCGCCGTCGATATTAAAAGAGAAAAAGCCGGGTTTGTAATGCCGGGCTTTTGCCAGCGGCTGATCGGCAAATAGCTGTCTGATATCGTCGTAAGCTTTCAGATAGGTTACCGGGTTGGAGCGGGAAGATTTGCCGATGGGGTTCTGGTCGATATACTCGACATTGTCGAGACGCTTCACGTCGCCGTCGAGCGAGTCAAACATTCCCAGGCGATCGCCATAGCCCCCATAAGCTTTCTTTAGCGCCGGGTAGAGGATGTTTTTCACCAGGGTGCTTTTGCCGGAGCCGCTCACGCCTGTTATCAGTGTCATCACCTGCAGGGGGATCTTCACATCAAACCCTTTCAGGTTATGTTGGCGAACCCCGTTGAGTGCTATATATTCTTTCCACTGTCGACGCCGTGAAGGGATGGGTATTTCCAGCTCCTGACGAAGGTACTTTGCCGTAAGGCTTTCTGCATTTTCCAACAGTGACCTGCTATCACCCTGAAAGACAACCTCTCCCCCGTTGGTACCAGCCAGTGGTCCCATGTCCACCACCTGATCAGCCGAACGGATGATGTCTTCATCATGCTCAACGACGATCACGGTGTTGCCGGCATCACGTAACTGCTTTAAAATACCGATCAGCCGGTGATTGTCTCGCTGATGCAACCCAATACTTGGCTCATCCAGGATGTACATCGAACCAACCAGGCTGCTACCCAATGAGGTAGCCAGGTTTATCCGCTGGGACTCACCGCCTGAAAGCGTATTCGACAACCTATTGAGGGTCAGATATCCCAGACCGACATCATTCATATAGGCCAGTCGGTTATTGATCTCAACCAGGAGCCGGGTGGATATGGCAAGCTGCTCATCGGTAAGCGTAAGCTGCTTAAAAAATGGTTGCAAACGTTTTAGTGGCATCAATACCAGCTCCGTGATCGAATGGCCGCCCACCTTCACATAATTGGCATCCTGTCGCAACCGGGTTCCATTACATTCCGGACAATCGGTCTTACCGCGATACCGGGACAACATCACACGATATTGAATCTTGTAGGTGTTCTCCTCAATCATGCGGAAGAAGTCATTCAGACCCTCGAAATAGCGGTTGCCGGTCCACAGCAGGGTTTTCTGCTTATCAGTCAGGTCTTTGTAAGGTTTATGAATGGGGAAATTGAACTTATAGGCATGGGCCTCCAGCTGTTCGTTAAAGTACTTCATCTTTTCCCCGCGCCAGCAGGCGATAGCTCCTTCATGGATGGAAAGGCGCTTATTGGGGATGACCAGATCGGGGTCAATATCGATCACACTGCCAAACCCTTCACATTTTTTACAGGCTCCATAGGGATTATTAAAGGTAAACAGGTTGACAGAAGGTTTTTCGAAAGTCATACCATCCCGCTCAAAGCGGTTTGAGAAGGAAACCTCTTGCTGCTGTTCTTCCTGCTCATAAACAACCACACAGGTGCCTTCGCCTTCATAGAAACAGGTCTGCACCGAATCGGCAATGCGTGGCTGAAGGTCTGTTTCTTCCGGATCTATACGGAAGCGGTCGACCACGATGGCAGCCTCTTCATCGCCATTCAGGGTATCTGACTCAGGCAGGAGCTTCTCAATGCGGTAAACGGTACCACGGATCCTTATACGCGTAAAACCCTGCTGAAGCAATACTTCCATCTGTTCCCGCATGCTTCGGCCATGTTTCAATATCACGGGAGCCAACAGCATCACCATGGTATCGTTTGGCAATGCCAGGCAGTACGACACCACATCGGTGACCGTATCCCTTTTCACCAGCTCACCTGACACGGGTGAATGTGTTTCCCCGATACGTGCGAATAATAGTTTCAGGTATTCATATATTTCGGTGGATGTACCGACGGTAGATCTCGGGTTCCGGGTATTGACTTTCTGTTCGATCGCGATGGCCGGTGAGATTCCCTTGATGTATTCCGCTTCCGGCTTGTGCATGCGACCCAGGAACTGGCGGGCGTAGGCGCTGAGACTCTCCACATAGCGCCGCTGACCCTCGGAATACAGGGTGTCGAAGGCGAGCGATGTTTTTCCGGAGCCCGACAGACCTGTGATGACCACCAGACGATTCCGCTCAATAGCCACATCGACACCTTTGAGGTTATGCACCCGGGCATCTTTAATCAAAATATGCTGTTCCTGATCCAATTGTTCAATATCCATAAAAGCAGGAAATCAATTTGTGGGTGCAAATTTACGATTAATTTTATCGGTAGTAAGGCTCATAAATCCATGGAATTTTTGTATGTATGCCAGATTAATTCGTATATTGCAATGCTATAATCAATCAAAAACGATGTAGGTCTGTAAAACGTCAATTATCATGATGCAGGAAAACCTTACGGAATTCATTTTAAAAACCATCCGAAACAACTGGAATATCACCGCACTGGCAGATTATAACGGTGACAGTTATTCTTACAGTGATGTGGCCGGTCATATCGTTCATTTACATGCCCGTTTTGAGGTATACGGGATCAAGCCCGGTGACAAAGTGGCCCTTCTGGGAAAAAATTCAGCCCACTGGGGCATTTCCTACCTGGCAGTGATCACCTATGGAGCTGTCGTTGTCCCGATTTTACCGGATTTTAAGCCTAACGATGTGCATCACATTGTAAAACATTCCGGCGCACGACTGATGCTTTCCGCCGACACACTATTTGACGCCCTCGACCCGGATAAAATGAATGGACTGCTGGGCATTATTTCCCTGACAGACTTTTCTGTTTTACATGAAAAGGCAGAGAAACCCCTCAGCAACAATGCTGAAGATATTGAAAACGTATACCAGCGAAAATACCCTTATGGCGTTCAGGCTGACACACTGCAATTGACAGCCATTCCGAACAACGAGCTGGCCGTGATCAGCTACACCTCAGGCACTACAGGGTTCACAAAGGGGGTCATGCTGACCCATAACAACCTGACAGCCAATGTTGTTTATGCAAATAACAACATGCCGCTGGAAGCCGGTGATGCCATTGTGTCTTTCCTCCCACTGGCACATGCCTATGGCTGTGCATTCGAGTTCCTGTGGCCTTTTACGTTGGGATGCCACATCACCATTCTAACCAAAACACCTTCTCCACAGATCATCCTGGAAGCATTCAGGAAGATCAAACCGCGCCTTGTACTGGCCGTACCGCTGATCATTGAAAAGATTTACAAAAAGCGGATATTGCCGGGAATTGAAAAGCCGCATATCAAAGCGCTTCTGAAAACACCCGGGATCAATAAGCTTATCCACAAGAAAATACGAAAAAAGCTTGTTGACGTATTCGGCGGTAACTTTCATGAAGTTGTCATTGGGGGGGCTCCGCTAAACCCTGAGGTGGAAAAGTTTCTTAATGATATAGGATTCCCCTATTCCATCGGTTACGGTATGACAGAATGTGCCCCACTTATAAGCTATGCCAACACCAAAAATACCCGGCTGGGGGCCTCGGGAAAAGTCGTGGATTCCCTGGAACTGAAAATTGACAGCGAAAAGCCTTATCAACAGGCCGGCGAGATCATGGTGAGGGGCGAAAATGTGATGGCGGGCTATTTCAACAATAAAGAAGCTACCGAAAATGCCTTTGATGAAGAAGGCTGGCTGCGTACAGGTGACCTTGGGCTCACCGATAAAGATGGATATGTCTATATCAAAGGACGCAGCAAAAGTATCATCCTGGGACCATCAGGTCAAAATATCTATCCGGAAGAGATTGAAGCCAAGCTCAACAACAAAGCTTATATCCAGGAATCACTGGTCATTGAGAGAAAGGGAATTCTGGAAGCTCTGGTGTACCCTGATTACGAAGCTACCGATAAAATAGGTATCCGTGAACGGGACCTTGTTGATATTCTTGAACATTATAAAAAGGAACTGAACAAGGACCTTCCGTCATACATGAATATCGGGCGCATGAAGATTGTTCCGGAGGAATTTGAGAAGACGCCGAAAAAGAGCATAAAACGTTTCTTGTACACCATGGATCAGTAAATTTTTTTCGGATATTCTTTTTAGAATAGAATTTTTCGTGTATATTTGTCACTACCAAACAAAAATCAACCACATCTACTAACCAAATCAAGGAGGACGGATTATAGGATAGAACGCTACGCTAACTGAAACCAAAACAAGGCCATTACTATGAATGACCGCAAAGCGATTAGCGATCAGGAATTGATCCGTCTATTCATCTCCGGTGATCACAGTGCGTTGGAGATGCTTATAAACAGACACGAACGCAAGCTTTTTTCCTACATCTTGCTTATTGTGAAAGATAAACACCTGGCAGAAGACATTTTCCAGGATACGTTTATCAAAATTATCAACACCTTACGGGCTGGTTCCTACAACGAGGAAGGGAAGTTCCTTCCCTGGGCCATGCGTATTGCGCATAACCTGACCATTGACTTTTTCAGGAAGTCAAAACGCATGCCTTTTAAGGAGAACAGCGAAGAATATGACCTGTTTGAGACCCTCAAGGTGTACGACGAAACCATTGAAGACCGTTTGGTGATCGGTCAGATACATGATGATGTCAAAAAGCTGATCGAACACCTCCCGGATGAGCAGAAACAGGTACTGAAGATGCGTCATTACGAGGAGATGAGCTTTAAAGAGATCGCGCATACCACGGATGTAAGTATCAATACGGCACTGGGCAGGATGCGGTATGCCCTGATCAACCTGCGAAAAATGATCGAGGAGAACAATATCGTACTCACCCGATAAAAATACTTGTCTGTCTAAAGAAACATCCCGCCAGTTTCAGTAATCTTACAGACACCAAAAAAAAGCCTGTTGGCGCGCTTTTTTGGTGAAAAAGAACAGGGTATAACACCTAATTTTGCATTAACTTTGGTGTGTTATTGTTATACCCTGATTATGCTACTGTATCCGTCATGCTGATTCAAGAAAATTACCCCCTTCGTGAACACAACAGCTTTGGCATTTATGCATATGCCAAACGTTTTGCAGAAATCAGGGAGAAAGAAGCTTTGCCGGAACTATTTAGCCACAGCCCGGAACTTCTGGAACCACATCTTGTGCTGGGCGGCGGCAGTAATGTTTTGTTCACCAATGATTTTGACGGTACTGTTCTGAAAATCGACCTGCGCGGGAAACAAGTAATCGGTTCCCGGAATGGGCAGAACCTGCTATGGGTAGCCGCCGGTGAGCCCTGGGATGATCTGGTGGCTTTTTGTGTGGAACAGGAATATGGCGGACTGGAGAATCTCTCGCTCATACCGGGTCAGGCCGGAAGCAGTCCGATACAAAACATCGGGGCATATGGCGTGGAACTGAAAGACCATTTTTACAGCCTGGAAGCATTCGATAAACAAAGCGGCCAGTTTGTCAACTTCTCGAGAGACGATTGCCAGTTTGGCTATCGCGACAGCTTCTTTAAACGAAAGGGTAAAGACCGCTACATCATCGTGTCCGTGGTCTTTAGCCTCAACACATCTCATCAGATAAAAACAGATTACGGCACCATACAAGATGAATTGCAATCTATGGGTGTCAGGGATGCCGGCATCGCCGAAGTAAGGGAAGCCGTTTGCCAAATCCGGCGCAGAAAGCTTCCGGATCCTGATATTTTGGGGAATGCCGGCAGCTTTTTCAAAAACCCGGTAATCTCAACAAAAACCTTTGAACGGCTGCAGAAAGCATTTCCTGATATTGTCTCCTTTCCTGTGAGGAATGGTGTTAAGCTGGCAGCAGGCTGGCTCATCGAGAAAGCCGGCTGGAAAGGATACAGGGAAGGAGACGCCGCCGTACATGACAAACAAGCCCTGGTACTCGTCAACCATGGCAACGCCACAGGAGAAGACATCCTGGAGCTGGGTAACAAAATACAGCAATCAATATATAACCTGTATGGAATCAAACTTGAACCGGAAGTAAATATTATCTGAAGCTTAGCATACTTTCAATGGAGAAAAAAGACACCTTATTCAATAAAGGAGAAAAAGCAGGGGCGGTCACCGTGATCGTTCTCATCATACTACGACTGTTGGTTGGAACAATGATGAACTATGCCCTGCTGATCGTCACAACCCTGCTGGCTGTCTACTATCTCTGGTTTGGCTTTTTTATCTTTAATAAACTGCAACCACTGGACCTGCTGAACAAACATGCACTACGTTCATTAAGCCACTTCAGGGTCGCCATCAGCATCAGTATGGGGATCGTCATTTCATATGCCCTGATTGCCAGTCTTTTTGGGATGTTTTTTTATCCCGGGATAGACTTTATGCTGCGTTCATCCTTTATCCTTCTGGTTGCGTTCACCGGCTATCTTGTTTCTTACCAGGTGCGGCGAAAAAAGTCATATGCTTTCTTACGGCATTACTACGTACGTGCAGCAAGCCTTGCGATCATTCTGCTGCTACTGTGGCTGCCACCCCTTGAAGAACGGCTCGATATCCTTTTTGGAGACCACCCCGAGTTCGTGGAGGCCTACCTGGAATATAACGAAAACCCGGATCATGAAGATGCCATAGAGAAGCTTCGTGAAGAGCGCAGCAGGTTCAGATAACCCCCAGCTCCTTTTTTATCCGGCCAATGGTATCCAGCAACTCAGCACGCTTATCCCCGTATTGATCGCCCTCGTTCATAACACCTTTACATCCGAAATAAAATTTGATCTTGGGCTCGGTACCAGATGGCCTCAGGGTAATCATGGTACCATCTTCCAGCACAAATTGCAACACATTGGATGCGGGTAAGTTTACCGGATGTGTCTCCCGGCTCCGAAGATCGGTATCCGTGCCTTCGTGGTAATCGATCATACGAGCCACCTGTTTCCCGTCCATTGTTTCCGGTGGTTGCTTACGGAAAGTGTCCATCATCTGACTGATCTCCCCGGCACCTTTTTGCCCTTCCCGGGTGATGGACAGCAAGGTTTCAACATACAGACCATATTTCCGGTAGATTTGCATCAACAAGTCATATAATGTAAGCGCTTGATCCCTTGCCCAGGCAGCCACTTCAGCGATCATACAACAACTGATCACCGCATCTTTATCCCTGACCAGGTCGCCGACCAAAAAGCCATAGCTTTCTTCTCCACCACACAGAAAACGTTTCTGACCTTCCAGCTCCTTTATTTTTTCGGCAATGTATTTAAACCCGGTTAATACATTCAGACAGGTCACATCGTAATCGGCCGCTATATCACTGAGCAGTCCGGTTGTCACAATGGTTTTTACAATATATTCATTACCGGCATACCTGCCCTGTTGCTTCCACTGATCCAACACATAATAGGTCAGCAATGCGGCGGTTTGATTACCGTTAAGAAGCATGTATTGACCATCCGGGTCTTTGATGGCAACACCCAGTCTGTCGCAATCGGGATCAGTGGTCATCACCAGTTCGGCATCAACCTCACGGGCTTTTTCCAAAGCCATTTCAAAAGCGGCGGGATCTTCCGGATTGGGCGATTTAACCGTCGGAAAACGACCATCGACACGATCCTGTTCCGGTATGGTGAACACCTGCTCAAACCCGAAAGATCGTAAACCCGCAGGCACCAGTCGTACCGCAGAACCATGAAGCGGTGAAAACACGATCTTCAGGTCGCGATGACGTTTGTTGAGTTCCGGCGAAAATGACCAGGTGGTAATTTTCTCCAGATACGTGTTATCAAAAGATTCGTCAAGCATGGTTATATTCGCCGCCACCTTGTCAAAACGGATCTGGCTCACCCGTGTGATCTTCTGCACTTCGGCGATAATATTTTTATCGTGCGGAGGCACCAGTTGTCCGCCATCATCCCAATAGACTTTATAGCCGTTATATTCTTTGGGGTTATGGGAAGCCGTAATGACGACGCCGGCCTGGCAGGATAGTTCCCGAACAGCAAATGAAAGCAACGGCACCGGCCGCAATGCATCGAATAAAAAGACTTGTATCCCGTTGGCCGACAGTACTTCGGCTGTTATACGAGCGAAATACTCACTGTTTATACGACAATCATAGGCGATAGCCACTTTGGGCTGTTCCAGGTGTAAAAAATTGGTTTTCAGGTAATTTGCCAGCCCCTGGGTGGCCATTCCGACCGTATATTTGTTCATCCGGTTGGTCCCGACGCCCATAATACCCCGCAAACCACCGGTGCCAAACTCCAGATCCCGGTAAAATGCATCCGATAATGTTTCCGGGTCATTATCCATGAGCTCCTGAACCTGTTGCCGTGTGTCATCGTCATATTCTTCTGACAACCAACGTTGAGCACGTTCTAAAACCGGCTTGTCCATAATTTTATCTGTTTATATTTGCGTTACTATTTGTA
>CAYMDX010000075.1:0-10357 GCA_964389125.1 uncultured Bacteroidales bacterium
TTTATTATATTCGGATTGAAAGCCATGATTGGCAGGAGGTTATTAAATTGATCCTTAAACGTTACCGGTGAAGACCTTTTAAGGACAGAAGACCAGGGGCACTAACCGGGAATTGCCGACCGCATGCATGAACCAGCTGGTTCAGATGATTGTCAATGGTTACTACCACAGGATGAAATTGATGCAAATGATCAAATTTCAATAGATGACCAGAATCCATAAGAAGGATTATTATTAAAACAATCCAACGATTAACAGTTAAACAACTTTCCCTTTCAACAGTATCATGCCAGTTAAGTTAACTTAACTATTTTTGGAAAATTTGCCAATCTTTAACTTTTTTTTAATTTTTTTTTAAAATTTTTTTTATATTGCACTTTTTGTCTTAAATTTGTTTCCAGTGTTGGCGACTTAAAACCCACTGAATCCATAATTGGTTATTGAATTGTTCTTTGACATCGACATCTTTGTAATCGCATTTTGTAAGTATCTCTCTGACAGATGTTTTATCCATTAGAGAAATGCTGAGAATTTACAAAATTTTGTAGGTTAGGCGGTCAACTTTCAGCGTGTTTCCATTTGAAAAGAATTTCCACTTCCAATCGTCACGCACAAAAAGGTCTCTATAATTGCGATATAACAAGGATTTTAAAGAACGTGAATTAAGGTTTAGTACTTATTAGTGATTCGTTTTATTAAACAAATCATTTATGGTAATAATTTAATTATGCAAACTTTTATTCATCGTATGTTCAATCAAATAAAACTAAATGGAGGAACCTTAGAAAAACCAATCAAAACATGCCTTTTTACCATAGCAGTTTCTTCTTATGGTCAAAAAGATTAACAAAACAATCAATGTAATATATATCCCTCAAAATGGATATATATTTAAATTAACACAAAAAGACAAATTAATTACTAACCAAAACACATCAAAATGAAGCGAATTGTAATTTTAGGATTAATGCTGTTCGCAATGCTTGGAACAAAAGCATTCGGGCAGGAAATCACAGTTACAGGTACAGTTAGAAATGCCTCTGACGGAGAGACGCTTCCAGGTGTATCCGTTGTTATTCAGGGTACGACCGTCGGTACGGTTACTGACATTGAGGGTACTTACGAAATTGAGGCTCCTGCAGATGCCGTCCTTGTCTTCTCATTCGTTGGGATGCAAACCCTGGAGGTTGCTGTAGCAGGCAGGAGCGAAATCGATGTTGAGATGATTCCGGACTTGTTGGCACTTGAAGAGGTTCTTATCACAGCAGGTGTTGCCGGAGAGACTCCTCGAGACAAAATGAGTGTATCAGTAACAGGTGTTGGAAGGGAAGAACTCCAAGCCATTCCTTCGTCGGATATTTCAACAGCTCTGCAAGGCAAGGTATCCGGTGCCACCGTTGTATCAGCCAGCGGCAACCCCGGGCAGGCATCATATCTGCGTTTGAGGGGTTCTACTTCTATTGTGAGTGGTCAAAGTCCACTTATCATACTTGACGGAGTAATGATGGAAGGTGACCTTGCTGATATCAATATGGATGACGTAGAAACTATGGAAGTTGTAAAAGGTGCTTCCGCAACTGCGTTATATGGTAGCCGGGCAGGCGGCGGTGCAGTTGTTATTACCACAAGACGCGGTGGATCTGCTGCCGAAGGTACTACAGAAATTAGGGTACGTAACGAATTTGGCTTTCAAGAACTTGCTAACGAAGTACCCACAAGACAGCACCATCAGTTTAAGTTGGCCGACGACTGGGAGGATTATGATCATTTTACAAAATATGCAGGTCTTACTTATCCCAAAGACGCAGATGGTAACATTGTTTATGAAGGCGGATTCCATCCGGGGATTCAAGGTACTCGTATATGGCAAGAATCAGGTTACTTCGACCAACCTTTTGCCTTTAGAAACAATCACCAGAGTGAATTGATGTTCCAGGGAGGAAATTTTCAAACCAATTATGTGAGTGTAACACATAATGAAGGTAGAACAAGAATTTTCACATCTTATGAAAGAACCAGGAACGAAGGTATTGTATGGGGCACCGAGGGTAATACCCGTAATAATATCCGTTTAAATGCAGACCACTGGTTTGGAGATGATCTTCAAATATCAGCTACTACCTTGGTTACAAAAAATGATATTGATGTTGCAGATGGCCGTTTTTCAACAGGTTGGGGCGGCGGACAAGGCTCTGCTTTCTTTGATATGCTGTTCTTCGCTCCAGATGTTAACTTAGAAATGGATCCTCCTGATGAATATGCCGGAGGTTATTTTAGGGGAGACGGATCGTACGTAGCGGATGCGTGGGCAGATACGCCCGTAGTAGGTAGCTCTCTTGACAAATACTATATATGGGCCAATCACTTCCAGTCTGACAACGATAACCCTCTGCATTCATTATATTACCAGGATATGGGTCGTTTCAGAAGAAATGTAATGCAAAGCTTCAAGGCCAATTATTATTTGACAGATTGGTTATCTTTTGAAGGACAATATAATCTTGAACGTTCCAATAATAACCAACAGACATTTCAGCCAATAGGTTATTCCACCGTTCAAAGACCCGATCAACCCGGATATATGTATAAAAACTTTTCGGAAGGGACAAATCAAACAACTCAATTTACAGCAAATATTGATGAAGACTTCGGTGATCTTGCGTTG
This sequence comes from uncultured Bacteroidales bacterium, assembly GCA_964389125.1. Taxonomy (GTDB): domain Bacteria; phylum Bacteroidota; class Bacteroidia; order Bacteroidales; family UBA7960; genus PUPG01. The sequence goes on from CAYMDX010000075.1 coordinate 2,666, forward strand.
AGAGCAAGAATGAGCTATTTGTATGAATCATACGAATTTGATTACATGTACGCATGGGGTGAGAACCTTGGTGCAGATAACATTAGAACATTAGCTGCTATATCAGATGAACGAACTGTTGGTTCTACAAATTATGAAACACGCACAAGAAACTATTTTGCTATTGTTGATATGGACTATCTTGACAGGTACATTGTATCAGGATTGTTCCGTTATGACGGTTCTTCTCTGTTCGGTGAAGACGAAAGATGGAATCCATACTTCAGGGTTAGTGGTGCATATCGCTTATCCGAAGAGTTTGACATCCCAGGTGTTGATGAATTGAGACTAAGGAGTGCTTATGGAACTTCCGGTAACAGACCTGGTTTCACATGGCAATATGAAACATATTCTATTTACAGAGGAGAAGTGAGCAAAGCCACTATAGGTAACACAGCGCTCAGACCCAGTGAGACATCAGAGCTGGAATTTGGTTTGAATGCCCGGTTCCTTGAGATGTTTGAATTTGAATCAACGTATTCTATAATTGAAACCGATGGTGCATTCTTACAGGTTCCTCTTCCGGCTGCTGCTGGATACGGTTATCAATGGCAAAATGCTGCAAATATTGAGTCAGTAGCTTTCGAAGCTTCGCTTAGTGCACTATTGCTACAAACGCCCGATATCAATTGGCGTGTAACCTTCAATTATGACCAAATAGACCAGACGATTTCATCTATGCAAGCTCCGCCATTCAGAACAGGACCGACTATTAATGATCTTCAAACTTTTTATATTAGAGAAGGTGAATCTCTTGGTGTAATGTACGGTCACAGATGGGTTACTTCTCTTGATCAAATGGAAAATCAATTGCCCGATGGCCATACCATTAATGACTATACAGTAAATTCCGATGGTTACGTAATAGAGAGGGGTACAGAAGGTACTGCACATGAAAGCCCAATAAGGTATTACGATGATGAGGGTGAGGATTTTATGAATATTGCAGACATGAACCCTGACTTTAACCTCACTATGAATAATCGTTTCATATATAGAAACGTAGAATTAAACATGTCATGGCACTGGAAACAAGGCGGTGATGTTTACAACCAAACAAAACAATGGATGTACAGGGATTTTGCACATGGCGACTTTGACCAGGCAGGTAAAGCTCCTAATGAAAAGAAACATGGCTCATACTACCAGGACTTTTACGCTGTCAACGACCCCAACGCATACTTTGTGGAAGACGGTACTTACTTTAAGTTAAGAGAACTGGCAGTATATTACACTTTCCAAAGTGAAGCATTAGCCAATTTAAATCTTGGTATGGTAGAGAGTATCAGGTTTGGTGTTATAGGAAGAAACCTGCTTACTATTACAGATTATTCAGGATGGGATCCGGAAGTTGCTCAAGTTGACTATGGTGGTACATCACAGCCAACCAATTACATGATAGACATGTTTAACTATCCTAACTTCAGATCATTCACATTTAACTTAGAAGTTAATTTTTAATTAATCACAAAAAAGAAATAAAATGATGAGATATATATTAAATTTCAAATTAATAGCACTTTTCATAATTTTCAGCGTAACGCTTTTTAATTGCGAAAAGCTTGAGGTTGAAAATTTGAATAATCCGTCAATGGAAGATGTACTCTCTTCTCCCGAAGATGTGCCAGAGGTAATGCAATCCGCATGGCTTGAGTGGTGGCTATCAAAGAGAGGTTCAATAGGTGCTATAAACAATTCCCAAACAGTTGCAGCTGACCATCATTCGGTAAGCTGGGGTAACTTTGCATGGCAGGACTTATCATGGGAGCCACGTAAAGAATGGAATAATGACCCGGCTTATGGCTACAGCAGTGTCTCAGAAATTACTTATAATAATTGTTACGCAACCATTTCTCAAGTTAATGACGTTATGTTTCTCATTAATGAAGAAGGCATGGAAATTGGCACAGGTGGAGCAGATAACCCTAAGATGTTAGCTGCCGGCTATTTTATTAGAGGTTCTATGCTTGCTACCATAGGTGTTACTTATGACCAGGGAATGATTGTAAGAGAAGATGATGATTTGGCCGAACTAGAGCTTCAACCCTGGGAAGATGTGATAGCGGCAGGTATTGAAGACCTTCAAGCTGCCATAGAAATTGCCAAAAATAATGATTTCTCATGGGGTGATAACGCGTTAAACGGTTTAACCGTAGATAATGATTTTATTGTGAAAATGGCAAATTCTTATATTGCCAAATATTTAGTTACCGGATCCAGAAATGCCGAGCAGAACGAGACGCTAAACTGGATAGATTATGATTGGAACGATGTCTTAACATTTGCAAATAATGGCATTGACATTCAAGAAGTAGCACCTATTGGTGAAGGATTTGGATCTGACTGGATAGAGTATAGCGGTTATTATTTACGTGTTGTTGGTTGGGCACGCATTGATACACGTATTATCGCCCTAATGGACGATGATTATTTTGTAAGATACCCCACCCAGACAAATGGACATCCTGTTCCTACGGATGATCCGGATTTTCCTGACCCACATGATGATACCCGGATAGGAGAGGCAAAGTCTGATGATGCTCGTTTAGAATCAGACTTTCAATACATGGGTTCCCATGACTTCCGTGAAGCTCGTGGAGGTTGGCACTTCACTAATTACAGGCATAAGCGTTATGATGCAACGATGCAGCAAATGCAAGGCCCCTTGTATGAACTCAGATTATATGAAAATGAGCTTATGAAAGCTGAAGCCATGGTAAGAACCGGAAACTTGGCTGGTGCTGCTGCTATACTCAATGATCCAGCCAATGAAAGAAAAGCAAGAGGTGGTTTAGACGATGTAGCGGAGGATGAAAAAGAACTTTTACGGGCTATCTTTTATGAACGTGATATTGAACTCACTAATTGCGGGTATATGCTACATATGGCCGATATGAGAAGAAGAGACAAGATGCAGTATGGTGCTATATTACACTGGCCAGTTCCAGGAAGTGAATTAGAAACACTAGTGTTAGATATATATACCTATGGTGGTGTTGATAATGCTGATGGCGTAAACACCTCTGCTGGTGGTGCCTGGATTTATGATCACTATCATTTTGACCCTAGCTGGAGCAAGCCTTCCGGTTGGCTGGAATAATTAAAAAAATCATTCTGATCTTTTCAGAAACATTATTTATAATTACAAAATGTAAAAAGATATGAGAAAAAATAAAATATATTTAATCGGTTCATTGTTACTCGCCTTCATGATGGCATTTACCGCATGTGAAGAAGATGAATACGATTTTGATGCAATAGACCCTGAGATATTAGCAATGGATGGACCTGATGTGCTTATAGCTCATGGTAGTGAGGACTTTCCTACTCAATATAAAGTTCCTTATAGGGGTGGCTCTACTTGGGATTGGTCTGGTTCCAGCCCCTCAGGAGAACCTACAATAATTCAAGATGAAGAGTTGGGTAATATTGCTTACATTACTTTCCCGACTTCATCGGAACAGGCTGAAGGTTCTATAACTGTAGTTGAAACTACCTATGGTGGTATGTCGAGTGATCCTTTTACCAAGCCAGTTACATTAACTCCTTTTTGTCCTGAAGATATGAACCCTTGGGCAGGTACCTGGTACTCTGATAATCCTTTGGATGCTGCTGAATTGGAAGCAGAAGTTGATGAAACTGCGCTCAACACCCTCATTATCGATGGATTTATATTAGCTTTGGTTGAAGATTTTTGGGAAGAAACAATAATAGAAGGTGTAGGTGGTGAAGGTAAAACAACAATTGAGTTTGACTGTGACAACACGATAAATGTTGACGAGCAGTTGTTGCTTGAAACTGCAGAATGGGGTGAATACTGGATAAGAGGTGAAGGGGAATTTGATCCTGATAATGAAACCATGACCATAACATATGACATCTATTGGGCTCCTGGTGGTGATGCATGGGACACTTTCACTTCTGTCTTAACACGTGAAGAACCTAAGAAAACAGACAGATCTGACGTGACCATTAACACGCTAAAGAAATAGTAAAATAAAAACAGGTATTTCACTATTTAACTTATTAAAACAGGAGTTGCTAGATAAATAGCAACTCCTGTTTTTAAAATATAGAAATGGTAAAACCATAAAAAAAATATCGATTTTGTAACAAAATTTTGCCGCACGGTTTAATTTTTAATCTAAAATATATGTCCTTACGTTATATAAATAACTTTCCTGTAATTACCCTTTTGCTTATATTATTCCTGCTTTTTTCCTGCGATGATTTATCTGATGATCCTTTAAATGAAAATGAAAAATTAAGTCTTATAGAAGAGCTTTTACCTCAATCACAAGCTCAACTGGCATTTGCCTATGGTCATGATTATGGCGTTTTCTCATCGCTTATAATGCAACAAATAAGTAGCTTAAATGGTATGTCTCTGCGAGTAGAACGATATGATATTAACCCTGAAGATACTGATGAAGCCTGGAGCATCTTCTATACAAATACTTTATCATTGACCAGCACAGTAAAACAACATTCTGATGAGATCAATCTCAAAAAATATGGTGGAATTTCAAGAGCCATCATGGCAAATACAATCGGGTTGATAACCAACAATTGGGGTGATGTGCCGTTCACCGAAAATTTTCTATATCGTGAAAATAATGTTACACCTGCATACGATAAACAAGAAGACATATATATTCATATTTTTGAACTTTTGGATGAAGCAGAATCCATGATTAAAGACACTGAAAGCTATGATAAACCGAATGAAGAAGACATTTTTTTCAGAGGTGATAATGACAAATGGCTTCGATATATTAATTATCTCAAGCTAAAATACCATTTATGCCTTTCAAACAAACAGGGTTATCCAGAAATAGCGAAATATATGGAAGAACCTATGTTTTTGGAACCCGGTGAAGCATTACAAGTTAATCTTGAAGAAATTGAATTCCTGGACAATCCATTTTACACATATTTATCAGAAAATAATGATGACCTTAGAGCAGGTCAAAAAATTATTGGCCTGATGGATGATAACGATCCAAGGCTTTCGGTATATTTCCAAAAAAATGAGGATGCCATTTATGAAGGTTCTCAAGCAGGTGCTGCCAATTCCAATGCCAGCAAAATAAACAACTCTTTTTCAAAAGCAAATAGTAAAATCACTTTAGCCTCTTTTACTGAACAAAAATTCATGGAAGCTGAAATATTATTTGAAAAAGGGTTGACAGAACAAGCCAGGGAAACTTATTCACTTGCTGTTGAATCATCACTTATAGACTATGACTCATTTAATCAAGATTGGCTGGACGAATTCCTGGATACACACGAGCTAAGCCTGGAGAAGATTATAGAACAAAAATATATAGCCCTGTTTCTACAACCAACCGTTTGGATTGACTGGAGACGTACCGGTTTCCCTGAAATTAAACCCGCACTAAACAATCACACCGGCGACAAAATCCCAAGGCGGCTTCCTTATGGACAAAGTGAGTATGAGCGAAATTACCAAAATGTACCTGATGATGTAGAGATATGGGACCCCGTTTGGTGGGATAGTTACTAACTTTATTCAAAAACATGTTAAAAAAATAACTTTAATGAAAATGAATACAAGCAATCAATTTAAAAATGATTTATTTTTATACAAATTTTGAACAGATGCAACCCTCATCAAAAAAATGTTCACAAAAGATGATGAAAAATTTAAAAAGTTTAACACCTTTAATATTACTGATTACAGCAATAACTTTAAGCGGATGTAAATTCAATAAAGAAGAAGACCTGGTTGGCAATTGGAATTCGCTATCGTACAGCGTAATGGGCAATGAAGAACTAAGAGGTGTTGATAATCTTACCTTAGAACTTCAGGAAGACCATAAATTTGTAAAAAAAGCACATCGCTCCGACGAGGTACACAAGCGAACCGGTAAATGGTCAGTAGAACCTGCTCCTGATGATTTTCGTTTTGACAATATCCTTAAAATTGATTTTGATACTCGTCCCAACAACCATGAAAAATGGGAGATACATCGTTTTGAGCAAAACAAACTCTATCTAATAAGCCGTGAGTTTAATGTTCTAAGAGAATGGATTCTTGAACGTTCTAAATGAAAAACTCAACCCTGTGGGGTTGGCATGTAGATTTTGCCAAACCCACAGGGTGAACTTGCAAATCATTGTTAATGAATTAAATAGCTAAAAATAAAAATGAAACAATTAAAAAATTTAACACCTTTAATTTTACTAATTACAACAATAACTTTAAGCGGATGTAAATCCAATAAAGAAGAAGACCTGGTTGGCAATTGGAATTCGCTATCCTACCGCATAATGGGAAATGAAGAACTACCAAATATTGATAAATTCACCTTGGAACTTCATGAAGATCATACTTTTGTGAATGAAACACATCAATCCGGCGAGGTAAACAAGCGAGCCGGTAAATGGTCAGTAGAACCTGCACCTGATGATTTTCGTTTTGACAATATCCTTATACTTGATTTTGATAGTCGCCCCTACAACCATGAAAAATGGGAAATACATCGTTTTGAACAAAACAAACTCTATATAATAAGCCGTGAGTTTAATGTTGTAAGAGAATGGACTCTTGAATGTTCTAAATAATCCTGCTACTGAATAAACAATTAAAACTTCGTTTAATTATATAACGTAATGAGCCACTCTCCGGGTTCATTTATAGTTACTTCAAACCTTACCCTGTAAGAAACTTGCCTTAATACACCTATTGTTTCGTATGTGATCTCACAATCGGCTGGAAAATCTACATTCTGATACCCTGTCTGATCAGAAGTACGATATGTATCACCTTCTCCGGGAATAGTAAAAAAGAAATTCCTTATATTGGTATTCTGTCTGCCTCTCTGCCGAATCCTTACCATTATACGATCATGTTCATCGGCAACTTTCCTGATGTTATACCGATTTAGATTTAGAACATGACCAACCTCGTAATCTCTGTCTCCCTTTTCTCTTAAAAGCGTATCCGCCTCCCAGACACCTTCTTCCCTGATTTTTTCATCATTTTCAATCGAAACATATATACCCCTGCCGTCTCTTTCGCCTTCGCGCCAGCGACCCCTATACTTTGCTTTATCACCCCAGGTATACTCACCCCTTCCATGAGGCATACCGTTTTTGAAACGCCCGTCATAAGTATCATCCTCTCCTTTAGCTGTCCCCCACCAATGTGCATACCCATCATAACACCAACCTTCATATTCACCTTGAAGCGCAGGAACACGAACCTTGCAGTTATCTTCTACATATTCGCTATACTCTATAGGCTTACATAAGGTAAACAAAAACAATATAATTACATATAATACAAATTTGTGCATGCTTGATATTTTAATTGCTAGTATGTAATTTTATAAGTCTTGGTTACGTGTTAAAAACGGTAGATAATACCTGTTTTTGCTTAATTATTTGCTTTAAAAGTACATACTTCTTTTTCAATATCAGTGCAATATAAAAAAAATTTATGAATAATAGAAATATGAGCGGTCTGCACGAAAACCACCAATCCGGCCATATATTGTAATCCGTTCCGTAGCAAAAAGTAATTCTGCATGAATAATGTAATTTTATTTTGCCAGAAACAGTTTCATTTTCTTTTTTTTTATTTACTTTGAAGATTCTTTTGCGGTAAAATTTTCGGTAATCAGCCGT
>CAYMDX010000076.1:0-10227 GCA_964389125.1 uncultured Bacteroidales bacterium
GAAATCAGATGTCAGCATTATCTCAACATCAACAAAACGTACAAAATTAGCCATAATCAGGTAATAAATTAAACGCCTTTTCTTTGAACCAAAGCGTATGTTTTCATGTGAATTCGTAAACATAGCTGTTGAGTTGTCGATTTAGCCCTTACCTTTGTAAGGAATAGTCTGCAAGAAAACCGTGATCCCGGGTATGGCACATCAAAAAAAGATACGTATCGGATTGCTGATTGATGATGACATGCTCCCGGCCTGGGCTTTCGACATGATCAGCGAGATCAGTCAAGCCGATCACTCCCGGATCGTCCTGATCATCAGAAAAAAAACAAAGAAAACCAGCCACCACCCTGATAAACCAAACTGGAAAAACAGGCAACACTGGCTCTTTTTTCTTTACCGGAAGCTTGAAAACCTGCTCTTTAGACCGGTGCCGAACGCTTTTGAGAGAAAAAACCTGTCAAACCTGCCGGTAAATTGTCCGGAGCTACCGGTTACCCCGGAAGAAAAAGAAGATACCGATATCATTGCAGAAGATGATGTGAGCACCATTCAGCAACACAAGGCAGATCTCTTTTTACAAGTAGGTTTCAGGGCATTAGCGGGGAGCATCCTCAACTGTTCGACCTATGGCATCTGGACAGTGCAAGCTGGTAACAAAAAAATTGTATGCAGCGATTATGCCGGCATATGGGAATTGCTCAACCAGGAAGCTACCTCCACAATCCGCATCATCGCATATAGCGGGGATTATACTGACGGAAAAGTGATCGGCACATCTACGTTTCGCACCCTCGACAACAGCATCAACTGGAACAGAAACACATTTTTCTGGAAAGCCCGCCTGCTCATCCCCTGGCAGCTGGAAGCATTATCCCGCTCAAACAACGGTATTACCCCTGCACACACACCGACAGACAAAAGCTCCCCGCAGGCAGTAGAAAGACAAACGCCAAACCTTCCCAAGAACACCGAACTCATCAACAAAGTTTTCCGGCTTTTTTTAACCTATCTGAAAAGGAAAATCTTTTACCTGCTTTATCGCGAGCAATGGGGACTGCTTGTACATTCGGGACAAGCAGGACACGTACCGGCCTCTTTCTCCGGGTTCAAACGACTGATACCGCCGAAAGACCGCTTATGGGCAGACCCTTTTGTAATCCGGCAAGATGAGAAAGATTATATCTTCATTGAAGAAATGACTTTTCGAGAAAAAAAAGGGCATATAGCGGTGATGGAAGCGGAAGGCGAAGGACTGTATAGCACACCCCGTCCGGCACTAAAACGTCCTTACCATCTCTCCTACCCTTTTATTTTCCGGGATAAAGACCACCTGTATATGATTCCGGAGACCTTGCAAAACCATTCCATTGAGCTCTATAAATGCCGTACCTTCCCCGATACATGGCTGTTTGAACAAACCCTGATCAGCGATATCTCCGCCACAGACGCGACCCTCTTCAACTACCGGGACACCTTCTGGTTGTTTGCAAGCGTGGACACCCACCCGGGGACATCCATCAACGATGAGCTTTTCCTGTTCTATGCCAGTAGTCTGACCGATACGCACTGGACACCGCATCCACAAAACCCAATCGTATCCGATGTGCGGTTTGCCAGACCCGCCGGCAGGCTATTTATGCACAATGGTAAGCTATACAGGCCTGCCCAGGATTGCAGCAAGCATTATGGTTATGGCATGCAGATCATGGAGGTAACCACCCTCAGCAAAGAAACCTATGCCGAACAGCAAGTACAGTCGATATACCCTGAGTTGACAAAGGACATAACCGGAACACACACGCTAAACTTTTCTTCAGGACTAACCGTGGTTGATGGTATATTTGTAAGGAATACGATTTTTTGACTTATGCATACCCAGGACATCCATATTATCCGATACAAACAGGAACACCGCGAAGACGCGCTGGAACTACTGAAGCACCTGTGGAACGACCTGGATGAAACCCGGCAGCGTGAATTATTTACCTGGCGATATTTGAATAACCCTTTTACAACAAACCCGGTGATTTACCTGGCCATGCATAAAAACCTTGTTGTCGGGTTCAGGGGCTTTGTCGTTCACCATTTCGTAAAGGGACTGGCAGAACCTTTCCCCGTATACAGCCCGGCAGATACCATCATTCATCCTGAATACCGGGGTAAAAGGCTGTTTTATCGTTTGAATCACTCTTTTTTTGAAGATTTTCAATTTTCCGGAAAAAACAAAGGGATTATTCTGAACCTCTCATCCAATGAACAAAGCACTCCGCTCAACCTGAAACAGGGCTGGCAGGCCACCGATGGTCTCAAACGCTTTGGTCTCCGTTTCTCTTTGCGAAACGCACTCCTTATTCGTTCGGGGTTGGGAGACGCAGAATGGCCAAAAACCAGCAGTATCCAGGGACGGGGTTTTCAGATAGAGGTAGGACACACACTACGGACTGCTGAGCTTGCCGGTTTTCATCTTAAAATCCGTCCTTCGAACAGGATCACCCCGCTGCGGGATGCATCATTTTACAGGTGGCGTTACGATTATGAAAGTGGCTGCTATCGTTTTGTGTATCATTACCAGCATGGCGAGCTGACTGGTTATCTGGTCATAAAAAAGCTAACTGACACCCAATATCTGTTATGGGAATATGCTGCCATCAATCCGCAAGTACTTCGCCGGATGATCAGCAAAGCTATACGAAAAATACGGATCCCATTTTTGCGCACCTGGGTGTTGTCAGCGAACGATGGCAGACTGTTGCGGAAGTGTGGATTTGTCGCGCCACCAACCAGGCTGTGGCAGCTTTTAGGTAAAATACGTCTTCCGGTTCTCGTTCGACCGGTTAAAGAACGGTATCAGGAGGAAGATTTTATTCTGGAAGGGCTTGACACCCGTTCAATAGAAAACTGGCAGCTTTTCCTTTCCGACCGGCACTAACCGCCTCGTTGTAGTTATTGAAGTGGTAAAGGCAAGCTCCGGGTTAAGCGTACCTAAGTATGAGAAAAATATAGCCCATAATTGAATAACTTCAAAAACAAGTTACATAAGAAAAAAGACGGTAATAGATCGAATAATAGATAAAAAGAAGGGCTTCAGTCACACGGGAAGTTCTATCAAATAACCGGAATACATGCAGTAGCCGGGGTTATTGTCTGCAATCAGGAAATAGCAACAATGGGTTCATATCAAAGATAAAAAAGCGGATCCTTCTGAGAAGAATCCGCCTGCAGGGTGACTGATGGGATTCGAACCCACGACCCCCAGAACCACAATCTGGTGCTCTAACCTGCTGAGCTACAGTCACCGTTTAATTGCGGTGCAAATATACATTATTTTTCCGAAATTTGTGACCCAACGCTCACAAATTTCTTTACCTAGCTGATATCCATGATACCTGCCATCAGACGTTTTTTGGGCCTGGAACACATTCGTCATTTTATGACCCTGTTTTCCAGCTCGGTAATCGGGCAGGGCCTCTCCCTGGCACTCTCGCCTTTGCTTTCCAGGCTCTTCACGCCGGAAGATTTTGGCCTGGTGGCTTTATATCTGGGTATTATCAGTGTGATGTCGGTTATAACCACGGGCAAGTATGAGCAGGCCATCATGCTTCCCCGGGAAGATAAAGCAGCCGTCCATCTGTTCAGGCTGGTGCTCGTCGTAGCCCTGGTTATTTCGCTAATCACGGCGATCCTGTCGGTCACCCTGAATCAGTTCATAACAGGTCTTTTGGGCAACCCGGACATCAGCCCCTGGCTCTATGCAATTCCCGTAAGCCTGATGCTCCATGCCATGATCCACGCCGCGACGTTCTATTCGAACCGTACCAAAAAGTTTAGTCGCATCGCACAAACCACCCTGACCCAGAACATCTCCCTGAACGGGGTACGTGTTTTAACCGGTTGGTTCCAGACACCTGCAAATGGCCTGGTCCTTGGACAGCTTGCCGGTCATTTTGCCGCTATGGGCTCTATCTTTTGGAAAACGCTAAAACAGATCCGCAGGTTGCATGTCCCGTTCTCATTTTCTGCCTTGAAAAAGCAGGCTGCTGTTTACTCACAATACCCACGGTTCAATATGCCGGTGAGCCTCACCAACAACCTTTCGGGCAGCCTGCCCATCTTTCTGTTTACCTGGGGCTTTTCGGCAGAGATAGCCGGCCTTTATGCCTTCGGGTACACCTTTGTGTTTCGCCCCGTCAGTCTGTTCTCCCAGTCAACACAACAGGTGCTTTCTCAAAAGATGATCGAAAACCATCACCACGGTAAATCCATCTATCCTTCCCTGAAAAAGATGGTGCAACGTTTTTTCCTGGCCGGCATCATCCCCCTGATCATCTTTGCCATCTGGGCGCCCGACCTGTTTGCGTTCGTGTTTTCAGAAAATTATGAGACATCCGGCAAATACCTGCAAATACTGAGCCCCTGGCTGTTTATGGTGTTTCTGACCAGCCCGCTGACCTTTATTCACGAGCTGTTTTTCAGACAAAAAAAGGCCATGATCATTGACATTGTTTACCTGGTATTGCGTTTCTTTGCGCTGATGACCGGTATCTGGCTCCAGGATGTTATGATCGCCCTGATCCTGTTTTCGGCCGTCAGCACCCTGACCATCGGCTATAAGCTCCTCTGGTATATGCAGCTGGCCAGGAACCGGCAACACACAAATCCGACACAAACAGCTCCATGACAGGCAATAAACACACATCCATCGTTGTGCTCCCCTCCTGGTATCCACCGGCAGGCGGAGCGTTCTTCCGGGAGCACAGCCGGGCACTGTCCGGAAACGGGGTAGATGTCAGCGTGCTGGCGCCGGTCGAACTGGGAATCACGGACAATCCGGGGGCTTATCTCTCATGTTCCGGCCACCTTTCCGGCGAAAACCAGGCGCATTTCAGGGAGCTCAGGCAATGGCAGCGGCGAATCCCGCTGGTCAACAAGATGAACGTCAGGCGGTGGGTAAACCAGGCGATCAACATGTACCAGGCACATACGAAGCAGCATGGCCATCCCGATATCATCCAGGCTCACAGCGCCATGTGGGCAGGACTGGCAGCTGCCGGTATTAAACACAGATTCGGGACACCCTATGTGCTCACCGAACACCGCGGCCGGTTCACCCATCACAATGACCATGCACGGAAGCTGATTAAAACCTGGCATAAACCGTTATTGAAAGAAGCCTTTGCCAAAGCGGATCATATTGTAACTGTAAGCGAATCCCTGCAACGAGGCATCATGCAGCTGGCACCGGATGGCCGGACAAAACTGTCGGTGATACCAAACATGACAGACACCGGGTTTTTTATACCTTTCGAAAACGGCAAGCCTCCGGTTGACCCGTTCACCTTCATCTGCGTGGCCAGCCTCGAGAAGATCAAAGGGGTGGATGTACTCCTCAGCGCTTTTGCCCGTCTGCAAGAGAAAATAAACCATCCGGTCAGGCTGGTTATCGGCGGGGATGGTGATCAGCGCAAAGCATTGGAAGCGCTGTGCAACAGACTTGGCCTTGATGCGCATGTGGAATTCACCGGGAAGCTTGCACGTCCTGAGCTGGTGAAAAACCTTCAGAAGGCTCATGCTTTCGTGCTGCCATCGTTGTTTGAGGCTTTCGGGGTGGTCATCATCGAGGCTATGGCCTGCGCCCTTCCGGTGATCGCCACGCGGTCGGGCGGGCCTGAAAGCATCGTAACCAAACAAACCGGGTTGCTCGTGCCTCCGAAAGACCCCAAAAGCATGGCCTCTGCCATGGAAGCAATGATCAACAGCTACAAAAACTATGACCAGGGTATCATCCGTAAACATGCTGAAAAACAGTTCAGCCGCGAAGTGGTTGCAAACCGGTATCTCCGGCTCTATGAAAAGCTATTGACCGAAAAAACCAGGTAGCGATTTTCTTTACCAAAGATAAACAGAACAAAACCAACATACAGTTTGAAACAAACGAACATGCCGGCAGTCAACACAAGCATCAACGAAGGGTTTTCCTGGAAAACCAATGAACATGTCTCCTTCAAGGGATATGTTTATGACCAGGAAGGGGGTTTCCTGACAGGAAGTGACGCCATCGCCCTCTTCATGCACATAGAAACCGCTGAAAGCCTCTCTGCCCTGATGCGGGAGCTTGACGGTGCTTTTACAGTCATCATCCGCAAACATGAGGGGGTGCTTATCGGGGTAGACACCATGGCTATGTTTCCGGTTTTTTACACCTTCTCGGAAAACCAATGGCTGGTCGCGGACGATGCAGCCTCACTGGCGGCACAGAAACCTGGCAAACAGTTGAACGAAACCGTATTGCCGGAATTTCTTGCGGGTGGCTTTGTGATGGGGTGCGACACCCTGATCCGGGGCATTTACAAATGCCGGGCCGGAGAGGTTCTGTTCCTTCCAAATCAGGACGAACCCCGGTACCAGTCTTATCACTGGTTCCTGCCACCATCTTTTACTGAAAAAGATTACCCTGCGCTGAAAAAAGAATTAGCAGCTATTCTGGATAAGGTAACAGAACGACTGATCCGATCGCTGGATGGTCGGCCCGCTGTTATCCCTTTAAGCGGCGGTTATGACTCCCGGTTGATCGCCTGCATGCTTAAGGCAGCCGGTTACCAAAACACCATTTGCTTTACCTATGGCAGGCCTAACAAGGAATCCGAACTAAGCCAACGTGTCGCTAAAAAACTGGGCTTCCCGTGGTTCTTCACCGACTACCGCGGGGTCGACATAAGAACCCTTACAGAAGATCCGGAATTCATCGCATATTGTGACCATGCCGGACACCTTTCGTCCATGCCCTTCCTTCAGGATTATTTCGCTATCAGGGAAATGCGCGAACAAGGCAGGTTACCTGATAACAGCGTATTCATCCCGGGACATACAGGCGATTATGTAGCCGGCAGTTATCTGGAAAAAACCATTAGAACAAACAACCAGGAAAAGACAAGGGCAGCACATTTGATTGATAAGTATTTCAGATTTCTTCCTTTATCAAACAAAGAGAAAATAACCCTTACTGAGCGGCTCAATCAGTGGTTTGCACGGTATAATCCGCCTGAAACAGAGGAGGTGCCCGGCTATGATATCTATATTGAGGACTGGGAATTAAAGGAAAAGTTCGCCGGTTTCATATTTAATTCGGCCAACGTATTTCCGTTTTTTGGATATGAGTTTCGTCTGCCGCTGTGGGACAAGGCATTCAGGGAATTTTTCAGAAAGGTACCTTTTCAATACCGTTCTTACAAGAAAATGTTTGATGAGGTGATCCTGGAAAAATACTTCAGGCCTTTCGGGGTATCTTTTACTGATGAGATTGGGGAAACGCCCCGGATGATCAAGCGACAAAAGCGACAAAAGCTTTTACGGCCACTTATACCAGCTTTTATTCGAAAAAAACGTATGCGTGATCGGGATTATCTATGCTATCACAGGCTGACCCGTCCGATGAAAGAGGATTTAAAGGTTGATGGCGCAAAAGTACACAGGCATATCAATGATTACAATGCGATAATCACACAGTGGTATATTTACAAAACCCAAAAACGCTGTGATGGTTGAATTTACTCCTCCGGTTCAATCTGTCCTTCGAAGCTTTCCATATAAGCATCCAGATCGGAATCCTCTTTAAACACGTCCTCGCCAAAAAAGGACAACACCGCTTCCATGCTGTGGGGTGGTCTGAATCCCGGGATAGCGGTTATCAGGTTGAGGCTTTCATCAAAAAAAGCAATGGAAGGGTAGCTCATTTGTCCCTGCAGCAGTGCAATAGCGAAATCGTGCGTTGGCCGGCGATCACCGAGGTTGTTATTTTCATAGGTTGTTCCGCGGAACTCGATCGGCTCCTCCTGTTCGGCATTCAATTTCACAGGATAGAAATTATTGTTAAGGTAATCAGCAATAACAGGGTGCGCATATGTTTGTGATGACATCCGGCGGCACCAGCCACACCAGTCTGTATATATATCAACAAAAACTTTTTTGGGTTCTTCTTCCACTTTTTCCTGGGCCTCTTCCATCGTAAGCCACTCGACATCATTATCGGCAGCTGCTTCATTTACACCACTCATGAGGAGCGACATAACCAAAACAAGGAATAGAGATTGTGCGGATTGTTTCATTGTAAATACGTTTTTTTCGTTACATGCAAAGATAATTGACCTGTTGGTAAAAACATCAGCCTCCATAAAATAACACACGGCTATTACATATTGTTTGTTACATTTGTTCAAATTCTGTTTGGATGTGTTCTTAGGACGATCAAATATTCGGTCACTCTCTCCGGGCCAGATCACGTTGCGCCGGCTAAGGCGGAATCCCCTGGCCATGGCGGGAATGTTATGGATTGTAGTGTCAGCCTTCCTTGCTTTGTTTGGCTATCTGGTTATTCCGGACAAGACGCCCCATGCGAACCACCAGCAGCTGGAGCTGGCCACGCACAGTCCCGGGACGCGCATGGAAATTCTGCAAATTACTAAAAACCGGGAATACACTGCTCCTTCGTTGATTCAACAAATTCTTCATGGAAAACCATCACCCTACAACACCATACCGATACAAAACTGGTGGTTTTCCGGGGATACCCTGCACTACGAAACGTACCCCGGTCAGGAGGGATATCCCGGGCTGGAGGCATGGGTCACGCTTCCGGATGTTTTATTTGCTCTCCAAAAAGACAAAGGGATAGAGCGGGTCTCCGCTGACACCCTGACCTTCACGGATGTATACGGCAACAAGCAGCGAAGGAGTATTGCAGCTATGCAGGAGGAGGTCATCAGTGATCATATCCGCACGCAAACCTTTCTGCTGGGAACAGACCGTTTCGGGCGTGACATACTTAGCCAGATGGTCCTGGGCACGCGCGTTTCCTTGTCAGTAGGGTTCATTGCGGTATTCATATCCCTTGTTATCGGCATCAGCCTGGGCAGCATGGCCGGGTTTTTCAGGGGGCGAACGGATCAGTTTATTGTCTGGCTGATCAATGTTGTGTGGTCCATCCCTACCTTGTTGCTGGCCATTGCCATCACTTTCGCGCTGGGGAAAGGATTCTGGCAGGTTTTCGTAGCTGTGGGGCTTACCATGTGGGTAGAAGTAGCCCGTCTTGTTCGTGGCCAGGTGATCAGCCTGCGGGAAGCAACCTTTGTGGAGTCGGCAAGGGCGCTTGGACTTGACAGTTTTCGTATTATCCGTCGCCATATCCTGCCGGTGATTATGGGTCCGGTGGTGGTCATATCTGCCGCCAACTTTGCCTCCGCCATTCTGATCGAAGCCGGATTAAGCTTTCTGGGAATCGGCGTGCAACCACCCATGCCATCCTGGGGTAACATGATCCGTGAACATTATGGATTCATTATTCTTGACAAGGCTTATCTTGCCATATTACCGGGGATAGCCATCATGTTGATGGTACTCTCATTTATGTTGCTCGGGAATGGTCTTCGCGATGCCCTTGACAGAAGCGCCAAAGAATAATGCATAACCGTTTAACGTGCCTTTTTACCCACTAATGGCACAAAGCGAAAATAGCCGAAAGACTCTTCTTCAAAATCATCATCACCGTGCTTGGTGATTCGTTTCATAACCTGCGTGTCGCCACTTCCCAGCGGCACTACCATCACTCCACCGGGTTTTAACTGCTCCGGCAGCTTTTCAGGCAGGTAAGGTGCAGCAGCCGTGATGAGTATCCGGTCAAAAGGTGCAAAAGCAGGCAGCCCTTCATACCCGTCTCCATAGAAAAGCTTTGCCTTATAGTTCATCTCACTCAAAAGCTTTTTGGCTTTGCGGTACAAAGACTGATACCGCTCAACGGAGAAAACACGGGCACCCATTTCTTCCAGCACACAGGCCTGGTAGCCACTCCCTGTGCCGATCTCAAGGACTTTATGGCCCTTCTCCACCTGCAAGATCTCCGTTTGAAATGCCACCGTATAGGGTTGACTGATGGTCTGGCCCGATCCGATAGGAAATGGTTTATCCTGATAAGCCATTTCCAGGAAGGAAGAATCCATAAAATAGTGACGTGGTACAGACCCAATGGCATCCAAAACACGCTCATCCCGGATACCTTTCGAACGTACCTCTTCCATCAGTTTTTTTCGCATTCCTTTGTGCCGGTATGAATCGGTCATGTTGGTCATAATATCATTTTGACAGGTGAATAGGCTTTACGAAATTAAGCATTTCCAACACCATAAAAAACCCTACTTTTGTAAAATTTGGTAAGATATTATAAAACCTCCATGACAG
>CAYMDX010000077.1:0-10213 GCA_964389125.1 uncultured Bacteroidales bacterium
TTCTATCAAAAAAACACCAACTTAATCCCCGATCCGATGATCACCACCAGCAGCACATAGCGAACAAACGCCGGGCCCCATGCCACAGCCCACTGACTGGCAAACCAGGCCCCAGTCGCATTTCCCGCGGCCAGGGTTATCCCGGCCACCCAGTCGACATGCCCGTGCCAGATGAATACACCCAGGGCAAACGGGGTGAAGATCAGGGTAATCAATAGCTTCAGGGCATTGGCTTTTACCAGGTCGTAACCGGCATTGAGCACCAGGGCTGACAACAAAAAGATGCCAACACCCGCCTGGATAAAGCCGCCGTAGGCGCCGATCAGGAAAAAAACCAGCCAGCGAAGGGGTTTGTTTGGCGATGTCTCAGACATGTCTTTGCCTTCGAGCCACTGCCGGGGCTTAAACCATATCGGAATCAGCATCAGGAAAAGGACCACCCCTACGGCAATTTCAACCGCCCGTGGACTCAGTCCCGTTACCACAAAAGCGCCCGTGATGGCCCCAAGGATCACCGGTACCGCAACCCGAACGCCCATAGGAACGTCAAGCACACCCTGGCGATAATAATTCCCGGTGCCCACAATGTTTTGTACCAGAATGCCAATCCGGTTGGTGCCGTTGGCCACATGCGGCGGCAAACCAATAAACATCAGGATGGGCAAGCTGATTAACGAACCGCTCCCCGAGAGGGTGTTGATAAATCCCGTGAGGATCCCGACAAAAACTACCAGTAAAATATGTTCCCAGGGCATAAAAAATGGTTTGCCTGCAAAGGTATTAGTTTACAATTATGATAAAACGTCCTTTTTTATTCTCTGAATAATAAGAGATCTTCGCTTAGCCGGATTGGTTCATTTGTATCATGCTGCGGATAATATCAATGGCAACATGATTTTCGCCGCCCTGGGGAACGATCATATCAGCAAAACGCTTGCTGGGTTCGATGAACTGCAGGTGCATCGGCTTCACAAAACGTTCGTAATGATTGAGAACGTCGATAAATGACCGGCCACGCTCCTCAATGTCACGCCGTATGACCCGCATGAGACGATCATCGCCGTCAGCGTCAACAAAAATTTTGATGTCCATACGGTCACGCATACGCGGATTGGAAAGTACCAGGATGCCCTCTACAAGGATCACCTCCCTGGGAGGAACAGGAATGGTCTCTTCCGCACGCGCACAGGTCAGATAAGAATAAATGGGCATGGGAATGGTCTCCCCCTCACGTAACATGTCCAGATGCTTTGCCAGCAGATTAAACTCAATCGCACTGGGATGGTCAAAGTTGATCTTTGCCCGTTCTTCCGGCGAGAGATGGCCATTGTCTTTATAATACGCATCCTGAGAGATGACAGCCACACAATCAGGGGGTAACTGTTCGACGATCTTGTTTACAACCGTTGACTTCCCTGATCCTGAACCGCCTGCAATACCGATGATAAGCATATACGAATATTTTTTTGTAAAAATAATGATCTTTTCACAAAAAACAGGCAACCAACAGGCTATGATGATAATATCTTTCTGAGAAAAGAATTTGCATCATACAATTACAATCAGATAATTGGTAACCGGTTCCGCCAGGACTGTTATCTTTGCAGCCTAAGCCATAAAACGTACATGATGATATACAATTTTCACACACATTCTTATTATGATGATGGACGCGAACCATTGGAAGATTATGTCAAATCTGCTATAGATAAAGGGATGACCGCCATTGGCTTTTCAGGTCACGCGCCGCTTCCTTTTTACAGCGAATGGAGCATTGAGCAAAAGAATTATCCTGACTACCTCGCAGAAGTTCATCGTTTGAAAGAACAGTATAAAGGCCGTATCGACATATACCTGGGACTGGAAACGGACTATATTCCCGGTTTTGTGGAAGATATTCAACCCATGATCGAAGAAGGCCCGCTGGACTACGTGGTTGGTTCTGTCCATTTGGTGATCAAGCCGGGCGGCAAAACGACTGACGACATCTGGTTTATTGACGGGCCGCGGGAAGGATATATCCGGGGGCTTCAGGACGTGTTTGGCGGTGATGCCAGGGCGGCCACGGAAGCCTATTTTAATCAGCAGACAGCAATGGTGAACAACCAGCGACCAAACATCATCGGGCATCTGGATAAAGTGAACATGCATAATCATGGAGAGCTTTTTGATCCTGAAGAAGAATGGTATGGAAAAGCTGTTGACCGGCTGCTTGATGCCATTGCCAAACAAGGTACCATCGTTGAGTTAAATACAAGGGGTGTCTATCGCGGGAAAACAGAAAACTATTTCCCTGAAACCGCCATCCTGAGAAAATGTCTGCAACGGGAAATCCCGGTGATGGTTAATACCGATGCGCATCACCCCTCGCAGCTGGATGAACATTTTGATTTGGCCGTCAAGCATCTGAAAGCCATCGGGTATAACAAGATGACCACCCCGTTTTTCGAAGTGCCTCTTGCATAAGATATGGCGTGAAAGCACCATTTGATATGACAGCTGGCCGGGGGATTCATCACTTTTGGCGGGTCTATTTTTCCCTGTCCACGGAGAAAGAAATCAGCTTTTGCAGGGACTGCCGGGATTCGGAATCCGGAAGGCCGGATAACGCCTCCAGTGCCTGATCCCTGTATTGGTTCATATACTGCCGGGCATATTCTATTCCGCCACTATCATACACCATTTTTGTCAGCTCTGCTGCCCTTGCCGGATCCTGGTTGTGGTTTTTGACCGTGTTGATGATCCACCGCCGGTTTAGGTAGGATGCGTTGTTGAGGAGGTAGATCAAAGGCAGGGTCATCTTCTGGTCTTTGATGTCGGCACCCGAAGGTTTTCCTTTGGCCATGTGGGTTTCAAAATCAAGGATGTCGTCTTTGATCTGAAAAGCAATGCCGGCCTTTTCGCCAATGCTGTGCATGCCGGCAATGTTTCCATCAGAGGCACCGGCCGATGCGGCACCACATGCCATGCATGAAGCGATCAAAGAGGCGGTTTTTTTCCGGATGATCTCAAAATAAACAGCTTCTTCAATATCGAGTTTGCGGGCCTTCTCTATTTGTAACAGCTCCCCCTCACTCATCTCTTTAACCGAGTCGGTCACGATCTTCAAAAGGTCAAAGTCTTCATTGTTCAATGACAGCAATAAGCCCCGTGAAAGCAGGTAGTCTCCTGTCAGCACGGAAATTTTATTTTTCCACAAGGCATTTAATGAGAAAAAACCCCGCCGTTCATTTGAGTCATCCACCACATCGTCATGGATCAGCGTGGCGGTGTGAAGCAGTTCGATAAGGGATGCCGCACGGTAGGTGCGTTCGGAGATCTCGCCAAAAATGCCGGCTGAGAAAAAGACGAAAAGGGGGCGCACTTGTTTCCCCTTACGTTTTACGATGAAGCGGGTGACCTTGTCCAGCAGCGGAACCTTGCTCTTCATGGAATCCCGGAAGCGGGATTCAAAAGCCTTCATGTGACTTTCTACCGGGGCCTTGATCTCTTTTAATGTCATTGGCAGGTTGTTTTCCCATATCAAACTTACGGGAACTGGCAGACAAAAACAAATATAGATGCTATCCCCTGGTGTCAGACAGGCCGGGGTAGCTTGTTATTCACCTTTTGCTGGCGCTTTTGGAATGATTAATCACCTGAAGGCATGGTTGGTAGTTGAATGTCCTTGCCGGGGCGTATGTTGATGCGCTCCGATACGATACCGGCGATGTTGTCGACAGGGATCCTTTCCTGCTTCATGGTATCGCGTTCGCGGATGGTGACGGTATTGTCTTTCAGGGTTTGGTGGTCAACCGTGATGCAATACGGTGTTCCGATGGCATCATGCCGGCGGTAGCGTTTGCCGATGGCATCTTTGTCTTCATAATGACATTGAAAATCATATTTGAGATGATCAAAGATCTCCCGGCCTTTTTCGGCCAGACCATCTTTTTTGACCAGCGGCAAAATAGCCATTTTTACCGGAGCCAGGGCAGGGGTGATGGTCAGCACCACCCGTTCGGAGCCGTCTTCCAGCTTCTCTTCCCGGTAGGCATGAGTCAGGATGGCCAAAAACATCCTGTCCAGCCCGATGGAAGTCTCCACCACGTAGGGAACGTAACTTTCGTTCATTTCCGGGTCGAAGTACTGCAGCTTTTTTCCTGAGTGCTCCTGATGTGCGCTCAGGTCAAAATCGGTACGGGAGTGAACACCTTCCAGCTCCTTAAACCCGAAAGGAAACGCAAACTCTATGTCAACAGCCGCATTGGCGTAATGGGCCAGCTTTTCATGTTTATGTACGCGGAAAAAGGATTCTGGAATACCCAGCGCAAGATGCCAGCGCATACGTTCGGCTTTCCAGTATTCGAACCATTCTTTCTCATGACCGGGACGAACAAAGTACTGCATCTCCATCTGTTCAAACTCCCGCATACGGAAAATAAACTGGCGGGCCACGATTTCATTGCGAAAAGCTTTCCCGATCTGGGCAATGCCGAACGGCAGCTTATGACGTCCGGTCTTCTGTACATTCAGGTAGTTAACAAAGATGCCCTGGGCGGTTTCCGGACGCAAATATATTGTGGAGGCAACATCGCTGGCTGACCCCATCCTGGTGTCAAACATCAGGTTAAACTGTCGTACATCAGTCCAGTTACGTGAACCCGACACCGGGCAGGCAATCTCCAGGTCTTCAATAAGGGCTTTCAGCTCATCCAGTTTTCCTTCTTCCATGGCCGGCTTGAACCGGCGGTTGATGTCGTCGATTTTTTGCTGATTGGCCTGTACCCGCGGATTGGTCTCCCGGAACATCTTTTCATCAAAATCATCACCAAAACGTTTGGCCGCCTTTTTGACCTCCTTAGTGATCTTCTCTTCCAGCTTTTCAATATGGTCTTCAATTAACACATCGGCCCGGTAACGTTTTTGGGAGTCCTTGTTGTCAATGAGCGGGTCATTAAAGGCCTCAAGGTGCCCGGACGCTTTCCATACAGTAGGATGCATAAAAATAGCCGAATCCAGGCCGACAATATTTTCGTGGTACTGTACCATGGATTTCCACCAGTAATCTTTGATGTTGTTTTTCAACTCAGTACCATTTTGACCGTAGTCATACACCGCACTCAGGCCATCATAAATTTCACTGGATTGAAAAACAAACCCGTATTCCTTGCAATGGGCAATGATTTTCTTAAAGTTGTCTTCGCCTTTGGTCATAATCTGTTATTTATATATGCGAGCTTCAACCGCTTAGCTATCCGGGCTGCCGTTCAGCTATTTTTAGGATAACGAGTTGTGTCAGGTTCTGTTTGTATCTGTCCGTTTAAATTGGTGATCACCCGTACGCTTTGTGGAACGATATTGAATTCAAAAGGGGAGTGGCCCAGTGACTCTCCATCGGCCTCAAGCAGTATCGGGTTATCACATACAACCTTGATCGATTTGCCAACCAGGGTTTTAACCCTTTTATGTTTCTTAATGGTTCCGTTGTATAACCTTCTCAGACCGGTCAGGACGGACCATTTTGTCAGATCTTTGATCATGGTCATGTCAAACTGCCCATCATCAGGCCGGGCATCAGGAGCCTGCCACATGCCGCCGCCATTATACTGTCCGATGCCTATGCCGATACTGAAGATCTTTTCTTTCAGCTTGCGGCCGTCTACGGTGATTTTTGTTCCGCAGGACGAATAGGAATACAACGAGCCGATCAGGTGCTTGATGTAAAGCAGTGGATTTCCTTTGCCCCTGGCTTTATCGGCATTCGTTTTTTGAGCAACCAGTCCGTCAAAGCCGATGCCGGCCATGTTGATAAAATACCGCTCATGTCCCGTGTTGTCGTTCAGAAAAAAAACCGTTCCGGCATCCTGAAGCATGGTATCTTGCTTTTTCAGGATCTCGATGGCCTTTTCGTAATCGACCGGGATGTTGTGTGTCCTGATCCAGTCATTGCCGGTGCCAACAGAGATCATCCCAACGGTGATTTCGGTTGTCGGGACATGCTGTTGCCTGAAAATGCCGTTGACTACCTCGTTCATGGTGCCGTCACCCCCGACAGAAATAATCTGGCGAAAGCCCTGTCCGATATGTTCCTCTACAAGCTCGGTGGCATGTAATGGTTCCCTGGTAAATACAGCGTGATAATCAAACCCCTGCCTGTCAAGAATGCGGGATATTTTGTACCAGTCCTTCCGGACCTTTCCGATCCCGGCATTGGGGTTTACCACAACCAGCCATTCTTTTGTCATTGCTCTGTTCTTTTTGGGATGCCACGGTAACAACCTGATCATTGCCAACACGGCCCCATTTTGCAGGGTGCAAAAATAAGAAAAATACGATAACACCTCACCCGATGTTGTGAATCCTTTGGGTAAGCATGCCCCCTGTCTACAGATACTGGTTGTCAATCAGATACCGGGCTATCTGAATGGCGTTGGTGGCGGCTCCTTTACGGAGATTATCGGTCACAATCCACAGGTTCACTCCGTAGGTCAGGGAAAAATCCCTGCGGATGCGCCCGACAAATACCTCATCCTTGCCTTCGGCATATTTTGGCATCGGGTAAATGTGGTTATATGGATCGTCCTCAACAACGACGCCATCCGTCTCTTCTAGCATTTCTTTGATTTCGCTGAGGTCAAAGTCATTTTCCAGCTCCAGGTTTACCGCTTCCGAGTGACCGCCTGTTACGGGAACTCGCACGGCGGTGGCGGTGATGTACATCTCCGGGGCATTCAGTATTTTGCGGGTTTCATTGACCAGCTTCATCTCTTCCGCCGAATAGCCCTGCTCATCAAAATCGCCACCGGCCGGCAGACAGTTCATGTCAATGGGATGCGGGTAAGCCATAGGTCCCTTTTGGCCGCCCCGCTCATTGTACAGTTGTTCTACGGCCGCTACGCCGGTACCTGTGACAGACTGATAGGTGGCGATAACCACACGCCGGATACCATACTTTTGGTGGATGGGCGCCAGGGCAAGCACCATCTGAATCGTGCTGCAGTTGGGATTGGAAATGATTTTTGTGTCCGGGGAAATGGTGTTGGCATTCACCTCCGGCACCACAAGCGGCACATCGGTTTCGCTTCGCCAGGCCGAGGAGTTGTCGATCACAAAAGCGCCTGCTTCCGCAAATGCCGGGGCATACTGTTTTGAGATACCTGATCCGGCGGAAAAGATGACCAGTTCAGGCCGTGCTTCAAGCGCCTCCTCTATAAGTCTTACACGGTAAGTTTTGTTGTTGAGCTTTACCTCCTTGCCCGCCGAACGTTCGGATGCGCACGGAATAAAATCTGTGAAAGGAAGCTGCTGCTCCTCTATCACCCGCATCATTGTTTTACCCACCAAGCCGGTGGCTCCTACCAAAGCAATAACCATACAAGCAATTTTAAAAACCGTTTACCTAATAATACAACCAACAGCATTCTTCTCCATCACAAAAATACTACATTTAGATACCTTAAACCAAAAAGCCATGTCAAAAATCCCCTTCCTGGTTTTGCTTTTTTCTGCCTTGCAATTATTTGGGCAGTTTACGGATGATTTCAGTGATGGAACCTTTACGGAGAATCCCCCATGGGTGGGTGATCAGGATAAGTTTATTGTGGATAATGAGATGTTGCGTCTGCATGATCAGGATGAGGCTGGAATGGCTTACCTGGCCACCCAGAGTCAGATGGTGCATAACACCCAATGGGATTTTTGGATGCGACTGGCGTTTACCCCGTCCGATAACAACCATGCGAGAATCTACCTGGTCAGCAACCAGTCTGATTTAAGCGGTCCGCTTGACGGGTATTTCATCCAGGCCGGCATGACCGGCGGAGACAATAAGCGCCTGTATTTCTATCGCCAGGATGGGGAAGAGGAGACCCTGTTGATGGAAGGAAGCATGAACCTCGCCACTACCACCAACAACATACTCCGGGTGCGTGTGACCCGCGACATGACAGGGAACTGGACAATATCGGCTGATCCTGAAGGGGAGAGCATGTTTGTTCCGCAGGGAGAGGTATGGGATAATACCCACGCGCTCAGTCTCTGGTTTGGGATACGATGCACCTATACCAAAAGTAACAGCACCCGCTTTTATTTCGATGATTTCAGGGTTGGGGAGATCATCCCCGAGGATCCGCCCGTTGTTAATCATGTGGAGGCAATCAATAAAAACGCCCTTGATGTTGTCTTCAGCCGTGTTGTGAAACCGGCAACCGCCGAAAACATCAACCACTATTTTGTTGAAGACGGAGTTGGACATCCCATGGTGGCCAGCCTTAATCCGGAACGGCCAAATATCGTACGCCTGCTCTTTTTTTCCGATTTTGATGAAAACCATGTCTACCCGATCCGGATATCTGGTGTGGACAGTTACGACGGACAGCTCATGGAGGTGTTTGAAGGGTCTTTTATACACTATGTATCCAATCGTTTTGATGTGGTATTTAATGAACTGATGGTCAACAGCCGACCTGTCGTTTCACTGCCACCCCACGACTGGCTTGAGTTATATAATACCACGGATATTCCGGTAGACCTGGACGGCTGGATTCTGCAGCATCAAAATACCCGGCGTACCATTCCCAAAGCGACGATTCAGCCGAAAGACTACCTGGTGCTGACCACTGAGGAAGCCCTGCCATACCTGTTGCCATACGGACATGTGGTTGCTGTGCCCGGATTGTCGGCCAATGCGCTGACGATGGGTGGTGCGCAACTGCTGTTGTGGGATGACGATGAAAACCTGGTGTCGTTTGTTCATTATTCAGACCGCTGGTATAATGACCCTTCCAAGGCTGACGGTGGTTGGTCATTGGAAAAAATCGACCCCTATAATTTTTGTGAGGGCGCCGGCAACTGGACAGTGAGCGAAGACTCCCGGGGTGGCACACCTTCTGCCGTGAACAGCGTTTTTGATGAAAATCCCAATCTCTCCACCCCTGACTTGCTAAGGGCGGGTTTTTTGGACGAAAACCGGATAATGCTCCATTTTTCAGAGCCGATGGATGAGGCCTCTCTTTCCTCAGTCTTACACTATCAACTCGAGACGGATATAGGACATCCGGATTCGGTTATGCCCCGCATGCCAGATTTTTCAAAAGCGGCGCTTTACTTTCATAACCATTTGGCGGATGATGTGATTTATACATTGAAAGTCAGCGAACACATGGTTGATTGTGCCGGAAATCCGATTGGCCGGAGAGAGGTGCCTGTCGCGGTTCCACAGTTGGCAAAACGTTCGGACATTGTTATCAATGAAGTGCTTTTTAATCCGCCAGCCGGTGGAGCGCGCTATGTGGAAATTTTTAATGCCTCCGGCAAAGTGTTTGACATGCAGGATTATATTCTTGCTTCGAAAGATACCATTCTCAACATGTATGAAACGGTGCGTTACCTTTCCGAGGAGAGTTACCTGCTTTTTCCGGAGGATTACCTTGTTTTAACCAACGATGTGCCGGCTGTAAAAAACACGTTTATGACCCCGGATCCGGAAGCGTTCCTGGAAATGGATGGTATGCCGCGAATGACAAATGCCGGTGGGGTCACCGTATTAGCCACCAGGGGACAGCGAGCAATTGACAGGCTTGTGTTTTCAGAAGACATGCACTTGCCGTTGCTTGCCAACACTAAAGGAGTCGCCATTGAACGGGTTTGTCCGCTGAGTCCGGTACAGGAGTTGTCTAACTGGCATTCTGCTTCTGCAGCAGCAGGTTATGGGACGCCCGGTTATCAAAATACCCAATACCTGAATCATTCCATTAGTATGGATACGAATGTTACACTGGAGCCAAAGGTGTTTGCCCCGGATGGCAGCGGTCATCATGACTTGCTCAACATTCATTATGCCATGAATGAACCCGGTTATGTCGCCAATATCCGCATATATGACCGCAATGGTCGGTTGGTAAGGAACCTGGTTCAGGGTAAGCTGTTGGCCACATCCGGCGTGATCACCTGGGACGGTGTGACCGATAAAATCCAGAAAGCACCGGTGGGAATGTATGTGGTTCATGTTGAAGCCTTTAATCATCAAGGAGAGGTGCTTTCCCATACACTGACCGCCATCCTTGCCGCACAGCTGTAAAAATCCCTGTCCCGCATCTTCGCGTTTTTTCTTATGTCACCCCTTCGGGGTTTTGGTTTTGGTTTTGGATTTCCCTTTTTCTATAATCGTTTCATCCCTTCGGGATTTCTCGCATCTTCGTATCTTTTCTTAAGTCCCTTAAGTCGCATCCTC
>CAYMDX010000078.1:0-10096 GCA_964389125.1 uncultured Bacteroidales bacterium
TTATTTTGTATTTTAGCATGTCACAGTCAATTAAAGCAATTACCCATTCAAAAAATGAAAAAAATGAGAAAGTACTGGTTTTTATTGATCATCCCGGTTCTCGCAATGGCTTCATGTGCCGAGCCTGAGCCGGAAAACCCTTTTTTTACCGAGTATGACACGCCATTCAATGTGCCGCCTTTTGACGAGATAGAGAATGCGCACTTTGAGCCTGCCATCATGGAGGGGATTCGTCAACAGGAAGAAGAAATAGAGGCTATTGTTGATAATCCCGCACCTGCCACCTTCGAAAACACCATTGAAGCTCTGGAATATTCCGGCGGATTGTTAAGCAGGGTGATGCGGGTATTCTCCAATTACAACTCTGTCATGACGGATTCGGAAATTCAGGAGATTGCCAGGGAGATGTCGCCAAAACTGTCCAATCATTCTGATAACATTCGTTTGAACCTTGACCTGTTCGACCGTGTAGAACAGGTTTACGAGCAAAAAGATGATTTGGAGCTTTCACCGGAACAGGCGAAGTTACTGGAAGAAACCTACAAAAGATTTACCCGTAGTGGCGCTGACCTCCCCGAAGAACAGCGGGAACGATTGCGCGAAATCAACGAAAAACTCTCCTCCCTGACCCTGGAGTTTGGTCAGAATGTGCTGGGCGAGACCAATGACTTTCAAATGGTGGTAGAGGATGAAGCTGACCTGGCCGGCCTGCCGGAGTCATCGATTGAAGATGCAGCCGAACGTGCCGCTGAGCAAGACATGGAAGGCAAATGGATCTTCACCCTCCATAACCCCAGTGTGATGCCATTTTTATACAATGCTGAAAACCGCGAGCTTCGCAAAAAGATGCAGCAAGCTTATATCAACCGCGGAAATAATGACAACGAATACAACAACAGGGAGATCCTGGCCAGAATATCGAACTTGCGTCTGGAAAAATCCAATATGCTGGGTTATGACAATCATGCCCATTACTCCCTGGAAGAAACCATGGCCGGTGATATCAACACTGTGATGAACTTCTGCCATGAGGTGTGGGAGCCGGCTCTGGCGCTGGCAAAAGAAGAAGCCGAACAACTTCAGGAGATGATCTACGAAGAAGGTCACGACTTTGACTTGCAACAGTGGGACTGGCGCTACTATACCGAACAGGTGCGCAAAGAAAAATATGACATGGATGAACAGGAAATCCGTCAGTATTTTGAGCTGAACACCGTTCGCGACGGCATATTCATGATCGTAGATAAGCTCTGGGGCCTGCAGTTTGAGGAACGCGAAGATATACCCAGGTATCACGAGGACGTGCAGGTATTTGAGGTGCTGGAATCAGATGGCTCACACATAGGCATCCTGTATATGGATTTTCATCCGCGGGAAACAAAGCGTGGCGGGGCCTGGATGAGCAGTTTCCGCAGTCAGCGTGTTGATGAGGAAGGCAATTTCGCACATCCGGTGATCACGATCAATGGGAACTTCACACCACCATCTGATACAAGGCCATCCCTGCTTTCACATGACGAGATGACCACGTTCTTCCATGAATTTGGTCACGCCCTTCACGGCCTGCTCTCGGATGTGCATTATCCCAGTCTGGCTGGCACCAGTGTACCAAGGGACTTCGTAGAACTCCCCTCACAGATCATGGAGAACTGGGCCAATGAGCCTGAGGTGATGCAGAACTTCGCACTGCATTATGAAACCGGTGAACCGATGCCGGACGATATGATGGACCGCATTGTTGCCAGCGCGAAATTCAACCAGGGCTTTGCCAATGTTGAATACCTCGGCTCCACATTCCTGGATATGGAATACCATATTATTACCGAGCCTTTTGATGAAGACAGGCTGGCTGAAGCAGCCCCAACGATTGAAGAACGTACCATCGAGAATACCGGCATGATCCCGGAAATCCATTTCCGCCATGCCAGCACGCACTTTAATCACATTTTCTCTGGCGGCTATTCTGCCGGTTATTATAGTTACCTGTGGTCGGGGCTGCTGGATGCCGATGCCTATGCCGCCTTCGAAGAAACCGGTGACCTTTTTGATCAGGAAACAGCACAATCTTTCCGTGAAAATATCCTCGAAAGAGGTGGCACCAAAGATCCGGTGGACATGTACGTGGACTTCCGCGGTCGTGAACCCGTTATTGAACCATTGCTGAAGCAACGGGGACTGGATTAAGGTCTTCGATAGAATTTGACCGACTTGCATACAAAAAAGGGCCGCTGAGAACAGCAGGCCCTTTTTTTGTATAAATCAGAATACGTGTTAATCCTTACGCAGGATCATGGTAGCATACATTACAACAGATGATAGGAAACGGCGACACCAACGGTCACAACCGACGCCATCACCATCAGTTTAATAAGGATATTGAGGCTGGGGCCGGAGGTGTCTTTAAAGGGATCACCAACAGTATCGCCGGTAATAGCAGCTTTATGGGCTTCTGAACCTTTCCCGCCGTAGTTTCCTTCTTCGATGTATTTTTTGGCATTATCCCAGGCACCACCTGAGTTGGCCATGAATATTGCCAGTGCAAAACCGCTGGAGATAGTACCAAGTAACAAGCCGGCAACACCAGGCACACCAAATATCAGTCCCACAAAAACAGGAATAAGCAGTGCAATCAATGACGGGATCAACATTTCCCGCTGGGCACCTTTGGTGGAGATATGCACACAGCGCGCATAGTCAGGCTCTGATTTGCCCTTCATGATATCAGGGTCGGCCGTAAACTGTCGACGCACCTCATCCACCATCTTCTGTGCGGCCCTTCCGACAGCATTCATCGTCAGTCCACTAAACAGGAATACAGCCATCACACCAAGAAGGATTCCCACGATCACCCAGGGGTTCATCAGGTGGATCTCATAATGATGGACAAAGTCGAGGAAGGATGCATCAATGGCAGGGATGCCATTGATGAGCTCCTGCGGACGATCCAGAAATTCAACAAACATCATGCGGACCTCTTCAAAGTAAGATGCCAGCAGGGCAAGTGCTGTAAGGGCTGCAGAGCCAATGGCAAAGCCTTTACCTGTGGCGGCTGTGGTATTTCCAAGCGCATCAAGGGCGTCTGTACGCTCCCTTACTTCGGGACCCAGGTCACACATTTCCGCGTTACCACCGGCATTGTCGGCAATGGGGCCATAAGCATCCGTGGCCAGGGTTATACCCAGCGTGGCAAGCAGCCCGACAGCGGCAATACCGATGCCATACAGTCCATAATTCAGGCTTGCCATATCAAAGCTGAAACCGGTTGCAAAAGAGAATGCAAGGGTAATGGCCAGCACGATAATCGCCAGGGGAACAGCAGCGGAGACCAACCCTGTTCCAACACCGCTGATAATGAGTGTTGCCGTACCTGTCTGGCTGGATTTGGCAATATTCCTGGTGGGAGGGTAAGCAGAGGCGGTAAAGTATTCGGTTGACTGGCCGATGGCAATACCTGCCAGCAGGCCTGTAACAATAGAGCCCCATAGACCTAGGTAGTTGGGCAGTTGCAGGAAATACAGAATTAAAAATGCAAAAACCACAATCAGTCCGGCGCTCATATTGACGCCAAAACCGAGTGATTTCAACAACTGTTTTTGTGTCGCTCCTTCACGGGTTCGTACCATAAACACACCGGCAATGGAAAGCAGGGTACCTACAGCGGCTATCAGCATCGGCGCTATAACGGCATTGGTTTGTATTTCCACACCGTACCCCATAAAAGCTGCCGCGCCAAGCAGGGCGGTTGCCAGTATTGATGCGGCAAAAGACTCAAACAGGTCAGCGCCCATACCAGCAACATCTCCCACGTTGTCACCCACATTATCGGCAATGGTAGCAGGGTTCCTGGGGTCATCCTCAGGGATCCCTTCTTCAACTTTTCCAACCAGGTCGGCACCAACATCAGCCGCTTTGGTATAGATACCACCACCAACACGTGCAAAAAGCGCCTGGGTAGAGGCACCCATCCCAAATGTCAGCATAATGGCCGTAATGGTCATCAGCTTATAGCCTTCGGTCATTTCCGGCACAAACTGATTCAGAATAATAAACCAGGCTGAGATATCCAGGAGTACAAGACCAACCACGACAAGGCCCATAACCGCACCACTTCGGAAAGCGAGGCGCAACCCGCCGTCGAGCGAACTGCGGCAGGCATGTGCAACACGACCGGAAGCATAGGTGGCCGCCTTCATACCAAAAAAACCGGCGAGTCCTGAAAAGAAGCCGCCGGTAATGAATGCGAACGGAACCCATTGGTTCTGAACACCTAAACCGTAGGCTAACACAGAAAAAATCACCGTAATGATCAAAAATACGATAATCACCACTTTGTACTGCTGACGTAGATAAGCAGACGCTCCTTTCCGGACATGATCGGCGATTTTTTTCATCATATCCGTACCTTCATCTGCCTGCATCATCTGCCTGAAAAAATACCAGGCAAACCCCAATGCTAAAATGGAGCTAATAGGCACTAACCAAAAAATAGTAGGCATTTTTTTGTTGTTTAAAGATTTTTATGAAACAATTGGATTTGATGGATGACGGCAAAATTAAGTATTAATTTCAAGAATGTCATTTTTTTAACCTATTTGTATAAAATAATCTGTAACAATCCATATATATTATTTTATCACCCAAAATGCAGACAGGCACATGGTTGTTTCATAAAAAACCGTAAATTTGTGTTTATCAGTTGTCGCAAAAAAACTGCATATTTCTGAAGAAGGTACTTTTTATGAAGAAAATTAAACTAGAGATCTTAGGCATATCTTACAGTCAATCACAATCAGGAGCCTATGCTTTAATATTTGGCGAATCGGGACAGAAGCGCCGCCTCCCGATAATCATTGGAAGTTTTGAAGCACAGGCTATTGCTATTGAACTGGAAAAGATGAAGCCCAGCCGGCCCCTAACCCATGACCTTTTTAAGAATTTTGCCACCACCTTCAACATTGCTGTAACGGAGGTCATCATTTATAAATTCAGTGAAGGCATTTTCTACGCCAAGCTTATTTGTTTCGACGGCACCCGGGAGGTGGAAATTGACTCCAGAACATCAGATGCCGTGGCCATTGCTGTACGTTTTGAGTGCCCTATTTATACATACGAAAACATATTAAACGCCGCCGGTATTGTGATGCAGGAAGGTGACGAGTCGCTTGACCCACAAACAGAAAGCGCACAGGATAAAACGGAACCTGCGGAATCATCCTCCGATGAGTATAGCCAGATGACGCTTAAAGAACTTGAAGAGAAACTTATGAAAGCGATTGATGCTGAAGCTTATGAAAAAGCCTCTATCATTCGTGATGAAATAAACAAAAGAAAAGGCAGTAATAAATAAATAGTACCTACCGCTTCCAGTATCATTAACCCCCTCAGACAAGCTGCCAGGAACTAATATTGTTAACCAACTTAAATTTCTACCAATGGTTCATGTTACGATTCGAAGAAAGTTGCTTTTGTTATCCTTTATTCCCCTCCTTTTCCTGAGTGCCTGCGGCAACGAAACCGGTTCCCAGGCTTTCACCGAAATTACCAAGAACTGGTCATTTGAGGAGATATACGATAAAACGACAAATAACAGGGTGGCGGTTCCCGAACAAGACAGCTTATCACTCATTGATGTGGATGAGGAACAAAGCTTTACCCTTTATTCAGATTTTCTGTCGCTTGAAGCAGAGGGCAATTGGACACGGGAAGGAGACACGCTTCGCTTAATCCCCTCATTAACAGACCTTACCACTGAGATCGACTCCGTTGTCTACCTTGTGGAGGGCGGAGAACCACAATTACAATACTTCCACGAGGAAGAAATCATCGCCACCCATACCACAGAAACCCTGCAGGTTGATGAACAACCCATTATCTTCATTATTGAGGAGCTTGACGAAGAAACCCTTGTCCTGTCAGACGAATCTTACACATATCACCTGCAATATTCGCCGACGGAATTGCCGGAGTATGCATTTGGGATTACATCCATCTTTCGTGGGCTATTGGGTATGTTTGGACTGATTGCCATTGCCTGGCTTTTTAGCGCCAACAGGAAAGCCATCTCCTGGCGACTTGTCGCGATCGGGCTGGCTGTCCAGGTTTTTCTGGCCTTTGGGGTTCTGCAGGTCCCGGCAATTCAGTACTTTTTCGAAACCATCGGCTCCATCTTTGTTGTCATCCTTGACTTTACGAAAGCAGGTACCGAGTTTCTCTTTGAAGGTTTCCTGGATACGGAGCGTTATGGATATATTTTTGCCTTTCAGGTACTTCCCACTATCATCTTTTTCTCTGCACTGACAAGCCTGCTGTTTTATCTGGGAGTAATTCAGAAAATCGTTTATGGCTTAGCATGGGTGATGAGCAAAGCGTTAAAGCTATCGGGCGCAGAAAGTTTATCGGTTGCCGGTAACATCTTTCTGGGACAGACCGAGTCGCCACTGATGATCAAAGCTTACCTTCCCAACATGACACGTTCGGAGATCCTGCTTGTCATGACAGGGGGCATGGCCACACTCGCCGGAGGGGTGCTGGCGGCCTACATCAGCTTTCTGGGTGGCGATGATCCCGTTCAGCGACTTGTTTTCGCCCAGCACCTGCTGGCAGCCTCCATTATGGCTGCACCAGGAGCCGTAGTGATTACCAAAATCCTGTATCCGGAAACACAGGAGTTTGACAAAAGCATGGAAATATCCCGCGACCGTATCGGTAACAACATCCTCGACTCCATCACCAATGGTGCAGGAGAAGGCTTGCGGCTGGCTGCCAACGTTGCTGCCATGCTATTGGTATTCATTGCCTTTATCGCTATGTTTAACTTTATCGTTGGCCGCATCGGAGATATCGCCAACCTAAACCCCTATATAGCCGAAGCCACCGATGGACGATACCAAGAGCTTTCCCTGCAATTTATCCTTGGCTATACATTTGCCCCCATCATGTGGTTAATCGGGGTAAGCCTGCCTGACATCACCCTTGTCGGAAGGCTGCTGGGAGAAAAGATCATCATGACAGAGTTCATTGGCTATGTCAGCCTTGCCGAACTCAAAGAAATGGACGCTTTCGCCGATCCCAAGTCCGTGATCATGGCTACCTACATGCTTTGCGGATTTGCCAATTTTGCCAGTATCGGCATACAAATCGGCGGTATCGGATCACTCGCACCTTCCAGAAAAGTGTTGCTGTCACGTTTCGGACTCAGGGCACTGCTTGGCGGAACCCTGGCCGGACTGATGAGTGCCACCATCGTGGGTATGATCCTGGGATAACATAATGGATTACAAATAAAATGATATTGATTTACAGGAGGGCCAGAGATTATGCAACAATACTTATCTCTTTTGGATCACATCCTGACCAATGGCGTCAGGAAGGATGACCGGACAGGCACGGGCACAATCAGCGTGTTCGGACACCAGCTGCGATTTAACCTGGAAGACGGATTTCCCCTGGTGACAACCAAAAAGCTGCACCTGCGGTCTATCATCCACGAGTTGCTTTGGTTCTTACAGGGAGATACCAACATCAACTATCTCAAAGAAAATAAAGTATCTATCTGGGATGAATGGGCCGACGAAAATGGCGATCTCGGCCCGATTTACGGTGCGCAGTGGCGAAGCTGGCCATCACCGCAGGGAGAGAAAATTGATCAGCTCTCAGAAGTGGTGGATCAGATCAAGACAAACCCCGACTCCCGGCGACTGATGGTAAATGCCTGGAATGTCGGACAACTGGAAGAGATGGCTCTCCCACCATGCCACGTACTGTTTCAGTTCTATGTAGCTAATGGCAGGCTTTCGTGTCAGCTCTATCAGCGAAGTGCCGACTGTTTCCTCGGTGTACCGTTTAACATTGCCTCCTATGCCCTGTTGACCCTGATGACAGCACAAGTCTGCGGACTGAAACCGGGCGAATTTATCCACACCTTTGGCGATGCCCACTTGTATGTCAACCACCTTGATCAAACCAGGCTGCAGCTGAGCAGGGATCCGCAACCATTGCCAACCATGCACATCAATCCCGATGTACAGAATTTGTTTGATTTTCAGTATGAAGACTTTAAGCTCACAGGGTATGACCCACACCCACATATTAAAGCTAAAGTAGCGGTATAAAACATATTCAACAAACGGCAGGCAATCTTGTTACGCATCCTGGAGAGCGCCTTATATACTATTATATGTTAAATCACTAATATAACAGAAATACGATGATACTATCCCTTATAGCGGCCGTAGCCAACAACAATGTGATCGGTTTGGAAAACAAGCTTTTATGGCATATGCCTGCCGACCTGAAGCATTTCAAAAACCTCACGATGGACCACACATTGCTTATGGGGCGCAAAACCTTTGAGTCAATTGGCGGACCGCTGAAAGGGCGCAGGATCATTGTCATCACCAGTCAGCAGGATATGGATTTCGAGGGGTGTGAAACGGCAGGGTCAGTCAAAGAAGCTGTAAAAAAGGTCCGCAAAGAAAAAGAGGTCTTTGTGGCCGGAGGTGAAGAGATATACCGCCAGACCATAGACCTTTACCATAGTCGCCGCTTGTATATTACCAGAATATACGCTAACCTTGAGGGAGATGCTTTCTTTCCCGACATAGACCCGAAGAAATGGGAGATTATTGCTTTTGAAGAGCATAATGCAGACAAGAAAAATCCCTATCCTTATGCTTTCATGACCTATAAGAAACGACCAAGAAATCCCTTTGTAAGAAAAAAAAGCTGATACAACACGGCAAGCCGTTACTTATCTAACCAGGTCTTTAAAGGTTGTTGCCTGGCCGCCGGGAAGAGTACATTATTCAGGATTAGCCGGTATCCCGGCGAATTCGGAAACAGGTCAAGGTCGGTGGGCGGATCCCCGACATGGTGACGATAGTCCTCAGGGTCATGACCACCTAAAAAGGTAAACGTGCCATCGCCTCTGGACCCGTGAATATAACGAGCCTCATCTTTTGAACGGTTTTCGCCAAGTATGGTGACCGTTGGTTTAATCACACTTTTGCGAAAAGCTGTGGTTTGTCCCATGAAACCTTTGACAACGGATTCATGGTTTTGTGTAAGCATGGTCGGCACAGGATCCCATTTGGCCGAAAACTCAAAGAGGGTAAAGAAGTCGGTTTCTTCATTCCGGCCGGTCTTGGGCACATCGATGTTGGATTTTTCATAAATGGCCGGGTCAGGAACGATCTTGAAATTCTCAAAGGCGAAACTCCGGCTATAGTCAAGTTTCTCCTGGGCGTTGGGATCAGGCGGTGTGTCATTATAGACCTGATGAAGGATGTCAACCCCTTCAGCTGCCAGGGCGATATCGATGCTTTCCGGTGCAGAACACATGGCAAACATGTAACCACCGCCATCTACAAAATCACGAATCCGTTTGGCAACCGACAATTTCAGGTCGGCAACCTCTTCAAAACCGTGCTTGCGGGCACTCTCTTCAGCCATTCTGACGTCATCCTGGTACCAGTCGGCATTGCGGAATGCCAGCCAAAACTTACCATACTGCCCGGTAAAATCTTCATGATGAAGGTGCAACCAGTCATAGGCCGGCAGGACCCCCGACAGCACCTCATCATCATAAACCTGATCATAAGGGATCTCGGCATAAGTAAGTGCGAGCGTCACCGCATCATCCCATGGAAGGGTGTTCGGCGGTTTATACACCGCAATTTGCGGAACCTTATGCAGGCGTATCTCCTCCATATTAACCTCAGCATCAGCTATCTCACGAAGTATGCCAGCAGCCTGCACATCGGCAATCACCTCGTAGGAAACACCACGGACCATCAGCTCATTCTCAAATTCATCATGATGATCGAACATGAAACTGCCACCACGGTAATTCAGCAACCAACTTATATCCACATCGTAAGTCAACACTTCATAGGCAATACCATATGCTTTTAAATGGTTTTGCTGGGAGTCATCCATAGGCACCAGGATTTGTGCCCCAAAGCTGCTTAGCTTTATAAATACCAGCAATATAACCGTAAGTAAAATCCGCAGGCTACCTGTCAATAGGTTATTATGTCTGTTCATGTGTTTATATTTGCGTTAGTATTTGTAATTCAATGTTTTGTGACTCTGTAAA
>CAYMDX010000079.1:0-10001 GCA_964389125.1 uncultured Bacteroidales bacterium
GTTCACCGTTCACCGTTACCGCCGTAACGTAAGGTGATACACGTTGCCAGCTTTCATCGTCAATAAGGTGGGAGCGCCTGATGTCGTCTGCTGATGCGAAAGGGCCATGTTGTTGGCGCAGGTTAAGGATAGCGTTGACCATGTTGCGGTCCAGGTAAGGATGCCGGATGAGTTGGCCAAAGTCAGCCATATTCAGGTCAACTTTGTGG
Source organism: uncultured Bacteroidales bacterium (assembly GCA_964389125.1). Lineage (GTDB taxonomy): Bacteria > Bacteroidota > Bacteroidia > Bacteroidales > UBA7960 > PUPG01. The sequence goes on from CAYMDX010000079.1 coordinate 210, forward strand.
ATGTCGATAAATGTGGTGTCTGCTGTAAGGAAAGGGCTGATCTGTTCAAAACGGGTGCTGTCCATGCCGTATACTTCCCGCAGTTGCTCTGTTGATGTATATCCCCCCAGCAACCGTCTGTAACCCACAATGCGCCTGCTGAATGCCGGGCCGATACCCCTGACCTGTCGTAGTTCCATGGTATCGGCCAGGTTAACGTCGATCAGCAGATCGGCCGTGCTTGCCTCATCGTCCGAACTTGTTGATGCAGTTATGTTTGTATCCGTTGACGGATCTGTTCTGGTTACCTGAGCTGCTTGTTCACCCGCTGATGATGGTTCTTCCGGACGATCAGGAAGCTGAATAAAGGATGCCAGCTCTTCATAGATCTCATCTTTCATCAGATAAATGCGTTGCAGATCCTCCTTGTAGGTAAACCCTCCGCCGGCCGACAGGTAGTTTCTGATGGTTCTTCCAAGATACGAGGGAACATTCATGGAATCCCAACCCTCCTGGGTCAGCGTGTTGGGATCGAACGGGAAGGGCGTTAGTTTTGGCTCCTGAGGTATTACCTGTTGGTGATCAGAACTTATGGTTTCTGCATCAGCATCAGCCCGGGTATCTATTGCCTGCTCAAGGTTTGCCAGCTTCTCTTCAAACAGATGAACCTCTGCCATAAAACGATCCCGATCAATTGTTTTTTCCGGTGTGTAATATATAATGACTTTTGTAATGAGGGGAATACCTGTGATCAAAAACAGCAATACCAGAATACCCATTCGTTGGGGTCTGCTAAAATATAACCAGTCTTTCAAAGGTGTAGACATAAAATAAATATGTTTATTTTACATATAAAAGTACATATTATAACCATAAAAATTTTGTATTCCAGCAGGCATAAATGCTAAGTGGCAAAAAAAATGGTATGCTGTTGAATTCTGTCATATATTTTATATTTTTGGCTTTTTTAAGAGATGATTAACTTACTTTTTCTTTTATAAACCGAAACAACAACAAAAAATCGCTTATGGCCCCATTGGATAAGGAAAGCCGTGATGGCTTTACCAGTCGCTTTGGTATTATCTGTGCCGCGGCCGGTTCTGCAATCGGATTAGGAAATATTTGGCGTTTCCCTTATATCGCCGGAGAGAGTGGGGGAGGCGCTTTTTTAATGATCTATCTGGGCTTCATTATTCTGCTCGGGATACCCGTCATGCTCTCGGAGTTTATGATAGGACGGCGTGGTCAGCGCAACGCGCTTGGGTCCTTTAAGAAACTCGCTCCCGGAACACCCTGGTACCTGGTTGGTGTAATGGGTATTGTGGCCGCTTTCATGATCCTGGCTTTCTATAGCACGATCGCGGGCTGGACACTTGCTTATGTCGTAAAATCGGTCACAAATGCGTTCGCCGGAACTACTGCAGCAGAGATCAATACGATGTTCGATTCGTTTCATTCCCAGGCATTATGGCCCTTGTTCTATCAGTTGATTTTTATGGTTGCCACCGCCCTGATCATTCTCGGTGGAGTAAGGCGGGGCATAGAAAAGTATGCCAAGGTGCTGATGCCTTTTCTGGTCCTTTTGTTAATCATTATGGCCATCCGGTCTATCACACTGCCGGGATCAATAGAGGGTCTCAGCTTCCTTTTCCGGCCCGATTTTTCTGTTGTCGACTCCAGTGTGTTGCTGGCAGCCCTCGGGCAGGCCTTCTTTTCGCTGAGCATTGGCATGGGGGCCTTGATCACCTACGGCTCCTACATTAAAAAAGGCAATAACCTGGGTAATATCTCTGTGCAAGTGACCCTGGCCGACACGTTGATCGCCATCCTGGCCGGGGTGGCCATTTTTCCCGCGGTGTTTGCTTTCGGACTTGATCCGGCTGACGGTCCCGGCCTGATTTTTTCCGTCCTGCCCAATATCTTTCAGCAAATGCCCGGAGGATACTTTTTCGCCATCATCTTTTTCGTACTCTTGTCTATCGCAGCACTTACCTCTTCCATAAGCATTCTCGAAGTAGTGGTAGCCTATCTTACCGAAGAGCTCAATCTTACAAGACGAAAAGCCACGATTATGGCAGCTGTTGCCGCCGCTTTTGTCGGTGTCTTTTGCACGTTGTCATTCGGTCCGCTGGAGGATGTAACCATTGGCAGCCTGCATATCTTTGGTCTGCTCGACTTTACCGCATCCAACCTCCTGCTGCCATTGGGAGGCCTGCTGATCGTCGTTTTCGTGAGCTGGTACCTGAAACGCGATGAGGTGAAGGACGAAGTGTCCAACAGTGGCCTTCTCCGCGTTCGCTTCTTTGATATTGTGATGTTTATTTTGAAATTCATTGCACCTGTGGCCATTGCCATCGTGCTGTTTGATAGCTTAGGAATCTTGTAGGTAATAATCTCCGAAAAAACAAATGATCAGGAACTTGTAAACTTATAAAAAGACTGTTATGGATAGGATTCATGATTTTTTAACAATGCTTGACGGATATATAGGCGGTGGACCCTGGTTTGTATATCTGCTGCTGTTCACCGGCCTCTTTTTTACCCTTTACCTTGGATTTCCCCAAATCCGCTTTTTCAGGCACTCCCTGCGGGTTGTCAGCGGAAAGTTCGACAGGGCAGGAGACATTGGTGACACCTCACACTTTCAGGCATTGGCAACGGCCTTATCAGGAACCGTCGGTACCGGAAACATCGCCGGCGTGGCACTCGCCCTGCACCTGGGTGGTCCTGCCGCCCTTTTCTGGATGCTGGTGACCGGTATGCTCGGGATGACCACCAAGTTTGTGGAAGTTACCATCGCCCATAAATATCGTGAAATAGACAGCGAGGGACGGATAGCCGGCGGTCCCATGTACTACATGAAAAAAAGGCTGAACATTACCCTGCCCAACAAAAAGGTGATCAATACCGGTAAATGGCTGGGTGCCTTCTTTGCCGGCGCCACCATCCTGTCGTCCCTGGGTACGGGCAACATGCCACAGATCAACAGCATCGCCAATGCCATGCATGCAACATTTGGAGTGTCGCATATTATTGTTGGCGCTGTCTTGGCCGTGCTGCTGGCCTTCGTGATCCTCGGCGGAATTAAAAGGATCGCAAAGGTTACCGCCAGCCTCGTTCCCACAATGGCCGTGATTTACGTGTTAGGCGCCCTGGCTGTGCTGGCTTTCAATTATGCCAGCATCATCCCGTCTGTTGTTTCCATATTTACCGACGTGTTTACCGGCACTGCCGCAACAGGCGGATTCCTCGGGGCATCTATCGCCTATGCCTTTAACAGAGGTGTTAACCGCGGACTATTCTCCAATGAGGCCGGGCAGGGTTCAGCACCTATCGCCCACTCAGCTGCAAGAGCCCATGAACCGGTATCCGAAGGGATTGTGGCACTGCTTGAGCCTTTTATCGATACCGTGTGTATCTGTACCCTGACAGGCCTGGTACTGCTCTCTTCCGGCGTTTGGCAGGATAAAGTGCAAAACGACTTCCAGCGGGCAGACATGCATATCGTGGATGGCTATTATGATCAGCAAGATGAAGAAGATGTTCATGAGCTTTTCCAGTTTTATGGTAACAAGGCAGATATCCAATTGTATAACGGGGTTCTGACAATTGAAGATGGTACCATCCTTGAAAAAGAAGAAAAGGAGATCACCATGCTGCACGCCCGCTCCATAGCGGAAGATGTTCAGGTGACCAGTGATGGCGAACCCTTCACCGGGTCAATTATGATCGTCGACGGAAGACCGGATTATGGTGAACGTAATATCACATTATCCGGACAGTCATTGATCCACAGTGCCCCGATGACCGCTGAAGCTTACACCCGAAGTTTCCTCGGTGGCTATGGGCAGTATATTGTGTCGATCGGATTACTGCTGTTCGCATTCTCAACGGCCATTGCCTGGTCATACTATGGTGACCGGTCTGTCACCTACCTGTTCGGTACCAAATATGTTTTACATTACCGGATACTTTATGTGCTGGCATTCTTCTTTGCTGCTTTCACAGATACCACTATCATATGGGCGCTATCGTACATTACCATTGCCCTGATGGCCATACCTAACCTGATTGGTGTGCTGTTGTTGCGTAAGGAGATCAAATCCTCCATAAAGCAATACTGGATTGACTTCAAAGCGGACAGGCTGCGGGATTAATCTCCCGGTGTAAAACATTTTTGTTTGTTTTGCAGTTTGTATTACAGGTGACCGGGTTCAAAAAACCGAACCCCTGGAGGTATTGTATATCATAAACAGGTAATGATTCTTGAAGCTACAGCAATCTTTTATACATCTGATATTGGGAGTTTCTGTCCTGCTGTTGTCCATGCCACTTATGGCACAGCAGGAAGAAACAACCCCTATCGACTGGGAAGCCGGAGTTATAGCCTTTGATCGCAGCATTGGTGAGGATGTTAGGCGGCTGCTCGATGATGTGGTATTTACCCATGAAGATACCAAAATGTATTGCGACAGTGCCTACCTGTATTCTGAAGCAAACAGCCTGCGTGCCTACAGCAATATCGTGATCGAGGTTAGTGACACCGTAACTATTTATGGCGATCAGCTCTATTACGACGGCAATGACAGGCTGGCCGAACTGACCGGGAACGTGCGGATGGTGGAGCCGGATATGACGCTTTACACCGAATACCTGGAGTACGACCTCGATGAGAATACCGCCAACTACATTGATGGCGGGCGTATTGTGGATAAAGAGAATGAGCTCACCAGCATATGGGGCTTTTATTATGCGGATGACAAAATGTTCTTTTTTAAAGACGATGTGGTGCTGACAAATCCTGATTATATCATGGAGTCAGACACACTGAAGTACCATACCGCTTCGGAAACAGCCTATTTTCACGGGCCTACAACCATCGTAAGTGAGGAAAACACCATTTTTTGCCGCAACGGCTGGTACGATACAAAAGAGGATGTGGCACGATTCAGTAAAGATGCTTTCTTTACCAATCAGGAGCAGTCAATGACCGGTGATTCTGTCTATTATGATCGTAACCGCGGTTACGGGCGTGCGAAAAACAATGTTTTTATTCAGGATAGTGTTGAGAATATCCATGTTACAGGGCATTTGGCCGAGCATTTTGAACATGAAGGCCGCTCCGTGGTTACCCGCGAAGCCATGATGACAATGGTCGCCGAGGAAGATTCGCTGTTTCTGCATGCCGATACCCTGAAGACGACCTACGAGGAAGAAACCGATGAGCGTCGCGTATTTGCCTACAATCACGCGAGATTTTACAGAACAGACCTGCAGGGGCTGAGTGATTCGATCGTATACCAATCCGCCGACTCTACCATCTATATGTACGACAATCCGGTCCTGTGGTCAGAGATGTACCAGCTTACAGCTGATAGCATACAGATCAAACTCACGGAGGATGAGGTGCATTATGTGAGGCTGGATCAGGCGGCTTTCATCATTTCAGAAGAGGATACACTCGGGTATAACCAGATGAAAGGTCGTTCGATGACAGGGTATTTCAGGGATAATGAATTATACCGCGTGGATGTCGATGGCAATGGTGAAACCATATTTTATGTCAGAGAGGAGGATGGCAGCCTGGCGGGTATCAACAAAGCGATCTCCTCCGATATTGTTATTTTTGTGGATGGCACCGAAATAACAGGTATACAGTTTGTCAGACAGCCGGATGCTACCCTTTATCCTCCGGAAGAGCTGCCGGAAGACGACCGCCACCTGCGCAACTTTGAGTGGCTCGAACACCGGCGACCCAAAAACAAATCAGATATTTTTATTTGGAAATAGAAGACTATGGTATCCTATAAAAAACATACATTGTCCAATGGGCTCCGGGTGTTGGTGCACCGCGATGAGACCACGCCCATGGCCACCGTCAATGTCCTGTATGATGTTGGCTCAAGGGATGAGCACCCGGGACGTACCGGGTTTGCCCATCTTTTTGAGCACCTGATGTTCGAAGGATCAGTGAATATCGCTGATTATGATTACCACTTACAGCGCGCCGGTGGCGAGAATAACGCATTCACCACCAATGACCTGACCAATTATTATATCAACCTTCCGGCGCAAAATCTGGAAACCGCCTTTTGGCTGGAATCTGACAGGATGCTCGGGCTGGATTTTTCTGAAGAAAAGCTTACCACCCAGAAAAATGTGGTGACAGAAGAGTACAGGCAGTCATACCTGAATCAACCGTATGGAGATGTCTGGAAGCTGCTGAGACCTCTCATTTTTGAGGTCCATCCTTATCGCTGGGACACCATCGGCAAAAGCATTGACCACATTCAGCAGGCAAGCCTTCAGGATGTGCAGTCCTTTTTTACAAAATTTTATCATCCGGGAAATGCGATACTGTCGGTAGCCGGTAATGTGGATGCAGAAAAGGTTTTTGCGCTGGCCGAAAAGTGGTTTGGTAGTATTCCTTCCGGGGAAACCACTGAGCGAAAATTGCCGGCCGAACCGCCACAACAGCAGGAGCGGCGACTGCGTGTAGAACGGGATGTGCCACAGCACCAGGTTTACATGGCTTTCCGTATGGAAGGACGGCTTGATCCCGGTTTCTATGCCAGCGACCTGATCAGCGATATCCTCGCCAATGGGGAGTCAGCCCGTCTGAATACCACCCTGGTGTATGATCAGAAACATTTTAGTGATGTTAATGCCTTTGTGACGGGGAATATTGACCCCGGCATGTTGGTGATCACCGGAAAACCACATCGCCACCTCGATCCCCCGGAAGCGGAACAACTACTTTGGCGGGAGATCCAAAGGCTTACCGAAACAGGGGTTGACGACACCGAACTTCAAAAAGTAAAAAACAAGGTGGAAGCGGCGCACACCTTTTCCGAAAGCAGCGTTATGGCCAAAGCCCTGAACCTGGCATATTACGAATTGCTGGGTGACGCTTCCATCCTAAACAGACAGATGGAAGAATACGCAGCCATCAGCGCCCGAAACCTGAAAGAACAGGCTTCTGCCGTTCTTGTTCCGGAGAAGGCCTCCATCTTACATTATAATGCAAGCAGTGAAAACAGGTAGTAGCACATATTTATGACAACACCAGACAGAACCAGAGCCCCACGTACGCAGATCGTCACCCATGTGCCTTATATCAAGCCACTGGCAGCTTCTTTTCCCAACGACCTGCCGGTCTACTTCATGGATGGCGGCACCGAGGCATTCCTGAAGGTGGAGCTCGTATTCTATGCCGGCAGCTATTACCAGCCAAAACCGCTGGTTTCGTATGCCACCACCAACCTGTTGCGTTCGGGAACAGCAACCAAAAGCCGGGAAGAGATCAATGAGCTGCTCGACTACTACAGTACGTTCCTGCTGCTCGACACACAAAAGGACATCGTATCGGTCAGCATGTTTGTTCTGAACAAACACCTGATTCCTGCACTGGATCTTCTCCGGGAGATGGTTGAAGAACCCGTGTTCCCCGAGGATGAGATGCGTGCCTTCCTGAAGAATCAACAGCAGCTGCATATGGTCAACCAGCGAAAAGTGCAGCACCTGGCGCGTTCCTATTTCTTGCAAATGATATACGGGGATCAGCATCCCTATGGGTATCGCCTGAAAGAGGATGACTTCGACCATGTCGACCGCGATGCCCTGATTCAGCACCACCGGGAGCGGTTTCACGCAGGCAATGCTTTCCTGCTGGTGGCCGGTAAGCTGCCCGGCAACATTCAGGATGAGCTGGCCGCGCGTTTCGGCAATAACCTGCAGGCCGCCGGACAGGAACCGGTTATCCCAACGTATCAAACGCAGAGCTCAGGCAACCGCAAGATGCACCTTGAAGTACCTGATTCCGTGCAGTCCGGTATCCGTGTCGGGAAACAGCTGTTCAATGCCACCCACCCGGCCTATCATAAGCTGAAGGTTACCAACGCCCTGCTGGGGGGCTACTATGGGTCGCGCCTTATGCAGAATATCCGCCAGGACAAAGGCTATACCTATGGCATCGGCTCCAACATCGTATCCCTGTTGCGTAGCGGTTATTTCTTCATTGCCACCCAGACGGGCACCGATGTTACAGAAGCCGCCACCGGAGAGATCTACAAGGAGCTGAAAACCCTGCGCAGCGAGCCCGCCAAAAAGGAGGAACTCAAAACCCTGAAAAATTACCTGTCAGGAAGCTTCCTGCGCTCTTTTGACGGCCCCTTTGCGCAAAGCCAGCGCTTTAAGGAGTTGCTGGTGTTCGGCCTCGACCCGTCACACCACGACGATTTCCTCAAAACCCTGAAATCCATTACCGCCGAAGAGATCATGGAAACCGCCCGGGATTACCTCCACGAAGACAGCATGATGGAAGTGGTGGCCGGAAGAAAAACTTCCTGATTGAAGAGGGCCTGTCTTTGCATAGGATCTGTCTTTTTTGGATATATTTGATGAATAAATGAATAGTTTAAGCTAAGTAATACACCTGTCTCACTTATATCGGAAGTGAATGCCATTCAGTAAATTGTTTTCTGAATAAGCAGGTAAGAATACCGCAGTATACCAGTTGCTAATGATTGAAAACATAAATATTTCTCGATATGCTAATACGTTGCCTGGTATAGAGATACAAGCAAGCCGAAGAAACAACCAACGACTCATTGAAAAGAAGACAAAAGCCATCATTGAAGAACTTCACAAAGCTATGGGATAATGAGCGAAGAAAAAAACATTATCATTTACAATACTCCTGATGGTCAAGCATCTGTCTCGTTATATGCTAAAGATGGCAGCATTTGGATGAACCAAAACCAACTGGCAGAACTTTTTGACACCTCTAAGCCCAACATCAGTATGCATAGATCTAACATCTTGAAGGAAGGTGAGTTAGATATAAATTCAGTTGTTAAGGAATACTTAACAACTGCTTCTGATGGAAAAGAATACAACGTCACCTTTTATTCTTTGGAGATGATTCTGGCTATCGGATTCAGGGTACGCAGCAAACGTGGAACACAATTCCGTATTTGGGCCAATCGAAACCTGAGGGAATACATGGTTAAAGGATTTGTGATGGACGATGAACGCCTTAAAAATCTTGATGGGCGACCAGATTATTTTGATGAGTTGCTGGAGCGTATCCGCGATATCCGGGCATCGGAAAAACGGTTTTACCAGAAAGTACGCGATTTATTTGCCCTGAGCAGCGATTACGATCCTACCGACAAAGCCACCCAGATGTTTTTTGCCGAAACCCAAAACAAATTGCTCTTTGCCGTGACCGGGAAAACAGCGGCTGAGTTAATTCTTTCCCGGGCTGATGCCAATCAACCCAATATGGCTTTAACCTCATGGAAAGGTAGCGTTGTGCGCAAACAGGATATTTTTATCGCCAAAAACTACCTTTCGGAGGATGAGATAGATACCCTGAATCGTTTAGTGGTTATTTTTCTTGAAAGTGCTGAATTACGCGCCAAAAACCGTATGGACATTACCATGAAGTTCTGGTATGAGAATGTGGACAGGATTCTTGAATTTCAGGATAAAAACATTTTGCGCAATGCCGGCTCCATCAGCAACAAGCAAATGGAAGCCAAAGTGCGGGAGATATATGCCGAATATGACAAAAGACGAAAAGAATACGAAGCCCTGGAAGCCGACAAGCAAGATTTGGAAGAATTAAAACAATTGGAAGAGAAGATAAAGAATCATGACAAATAATTTCCTCATAAATAATTTCAAACACCTCACAGAAATCATGGTGCAGCTAAAAAACCCGGTGCTGCAAATGGCCGTACAGGGCAAGCTCACCGCTCAATGGCGGCAAGAGGTACAGACGCGATTCATCGCGTCTCCACAGGATTC
>CAYMDX010000080.1:0-4702 GCA_964389125.1 uncultured Bacteroidales bacterium
ACCATCCTTCCTTCACAACCTGTTCTTCCTTGACGCCCAGGTCGTAGAGGTCCTTTTCTACTGCCTCCATCATCGGGGGCGGGCCACAAAGGTAAAAATTCTGATCGGTGTTCCGGATCTGGTCTTTCAGGAAATCTTTGGTGATAAGGCCGTGCGCATGTTCGTTGAACTCTTCTTCTGACAGGATGTGCGTCAGGTTGTCCCCGAGCATCTCTTCCAGCTCATCTTTCAGGATAATGTCTTTGACCGTTTTATTGGCATAGATCAATTGGTTGTTGCCTGTTTTTTGTTTTTTGGCCAGGTCGCGGAAGATGGCAATAAATGGTGTGATACCGGCGCCTCCGGCAATAAAGGTTCCTTCTCCCTTGTAGGTGATGGCGCCGAACACGTCATGCAGGATCAGTTCGTCACCGGCCCGGACGTCAAGTAGTTTATCCGTAGCCCCGTCATGCGAAGGGTAGGTTTTGATGACGAACTCCAGGTCCTGATCTTCCGGCAGGGAAGTAAACGTGAATGGTCGTTTTTCGTTTTGCCAGCCGTTTTTGTTGATGGCGATATCTGTTGCCTGACCGGGCTTAAACTGATATTCTTCCGGTTTCTCTGTGACGATACGCAGGGTATCGTGCGTGATATGTTCGATGGTTTTGATGCTAACTGTATGTTTGCTCATATGTAATTGTTTAAAATGATCCTTATTGGTTTTCGTTTTTGGTATGGTTGTCTTCCCGCTGTTGCCGGCGTCGCCAGACAAAATAGAGGATGATGATTATTACCGGTATGACGATAAAAAAGATGATGTTTTCTGTTGATTCAAAAAAATTTACCGGCTCGGAGTCATAAGGGATGTTGGTCGGGCGCTGTGCATGGACAAACGCGGGAATCCATAGCAGCAAAAATACGATGATGTTTTTTACGGGTTTCATGATTGCTTACTGTTTGTTCGGATGGGTAAAACGGATGGATGGCTCAAAAGTTCAAAAAGGGGCCGCCTTGTTTGTGGCTGCCTGTTTCAGCTTATGTTTGATGATGATGATGGTTTTAATGATAAGAAATTGGATAGTCAGGATAAAGATAATGGCAGCGCTTGAAGGGATGTCCAGAAAATAGGCGGCGAGCAGGCCAAGTACTGAGCCGGCTGTGCCCAGGAGAGCCGCCAGCGGTATGATGCGTGCAAAATTGCGGGTGAAAAGCATGGCGGTGATCTGTGGCAGGGTAAATATGCTCATTACCAGTATGATACCTATTGTGCGTATGCTGATCACGATAGCCAGGGCGATAATTACCGACATCATATAGCGATAGGTACTTACGAACATTCCTTTTGTTCTGGCAAACTCAGGGTCGAAAGCGGTATAAATGATTGGCCTGTAAAACAGGATAAATATCAGGGCGATCAGGAGGAAGAACCCAAGGAGCATAAAAAGCTCTGCCTGTCCTACAGAAAGGATGTTGCCAAACAGGAAAGTCATGAGGTTGGGTGTATAGCCGGGGGTCATAAAGACAAAGATGATGCCGATGGCCATTCCGAGTGACCACAGGATGGCAATGGCGCTGTCTTCACGCACTTTGCCCTTTTGTGAGATCCATTCTATCCCAAGTGCAGAAAGGACCCCGAAGATGCCGGCTCCAAGGAAGGGGTTCAGTCCCATGTAAAAAGCCAGGCCAATGCCGCCAAATGAAGCATGGGTTATGCCGCCGCTGATAAAAACAATCCTTCTTGATACGATATACGTGCCGGCCATGGCTGCTACCAGTGAGGTGAGCACCGCTGCGATCAGCGCATTCTGAAAAAACTGATATTCGAAGATGGTGAACAGCTCACTCATTATCGTGCGATTTTAATACGCGGTGGGGGACAGGTCCGTGGGCAATGACATCTACCGGGCAGTTGTATACCTTTAACACCTCATCCGAGAGCTGGTTGGTAGGGTGGTAGTGCAGGGTGCCGTTCACGCAGGCAATGCTTTTGATGACCGGGGATATCGTACCAATATCATGGGAAACCAGCAAGATGGCCATCTGCTTATTCAGCTTTGTCAGCCACGAGTAGAGCTCCTGCTCAAACTGTTTGTCCACATGGGTGTTGGGTTCGTCCAGGATAAGCAGGTCAGGATTATCGATGAGTGCCCTGCTAAGCAAGGCCTTTTGCAACTGTCCGCCGCTGAGCTCCCCGATAGGTGTTAATGCCAGATGACTAAGACCGGCCTCCTGAAGCATGCTGCTTACCTGTTTGCGCTGTCCGGCTGTCAGGTATGGCAGCCAACGGCGCCTGCCCGAGAGTCCGGAGCTTACAAGCTCCTTCACCGTAATGGGGAATGACTTGTCAACCTGTGAGGCTTGCGGCAGATAGCCAATAGTGGGCTTGCCCGAAGGGAAAAATCGTTTTCCTGAAAAAATCGGCTGTAATCCCAGGATCACCTTGATCAGCGTTGTCTTTCCGCCGCCATTGGGGCCAATTACCCCGATGAAGTCGTCCGGGGAGACCTCCAGGTTTACATCACGCAGTACCGTTTTGGCAAAGTAGCCGGTACGGATATCCTGTAATATGACAAGGGGTTTGCTCACCGGAGGTTGTCTTTAAATGCATCCATGATTTCTTCCATGCCTTCAAACCAGTTGTATGCCATGGGGTTGATCTGTATGAGGCTCGCACCCGATTCGCGACTGACGAGCTCGGCACTGCGTTCGTCAAACTCCTCCTGTATAAAAATCACCGGGATCTCTGTTGCCCTGGCCTGGTCTATGATGCGACGCAATCTTCCGGGTGTGGGTTCTTTACCTTCATACTCGATGGGTATCTGCTCCAGTCCATAATCACGCGCCAGATAGGTGAGTGCCGGATGGAAGATCATAAAGGACTTCTGTTCGAGCTCCTCTGAAAGCTGAAGCATCCCGGTATGCAAATCCTGTACCCGCTCATACAAGCTGTCGTGGTTCGCACTGATCTGATCGGCCATCGCCGGGTAGGTTTCGCTTAGTGTTTGTTTGAAAACCGGCAGCAACTCCAGCATCGTGGCAGGCGACATCCATATATGGGGATCGACACCGCCTTCATGTACATGGTCGCCATGGTCAACAGGTTCACCGCGGATCAGGTCGACATTCGCTGACAGGTCTGTAATCTCCATATCCTGACCCAGCTCCGCCAGCCTGTCCATCCAAACTTGTTCGTAACCCAGGTGCCCGATACGAAAGTAGATGTCAGCGTCCGACAGGGCCTGCAGCTGACTTGTGGAGGGCGAATAGGTCGCATGACTGGCTCCGGGCGGAACCATTACGTTCACGGAAACACCCTCATCCGTAAGTTGATCTGTAAAATACGCCAAAGGCACAATGCTTACAGATACCTGTGGCTGCTCATCCTGGTCACCGGCCATCCGGCAGCCGCTCATAAGCAAAACAAAGAGAACAACTAGCCAAAATTGATACGATCTGGTCATACAAACAGTTTAAACGAACAGGCCGGTGCGACCTCCATGGTTATCAAAGCAAAATTAATACTTGATCACCACATCCTCCTCACTGTTTTTGCTTTTTTCGTTCTTTTTTTTCTTATCCTTTTCGGATTTTGTATTGGCAAATAATGCCCCAAGCAATGTTCCGGCAAAAAAGCCGGTCATTAATCCCAGAAATACTTTTCCTTTCATCATATCCATATGGTATTTGTTTTAAAAACGACTTCGCCATACATGGCCATATTGACCTGTCATCAGATTCCGATTGTTTTATTAAGCCTGAACCTAAATATGTATCATCCTTAAATGGCCATGACGTATGCACAAGATACAAAAAAATAGCTTACTGTCAATGTTTCTTTCCTTGCTTAGCAAGGCCGGGTTCTATACGTGTGTTTCAAAGACCATGTTTCTACAATGGGTTATGCTGATGTAATGCTTGATATTCAATTGGGTGTGACATTCGTTAAAAAGAAAAAAATTGTTTATTGAATATGTTAAACAAAAATTTAATTAACTTTATGAACAGAAAAAAACGTTATCAATCAAAACAAATCCACAAACCAATGAAAAAGTGTATCCTATTAACAATGGCAACATTGTTGCTTTTTTCCCTTACGGCATGCGAAGACTTGCTGGATGTGGAAGAACGGTTTTCTTTTACGGAACGATACATCGTTGACACCAGCCAGTCGTCTTTTGATCAGACAGCGAATATGGACCTGGCGGCTAACGTTGATCTCATTGACGAGTATGGTGATAAGATCAAAGATGTACAGGTAGAAAAAGTGGAATTCTGGCTGGAGGCATTTTCCGGTGGTGAACAACAACGTTTTTTGTCAGGATCATTGTCGGTTGCGGAAGACGATGGCAGTGACATGAAAAATATAGCCACCCTTGGTGAGTATACGTTGCAGGATCTTCTAAACACGCCGCATGAATTAACACCGTCATCAGCAGGGATTGAAAAACTTGGAACCCTTGCCGAGGAATCGCCTCACCGGTTTCAATTAATAATGGATGCCGATTTTAACGAAGGCCCCCTGGATTTTACGGTTGTGGTAAAAGTCACTGCCATGATGGTGGCTAATCCCCTGAATTAGGAATCCGGGATAAACACATTATTTGCCTGATTCGCTTATTCGGATCAGGTTCTGATGATATCACCTGTGTCAAACATCTCCAGATCTTTAAGCCTGATCCGGATTTTTTATTATTGCCCTCCATTCATGCGTGTCAAGGCCCCG
>CAYMDX010000080.1:4802-9958 GCA_964389125.1 uncultured Bacteroidales bacterium
TTTATTATTGGTGGCGTGGCAGGAGGTGCTACGACTGCCGCCAGGTTGCGTCGTAATGATGAAAACGCAGACATTGTTATGTTTGAGCGGGGCGAACACATCAGTTATGCCAATTGCGGATTGCCTTACTACATTGGTGGGACAATTGCCGAACGCGAAAATCTGTTTGTACAGACACCCGGGTCTTTTTCAAAGCGTTTTAATGTGGATGTGCGCACAAGGCAGGAGGTTGTATCCGTTGATCCGGAAAATAAAACCGTTAAAGTCAAAGACCTTCGTAAAGATGCGGAGTATGAAGAAGCCTACGATAAGCTGGTGATGTCTCCGGGGGCTGAACCGCTGAAACCGAAACTGCCCGGCATTGATTCCCGGGGCATTTTTACCCTGAGGAATGTGACCGACACCGACCGTATAAAATCCTTCATTGAGGAAAACAAGATTAAGCGTGCCGTTGTGGTTGGCGCTGGTTTTATTGGTCTGGAGATGGCCGAGAACCTGCATCAGCTTGGCATCTTTGTTTCTATTGTTGAGATGGCCGAGCAGGTGATGACCCCATTGGATTATAGTATGGCTGCCCTGGTACACCAGCATTTGAAAACAAAAAATGTGGAATTTTTTCTGAAGGACGGGGTCTCCTCCTTTTCTGAGGACGAAAATGGTATCAGGGTGAGGCTTCAGAGTGGCCGGGAGCTGGAGAGCGATATGGTGATCCTTTCCATTGGTGTGCGGCCCGATAGTCACCTGGCCCGGGATGCCGGTCTGAAACTTGGTAAGACAGGCGGCATACAGGTTAATGAATACATGCAAACATCCAGCCCGGATGTGTATGCGGTGGGCGATGCCATTGAGTTTCCAAACCCCATTACCGGTAACGCACAAATCACCTACCTTGCAGGCCCGGCTAACAAACAGGGCAGGATATGTGCCGACAATATTGTGTTTGATAACCACCGTGCCTATGGCGGGGCTATCAATACAGCCATTGCCAAGGTGTTTGACCTGACCGTAGCTTCCACCGGCGTATCGGGTCGGACACTCCGGGACGCCAATATCCCCTATTGTTCTTCCGTTACCCACTCCGGATCTCATGCCGGTTACTATCCCGGCTCCATTCCGATGAGCATCAAGATCGTGTTTCACCCGGAAAGCGGGAAATTATACGGTGCACAGATCGTCGGGTATGAAGGGGTGGATAAACGTATTGACCTGTTTGCTTCTGTCATCAAAAAGGGCGGGAGCATCTATGACCTTATGGAGATTGAACACGCCTATGCACCACCCTATTCTTCGGCCAAAGATCCGGTAAACATAGCCGGTTTTGCTGCGGAGAATATCGTTGCCAAACAAGTGAACGCCTGTTCATGGCGCGACCTGGTGGAGGTTGACGACGGACAAACCTTTCTGCTCGATGTTCGCACGCCCGACGAATTTGCGCTGGGTACCATTCGTAATGCCGTCAACATTCCTTTGGATGACATCAGGGATCGACTGGAAGAGATCCCGAAGGATAAGCGCATCGTTGTCTTTTGCGGGGTGGGCCTTCGGGGCTATGTGGCCAGTCGCATCCTTATGCAACACGGTTTTAGCCGTGTTGAAAACCTTAACGGCGGTACCAAGACGTATGAGTTAGCCACTCAGAAGCAGAGCAATGAGGATATTTATGAACGGGATGTGGTGGGTGTTGATGATCAGATCTACCAGACAGGCTCCGTCGATCAGGCTACGCCTGCACCGGATCCTCCCTTCCTGAAGATCGATGCCTGCGGACTGCAATGCCCGGGTCCCATCCTGAAGCTGAAAAACAAAGCTGCTGAGCTGAAGTCCGGTGAAGTTGTTGAGGTGAAGGCCACCGACCCCGGCTTTGCCGCTGACGTTAAATCCTGGGCGAAGATGACCGGCAACAAGGTGCTTGACCTGCAGCAGGAAGCAGGGGTGATCACCGCACGGCTGATGAAAGATGACGCCAAAAGCAGCAAGGCGGCACCGGCGGCAGCGCGGGAAAATAAAACCCTGATCGTGTTCAGCGATGACCTTGACAAAGCCCTGGCTTCCTTTGTGATCGCCAATGGCGCTGCCTCCACCGGAAAGAAAGTGAGTATGTTCTTTACCTTCTGGGGCCTGAACATGCTTAAAAAGCCCAACCCGCCATCCGTCAAAAAAGACTTTATCGCCAGGATGTTTGGGATGATGCTTCCTTCCACCAGCAAAGGCCTGAAGCTGTCCAAACTTAATATGATGGGAATGGGCCGCAGGCTGATGCGTCACATCATGAAGAAGAAAAACATCGACTCCCTCGAATCCCTGATGAGCCAGGCCCAGGAGAATGGTGTTGAATTTATTGCCTGCACCATGTCCATGGATGTGATGGGTATCAATAAGGAAGAACTCATTGATGGTGTAGAGTTTGGTGGTGTGGCAGCCTACCTGGAGAGAGCGGAAGAGTCAGGTGTCAACCTCTTTATTTAACCCTGTTGTGCTTCAAATAATGTCGATTTATTCGGCGTTTCTGACTGATATTTTATATATTTATCCCTTCATTCGCGGTGGTTTTACCTGGTAAGCCAACCGTTGGAATGTTATGTAACTTGTTTAAAGAGAGGTTATGAGCGACATGCCCGAACAACCAGTCAAACGGCGGGGTTTGAAGCGGTATTTTGATATTCACCCGCCCGTTTTTGTCCCGGCAGCATTGCTGGTGTTATTTTTTATTGCGGTTACCCTGATTGTCGGGGAGCCCATGGAAGCGGTGTTTGAATCCATGCAGGGATTCATTGCCAGTAATACGGGCTGGTTTTTTGTGCTGGTGGTCAACTTTTTCCTGCTGTTTATTATTTACCTGGCGTTCAGCAAATACGGAACTGTTCGTCTGGGCGGACAGGATGCGGTGCCGGCCTTTACCCGCTCGGCATGGTTTGCCATGCTTTTCAGCGCCGGGATGGGTATCGGGATCTTGTTTTGGAGCGTCGCAGAACCCGTGCTACACTACATTGAGCCGGTGAGTGATTCGGGTGATCCAAAATTGGTGGCACAGGAGGCCATGAAGTTTTCATTTTTACACTGGGGGCTGCATGCCTGGGGCATCTATGCCATGGTGGCGCTGGCCCTGGCCTTTTTTTCTTTTAATAAGAAACAACCCCTTGCCATCCGGTCTGTCTTTTATCCCATCCTGGGTCACCGGATACACGGCCCCTGGGGCAATGTGATTGAGATCCTGGCCGTGATCGCCACCGTGTTTGGTCTGGCCACTTCACTCGGTTTTGGCGTTCAGCAGGTAAATGCCGGATTGAATTACCTGTTTGACGTGCGCATCGCTGCCGACATCCAGGTGGTCCTGATCGTGGCCATTACCATCATTGCCAGCTTTTCCGTTTTTGCCGGTCTGGATGCCGGGGTGAAAAGGTTAAGTCAGCTCAATATTTACCTGGGCGGGCTGCTACTGCTTTTTGTTGTCCTTTTCGGTCCGACTCTCTTCATATTCGACACGTATATTCAGAATATCGGGAATTACGTGGGTGGTTTTGTCTCGATGAGCTTTTGGACAGAAGGCTATTCGGAGAGCAACTGGCAGGATCAGTGGACGGTCTTCTATTGGGCCTGGTGGATATCATGGTCGCCCTTTGTGGGCATGTTTATAGCCCGCGTATCGCGCGGGAGGACGATCCGCGAATTTGTGGCCGGCGTGTTGGTCGTGCCTACCATCCTCACCTTTTTGTGGCTGACAGCCTTTGGTGGCTCAGCGGTGCTGATTGAGATGGGTGAACCCGGCGGGCTGTCGGACCTTGTGCAAGAGGATGTTGCCATCTCCCTGTTCAGCCTGCTGGATCATTTTCCCCTGTCTGTCCTGGTGAATGTGCTGGCCATGGTGTTGGTCATCAGCTTCTTTGTGACTTCTTCTGATTCCGGCTCATTGGTGATCGACACGTTTGCATCCGGCGGGAAAACGGACACGCCTGCCTTCCAACGTGTGTTCTGGGCCTTTGCCGTTGGGGGAGTAGCAGCCGTGCTGCTCTTTGGCGGTGGCCTGGGAGCATTGCAGACGGCCGCCATAACCACAGGTCTGCCGTTTGCCGTTCTGCTGGTCGTCATGACCCGCAGCCTGTTCAAGGGGGTCAGGAAGGAACACTACCAGCTGCTCGAGCTTAAGCGTGAAAAAGAAAAAGAATCCTACCGTGACCTGATCAGCGATGTGATGAAACAGAAAAACCCCGATAATCATGAAAGAGATAACTAAAATACTGGCCTGCCTCGACCTTACCGAGATGGACAACCACCTGATCCGCTATGCCGTTTTCTTATCCAGGGCATTGAAGGTTGACACCCTCCTGTTTCTGCACGTGATCCAGGAGTATGATCTGGAAGAGTCTGAAAAAGCTGATCTTAGCGCAGTGGAAGAGAGGCTGGAGCGTCATATCAGGGAAGAGATTCAGAAAAACATGTCTGAGGAGAGCCGGGATGTGCCCTGGCGTGTGCTGATAAAACGGGAGAACAAGGATGCTTCAGATGTGATCATTCAGACCATCAGGCAACAGGAAGTAGACCTGACAGTTTTGGGCAAGAAAGCTGAGGAAGCCCGTAAAGAGCGTTATTCTGCCCGGGCTGTTGCTCTTGGCGAAAGCGACATGATTTTGGTGCCTGCCAATCCGCCGGCGGAGATTAAAAAGGTGCACGTGGTCATGGATTTTTCGGGGCACTCAAAAAAGGCTTTCTTCCTGGGTGCCGCCATCGCCGATTTTACCGGGTCATCCCTGAGCTGTCAGTATATCTATCAGGAATCCAAAGGCTTTTTCCCTGCCTGGCCGGGTGTTGCCAATAAAAAGTTGATTGCGCGACGGGCGCGCAGGAAGAAAAAGAGATTTGTCAACCAATACGGTCATCTCCACAAGGATGTGGACTATTATGTAAACCCTGCAGAATATGACCTGCAACCCAAAAAAATTATTGCCACGGCCGACTCCATAGGGACGAACCTGATTTGTATCGGCGCCCGGGGTTCGGTGTCGGTTCCTTCCACCCTGCTCGGTTTGATTACCCAAAAGATGCGCAAAGCCCAGACGAACACCCCTGTACTGATCGTCAAAAACAAGCTGGAAAAGAACAGCTTCTGGAATATGCTGTTGCATGGGTAGATGCGAGGGAGTGAGTGCGAGAGGGTGAGA
>CAYMDX010000081.1:0-9877 GCA_964389125.1 uncultured Bacteroidales bacterium
GATC
The DNA here is from genome assembly GCA_964389125.1 of uncultured Bacteroidales bacterium. Lineage (GTDB taxonomy): Bacteria > Bacteroidota > Bacteroidia > Bacteroidales > UBA7960 > PUPG01. Next base: position 5 of record CAYMDX010000081.1, read on the forward strand.
ACTTTCACGGGCTCCATGTCCAGGGCTTTCTGCAAACCCTTATAGCCGCCAGCCTGCAGATAGTCATCAATGCTCTCCGGGTCGATCCGGCCGGCATTCTTTAATAGTATCCTGGTTTCTTCGATCATTGTGTGTGGTGTTTTCTGTATATTCCTATTCGTATCCAAAACCGGTCAGCAAAACCGTTCAATCCATACATTTTTTCCTGTTCCCAGGTGTGTAATTTCGTTCGCCCTCCGGGTTTCCCTTTGCTCAGAACGCCCCCAACTACCGGTAGCTTTCTATGATTTCCCGAATCTTTTCCGGGTTCAGGTTGTTATAAACCTTCTGGTTGATCATCATGGACGGGGCCTCCTGACATTGTCCAAGGCATTCTGAAAATTCCAGGGTAAATAATTTGTCTGCTGTGGTGTCCCCGACATCAATATGGAGCTGCTTTCTCAGTTCATCGACGATGAGCTGGCTTTTAACCATTTCACAAACCGGGGAAACACAGACACGGATAATGTGACGTCCCCTGGGTTTGAGGCTGAACATGGTGTAGTAACCCGCCACACCATAAATTTGTGCTTTTGTGGTGTTGAGGTACCTGGCCGTCTCTGATAGCGCTTCCGGGGTAAGGTAATTCTCAGGGTGTGCATCCTGCAGGGCATGTAATATCTGCAGCAGGTTGTGTTTTTCCGGAGGGTATTGTTTGATGGTATCTGTTACCGGCATGTTACAGGGGTTTTAAATAACGTTTCAGGTTCGTCACAAGAGGGCTTTGCCCATAGTATAGATTCAGGTAATCGCAAAATATATAAGTTTGATAATCATAACAATAAGAAACAGTTATATGAAAGATGCTCAGGTCTTGGCTGACCAAGATACAAAGATTTATGTAAAAACATGTTTTTATATATTTGAAATAGCCTGATAATCAACAGTTTTTATTTAGACTGTTTTTGCTTTTTCCTCATCAAGATAGAGTAACACCTTCTGAACGTTTGGGTAGCCCATGTCCTGAAGGATGGCGGCATAAGCATCCATTTGTTTCCGGTGCTTTTCGTATTGCTTGCCGGTTTTATAATCAATGATGATGGTTTGATCCTTGAGCAAAACAACCCTGTCGGGCCGGTAAAAATGGCCCTCCTTATCGAACAGGCCGGCCTCCCGTTTAATTTGTGCATCAGGTTCAAAGCACGGGGCAATGGCGGGCTGTGAAAGCATGTTTTTAATCTTTTCGGCCCATTCCATTTTTTGTTGGCTGTTAATCTCACCCTGCTCCACCAAACGTTGCAGCACATCGTCAGTATCCTCTTTAAAGCGTATATTCTCTAATGCCCGATGCATGAGGTTTCCCCGCTCCAGGGCATCTTCTGTGTCGGGTATGATGCTTCTTTCCTTTTGATGAGAACGCATATGCAGGGCATGGCTCCAGGATGATGACAGCAATTGCTTAAGGGGGTTTTCAAAGGATTCCTGTCTTTCCTCTTTCCCTGGCGGGCTATCAAACTGCCCGAAAGTAAAAGTGTCCTGCGTCTCATCCCAAATGCCTTCATTGTTCAAAAAGTGATACAAGAGACCGTTTATCGTTTGTTCCTTATATGCTTTTGGTTCTTTTTTAGAAATAACGAATAATTTTTGTGAAGCCCGCGTAAGTGCTACATAACAGGCATTCAGCATATCCAGATAGGTTTTTTCCTGCTCTTCTTCCAAAAAGGGTTCTGCCGGGGTGCCTGCAAGGCTTTTTTTCTGCATCTGCAGCCATGTAGCCGGAAGCTCCGGGACCTCGACGAATGTTCCGTCTGCCCACAGCCCATTTTTGGTCGGTTTGTTGGGTTTCTGCCTGGCAAAAGGGTAGATCACCACCGGAAACTGCAATCCTTTGGATTTATGGATTGTCATGACATTAACGGCCCCTGCACCTTCAGGCAGTACCAGGGAGTATTTGTAATTATTCTCCTCCCACCATGCTAAAAAGTCGGTATAGGATGCCAGTTGCTTTTCCGAAAAATCGTATACCACATCCATGAAAAAAGCCACAAAGGGATTCGGGGGAGTTTCTTCGGAAAAGAAGCGCCTTAAAATGGTTTCACAGGTATCGTATATGTTTTGGTGAACAAAATCCTGGAAAGAAAACAGAAAACCATTCTCCTTCAGTATTTCCTCTACAGCTTTGGTGACCGGCTTGTCTTCGTGCTGTTTATGTGCAGTATATATCCCGGTGGTAAGCAAACATTCATGTAGTGTTGCCGGTTTGGTGATGAGCTCCTTTTCCCGGAGAAAGGCAATCATCTCAATGGCGGCAATGTAATCATGTGGGTTGGTCAGCAACTTCAGAATAGCGAGAAAAAAGTTCACCTCTTTTGCGTGGCTCAGCAAAAGCGATTCCTGAGAGATAACCGGTATCTGTCTGCTGATCAGTTCGCGGGCTACTGCGCTGGCTTCATCATTTTTGAAACAGAGTATGGTAAGGTCGCTGCAGGGATGACCTGCTGCCCGGCAATCGTGTATGATGCTCAGGATCCTGTCCATTGTTTCGGTGAATAACTCCTGGTTGTTTTTACCTTCCGGGAACTGGATATCCACATAGCCGCCCGGCTTGTCTTCACGGTATTCCTGGGACACTTTGTCATAGATCGGCTGCAGCTCATCGGCGAGGGTGCCGGCCGCAAAGGAGAAAAACCGGTTGTTGAAGGTCACGATGGCTTGTTCCGAACGCCAGTTCGTGTCCAGGGCCTCTTCATGGTAGTTGTTGACAAGGGTGTTCTCCCATTCGGGTTTGGCCAGCTCACGCAGATTATCAGTAAGGTATGGGAGCTTTGCAAACTGCGCAACATCACCGTTGCGAAAGCGGTAAATAGCCTGCTTGCCATCGCCCACCACGAGGCTCATATGGCCCGACGACAATGCGTTCTCTACCAGTGGAAGCATGTTTTGCCATTGAAGCAGCGATGTGTCCTGAAACTCATCGATCATGAAGTGGCGATAACGCTCTCCAAGGCGTTCGTAGATGAAAGGTACCGGCTGATCAACAATAACAGCGGCAATCCGCTTGTTGAAGTCAGAGATGTGCAGGATCATATCTTCTTCCTGGATCTCATCAACCATCTTTTTCACCTCATTGAGTACTGCCATCGGGAAAATGTTTTCCAGAACGGCATGCTGACATACATATCGTTGGAGACCATCCCCTGCCATGTCCTGGATAGCCTGAAAATGTTTTGTCAGATGGGGTTTGATCCCATCAATCTGTTCTTTCTGTTCCCTGCTGCACTTCCCGGACACCCATTTGTCCTCCTGGATTGTTTTCTGAACATAGCTGTTGGGTGTGATTTTCTCTTTGATATCTCCGGTGGCAAGGTGTGTAAAATAGCCGTGAATGCCTTTTGTGCTTTGAAAGAAATGATCAGCCTCCAGGTTTTGTTGTTCTATGATGCGCAGCGCGTCCCGGGCTTCTTTCCGGATCTGGTCTTCAAATTGTCTGACCGATTTTTTCAGGTTGCCGGCAATGTGCTGAAAGTTTTCCAGACTGATTTCCCGGAGCTGCTCAATGTGTTTCCCGCTGTCTTCATCCATAAGGGTTTCCGCCATCCGGGCGATTTGCTGTTCAATGCGCACATCTTTTTCTTCGTCGGCCTGACTGATCATATAGGTAACCAGCAGATCTGTAAGCTGCCGGTCATTACCGGCGCGGTTAATCAGCATGTCTACAGCCTTGTTCAGCATGGCCCGCGTGTCGAGCTCTACTTCAAAATTGACCGGGATGTGCAGGTCGAAAGCAAAGGTACGTATCACCCGGTGCACAAAGCTGTCGATGGTGCTTACCGAAAAGTCAGCATATTGGTGGAGGACCTTTTTCAATACCATGCCGGCATTTCTGATAACCTGCTCCTCCTGGATGTTGAGGGAATGATCCGCTTGCCGCCAGTCTGACAGGATTTGTTTGACCAGCAGGGAGCCCTTTTTTTCTTCGGGATGATCACGCAGGGCTGCAATACGTCCGAGCGCTTCGATGATACGCTGTTTCATTTCCGCGGCCGCTGCATTGGTAAACGTGATCGCCAGTATATGCGGCATCGCTCCCGGTTCACGTAAAACAAGTTTCAGGTATTCCTTGACCAGCGTATAGGTTTTGCCGCTGCCTGCTGATGATTTGTATACGTGGAAGTTTTTCAATCCCATTTGGCTTAATGTTTTTTTGATGGTATGATGCTAAGGCACTGTTTGCGGCTAATACCCTAATTTCAGATGATTAGCCTTCTCTGGATTGAGAGCTAAAAACCCGGTACCATAACCGGCATAGTCTTGCCATTGTAAAGGTACATTTTTCATGATGAACATCCATCATGGACAGCCTTTGAATGACCGGTATCTTTTTCCTGCCAAAGGCCACCAGATAGTTTGTCAGCGAATATATAAACCTCCGGGGCTTTTTGTATTTTTGTGTATTATTCACTTAATCCATCTTATCATGAATTTTACGAAGGATAGTCTCAGACCACTTACCCATACCCGGTATTTCTTGTACCTGACTTTTGTCGTTTTCTTTATGGGTACAGCGCTTGCTCAATCACCTGAACGCGTAGAACCGCCATTCTGGTGGGCGGATATGGAACATGCAGAGCTTCAGATCATGGCTTATGGCGATGATATCGGATCGACCCGTGTGGAGGTTGACTACCCGGGCATCCAGGTTAAAGAGACCATCGCCGTTGACAGTCCTAACTATCTGTTTGTCTATCTGGATGTCGCGGAAGCCAGGCCGGGGGTTTTTCCGATTCGCTTTACGGACGGCAATGAGATCATCTATGAATACCAATATGAGCTAAGGCAACGTGAACCGGACTCACAATACCGGGAAGGTTTTAATGTTTCTGACGCTATCTATCTGTTGATGCCCGACCGTTTCGCTAATGGCGATCCGTCGCTCGACAATCAGCCGGGCATGCAGGAACAGGCCGATCGGGACAATCCGGACGGGCGTCATGGTGGTGACATCCAGGGGATCAGGGACAACCTTGACCATATCGCTGATATGGGTTTTACTGCGCTTTGGATGAACCCCGTATTTGAAAATGACCAGCCCCGTTACAGCTACCATGGCTATGCCATCACTGATTTTTATCAGATTGATCCGCGCTTTGGCACCAATGAGGATTATCGTGACCTGGTGGAAGAAGCCGGTGAGAAAGACATCAAAATCATTAAAGATTTTATTCTGAACCATTGTGGTCATTACCATTGGTGGATGGATGACCTGCCTTCGCCTGACTGGATAAATCAGTGGGATACGTTTACACGGACAAATTACCGTATGACAACCATCGTGGACCCCCATGGCGCACAGGATGATTATGAACGGATGGTCGAAGGGTGGTTCGACACCAATATGCCGGACCTGAACCATGAAAACCGCCTGTTGGCACGCTATCTTAAACAAAACAGCGTGTGGTGGATCGAATATGCCGGGATACAAGGTATACGCATGGATACACAACCCTATGCCGACCGCTTTTTTATGTCGGACTGGGCGCATTACGTGTCGCGCGAATACCCGTATTTCATGATCGTCGGAGAAGCCTGGATGGGTGTGCCGGCCATGATAAGTTACTATCAGGGAGGCAAAGACAACCATGACAATTACGATTCCCATTTTCCCACTGTGTTCGACTTTGCGCTATATGATGCCATTGGCGAGGCTTTTACCGATGAGGAGGGTTGGTCGTCAGGCTTAATGAAGCTATACAATGTTCTGGCCCAGGACTTCTTGTATCCCGATCCTTACAGTCTGGTGATATTCGGCGATAATCATGATACTGATCGCATTTTTACCAAGGTAGGAGAGGATATTGATAAACTGAAGATGGCGCTGACCTTTATATTTACCACACGTGGCATACCACAGGTATATACAGGGACTGAGCTGTTGGAGTCGGGGTATGAACATGACGGTCATGGTGAGTTGCGAACCAACTTTCCGGGAGGCTGGCCCGATGATCCGGTGGACAAATTTACCAGGGAGGGCCGCAGCCCTCAGCAAAACGAGATCGTCGACCATATCACTGAGATGTTGATGATCCGCAGGAATAGCCCGGCATTATATAATGGCTGGCTGTTGCAGTTTATTCCCGAAGACGATGTTTATGTGTATTTCCGGTATGATGATCATGATACCTTCATGGTTATTCTTAATAATAATGAAGAAGAAAAAGAACTTGACCTGGAACGGTTCAGAGAGGGGTGGGCAGGATCAACGGCTGCTGAAAACCTTCTGACGGGTGAGGTTTATGAGAGCTTTGACACATGGACCATTCCGGGAAACACCTCTATGGTGCTCGGCTTGTATTAACGCCTTGAGGTTCATGTTTTATGATAGGAAAGACTGAAGGCATTGTATTGCACTCCCTGAAATACGGTGAAAACAGCCTGATTGTTCGGGTGTTTACGCGGGAGATGGGGATGCAGTCCTATCTGGTCAGGGGCAACCGGAAGTCACGTTCCGGCTCCGGGCATAATCTGTACCAGCCTTTGACTTTGGTTCATATGGTGGTGTATCATAAAGAAGGCCGGGAAGGACTTCATTATATCAGGGAGGTCAGTTGCTCGCAGCCCTATCAGTCACTGCCTTATGACATCAGTAAGACTACAGTCGGCCTGTTCCTCGCAGAGGTGTTAACATACGTGCTGAAAAACCAGGATGTCAGCCAGCCAATCTTTGCGTTTATCAAGGACTCTCTTTTGTTTCTCGACCAGACAGAGGGACGTATTGCCGACTTTCACCTTTTGTTTATGCATAAACTTAGTGGCTATCTGGGGTTTTACCCGCGCGACAATTACGACAGAACTCACTGTTTCTTCAATATGCAGGAGGGCATGTATCAGCAAAAGCCCGATAGCACGGGTAGCTGTCTGGATGCAACAACCAGTCGTCATTTTCATGCTTTGTCAGGACTGGAGTATAACACCCTTGAACAATCTGCTATTCCAAAGGCGCATCGCAAAGCATTGTTAAATCATATGATTGATTATTACCGGTATCATCTGGAAGGCTTGCAGGAAATCCGGTCACATACGGTGTTGGAAACGGTGTTATTGTGAATATGTCAGTTGATGAACATAATCTTTGTCACCATGGTTTCTTCGCCGTCTTCGTTGGTAGAGAATACCAGGTAGACACCTGAAGAGGGTCTGCGACCGTGGATATCCTGCCCGTTCCAGACGGCTTGTCCGCCTTCGGCCACTGTTTCCCAAACCAGGTGTCCATTGATATCTGTAATCTTTACATTGGCGTTTCTTACCAGTCCTTTTACAGCGATATAACCGTCATAACCTGGTTCTACGGGGTTGGGGTATGCATAGACATCCCGGTGCTGTGCGGTGGCTTCGGTGGCAAAACCGCGGAAGGAGACCAGACCGCGGTCTGTGGCAAAGAATACTTCACCATTCTGGTCGTTAATGGCAATGTCCAGAATGTTGTTTGAAGGCAACGGGCTGTTTTCTTTATGAAAATGAAAGATGGTTTCCCTGCCGTCAGATGAGAGGAGAAAGGCGCCTGATCTGCTGGTGGCAAACCATTTTTTGTTAGAGCCATCCACTGTGATGGAGGTGACGGTTTCTGTTTCGAGCAGGTATCCGGCGAAACCGTCTTCCTGTTGCACGATGATCCGCTGTGCATCGAAAGGTTGCCCGCTGAAGGCCTGCTGTGGAGAATAGAAGACGGCCACACCTTCCTGGGTTCCAACCCATACGTTTCCGTTGTGGTCAACAGCCATACTATGAACACTGTTGCTGGGAAGGTTTCCTGATCCGGACTGGGTGGTAAGGCGTCGTGCTTCAAAGTCGTTGGTGTGTTGCAGGGTGTTTTCCCGGAACACGAAGATGCCGTTATGGGGTAGTATCACCCATTTTTGGCCGTGGTTGTCGATGATGATATCCCGCACAAGGGTCTGGGCGTCAAAGGTGCCTCCGCTACCAAAGGCCATCCATTCACCATCAGGTTTCATGACCGAAAGGGGTGTGTCAACTTCGGAGTTTGTGACCCAGACGTTCCCGTCGCGGTCTACGGCAACATCACCTATTCTTAGGCGGTCACCAATGCCGGCCCGGCGTTGGAGCGTGCTGTTTGTTTCATTATATACCTGTTCGGGTCCGTCGGGCGTGATGACGGCCATGCCTCCAAACCAGGAGGCTGCATAAGCCTTGTCCGGGTTGCCCGGGTCAACGGTGATGCGTATCAGGTCGATCATATCTTCCAGGAGGGGGGCGCCCCATCTGTTATAATGTTCCCATTGTCCGTCCTGAAGGAAGTAGTAGCCGTTGTCGTTCCAAAAGTTAGGTCCTCCGTAGCCGGCCACTCCGGGTGCTACCCAGAGACGGCCATTAGCAGCAGCGAGGCCGAAAGCATTTGCATATGGCGGACCGGGCAACACCATCTTTTCATAAAACTGCGGCTCATGTTGCTTTACCAGTCCATAATTCCGGTCAGCGATCCAAAGGGTGTTGTCCTGATCATACATGGCTGTGTTGGGCCTTGGTCTACCACCGTAATAGTCCTCCACATAGGTCACCGGTTCCAGACTTTCATCGAAAATGTCCAGGCGGTTCCCGCTGGCGACCAACAATTTTCCATCGCCGGCATACAGCCCATGTATTCTTTCTCCGTCAAACACTTCGGGTGGGGTGAAAGGCTGCCAGGTTTCTCCGTTATAAACATATAACTGGTCAGTCTCATGGCCGTGCTGGTTAACCAGTAGTTGGCCATTGTGCCACTCCAGCAGGTTAAAAACCTCATCATTACCGCCTGTGACATCCATGGCTTGCCAGTACTGATAATCGGCCAGGTTCGGAGCGTCGGTGGGTGCATGAAGCAGACCCGCATTGGTGGCGGCATATATGTTTTCATTATACACAGAAACATCGTTGACATTGATCATGCTTCCATATGGTCCGATAAACCAGGTGTCACGTATTAACAGGTTCGACAGGTCCAGTTCTACAATGCCAAAATCGCATCCCAAAAGCGCTCTGTCGCCTTCTACATGGATGTCGTTGATTTTTTTGCTGCCGATGATGGAAGCTTGTGCGATATCAGAAATGTTCAAAAAATTGTTCCCGGACATCACATCAATGTTGCCGTTATCATAGCCTATCAGCAGATATTCCTGTTCATGGGCCCAGGCAATGTTTGTAATGCCAAAGTCGGTGAGCCCGTCTACTTTGTTGATCTTGTCCAGGCTGTTATCGGCTTTATTAAAGACCACCAGTCCGAAAGAGGTAGCCCCAATAATTTGCGAGGGGGTTTCTGCGATATCGATGATATTTTTATTGGGGAGGTGGTGCCGCCACTGACCGATGGCAGGGTTGCCGGCTATGCTTTGGGCAGGCAGTACAAGCGCACTAATAAGCACCAAAGACAACAAGAGCCGCTTTTGTATTACGATCATGAAGGCAATCTTTAATTGGTTACGAAACACATCCATCAGAACACTTCATCGCGGAAATGATCTCTGGGTGTTTCCTCCTGTTCTGTTTCGGAGCAGTCGGTTTCGATATCAGGTAGATTTAGTGGTTTCTCAAAATCTTCTTTGCTGACATTGAGGCTGTCATCGTCGTATACCCTGGTCATAAACTCTGCCCAAACCGGTAGGGCGGTATTGGCACCTTGTCCCAGTGACAGGTCACGGAAGCGAATACCACGGTCTTCGCCGCCGACCCATGCGCCTCCTACCAGGTCGGGTGTCATTCCGACAAACCAGCCGTCGGAGTTGCTTTGTGTTGTTCCGGTCTTTCCGGCAATGGGATGGTCAAATCCATAGCGCCATTGAAGACGTCTGCCGGTTCCTTCGGATACGACGCCCTTCATCAGCTCAAGCATCAGCCAGGCAGTTT
>CAYMDX010000082.1:0-9870 GCA_964389125.1 uncultured Bacteroidales bacterium
GTTCACTTTGATAAAATAACATATACATACTTGATATAATTCCTTTTATGAAATTTGGTGTAGTTGTTTTCCCCGGTTCCAATTGTGATCATGATATGATCTATGTCCTGCAGAAAAAGCTCAGTCAGGAAGTGGTTCCGTTATGGCATAAAGATCATGATCTGCAGGGCGTTGATTTTGTAATACTGCCCGGGGGATTTTCTTTTGGGGATTATTTGCGCTCGGGAGCCATCGCCCGGTTTTCTCCGATTATGCAGGAAGTGGTTGCTTTTGCCCGAAAAGGCGGTTATGTCATGGGGATCTGCAATGGCTTTCAGATACTATGTGAAGCACAATTGTTGCCGGGTGCCTTGCTTCATAACCCCGATCATCAATTCATCTGTAAGAATGCATTCATTCGCAGTGAGACAAAAAACAGTCTGATTACGGCTGCCACCGATCCCGGAGAGCCCCTGAAAATACCTGTGGCCCACGGCGAAGGCCAATATTATATAGATGATACCGCATTGCAAGTGCTTCATGACCATCAGCAGGTGTTGTTCCGGTATTGTGATGCCGAAGGCCGGTTAACTCCCGGATCGAACCCGAATGGCTCTGTTGATCATATAGCAGGCGTGTGTAACCAGGAAAGAAATGTGTTTGGTATGATGCCGCATCCCGAAAGGGCTGCTGATCAGGAGCTGGGTAATCAAGATGGCCGCCGGATCCTTGAAGGAATCCTGAAGGTGGCTGTCTAAGCATTTTCAGGCCATTATCTCTGACAAAATAAAACAATTCCGATGCCAGCTCCTCTGCGCATACAGTTCGGTAACCGCTATCCTGAGGCCGGTTGTGATGAAGCCGGCCGGGGATGCCTTGCAGGTCCGGTCTTTGCCGCAGCTGTCATCTTACCGAAAAAGCCTTCAGAAAAAATCCAAACCCTGTTACAGGACTCTAAAGCCTTATCCGCCAAAAACAGGGAAACATTGCGAACGCTCATTACAGCGAATGCCGTAAGCTATGGTGTCGCCGGGATTGATCATCAAACCATTGATGATATCAACATCCTGAATGCAAGCATCCTGGCAATGCACAAGGCCTTGGAGCAGCTGACACCGCAACCGGAGATGATCCTGGTTGACGGACACCGTTTTAAACCATACGGGGAGGTAATGCACGAGTGCATTGTGAAAGCGGACTCCAGCTTTTTGTCTGTTGCTGCCGCCTCTGTCCTGGCCAAAACATATCGCGATGCCTATATGGAGTGGCTGGATGAACAATATCCCCATTATGGCTGGAAACAAAACAAAGGATACCCCACGGCCGCTCATCGTGCGGCTATCAGGGAATTTGGCCTTACCCCATATCACCGGCGCACGTTCCGCCAGCTGAAACAACAGCCATTCAATTTTGAATCAACCGACAAATGATGAAAGGGCATATATGATAGCTTCTGACCATATTGAACAGATTGTTGCTGATACCGGCATCGCTCGTAAAAGTGTTGCAAAAACGGCCTTCCTGATGGCGTCAGGTGCCACAGTCCCGTTCATCGCCCGGTATCGCAAGGAGGTGACGGGCTCGCTGGATGAGGTTCAGATAACCACCATTCGGGACATGCTGTCCCGTCTGCAGGAACTGGATAAGCGACGTGAAGCCATCCTGTCATCCATTGGCGAGCAGGGTCTGTTGACACCGGAACTGGAAAGTTCAATCAAGGCATGCCGCAGCATGTCGGCGTTGGAGGACCTTTATCTGCCATACCGGCCAAAGCGCAAAACAAGGGCCACCAAAGCTGTTGCACGTGGTCTTGAACCTCTTGCGCGTATGTTGATGGCGCAGGAAAACCGGGATCCCGATCAGGCAGCAGCGGCCTATGTTGACCCCGGGAAGGAGGTACCTTCCGTTAAAGATGCACTGGCCGGGGCGCGTGATATCATGGCCGAATGGATCAACGAAGACAGCCGGGCACGTGGGCAGCTGCGCCGACTGATGAACAGAAAGGCCGTGTTGACCAGCCGACCGGTAAAAGGCCAGGAGGAAGAAGGTGAAAAATATGCCAGCTATTTTGATTGGCAGGAGAAAGCCGCCAAAGCTCCTTCACATCGCATTCTGGCCATGATGCGGGGAGAAAAAGAAGGCTTTCTGAAGCTGCAACTGGCTCCGGAGCAAGAAGAAGCATTCACCATGCTGGAAAAATTGTTTATTAAAGGAGATGGCCCTGACGCTGAGCAGGTGCGGCTGGCACTTCAGGATGCCTATAAACGGCTGCTCCATCCGTCCCTCGAGACCGAACTGCGAAATGTGCTGAAAGAGCGCGCCGATAAAAAAGCCATCGATGTCTTTGGCGAAAACCTCAGGCAGCTGCTACTTGCCCCGCCGCTGGGTCAGAAACGTATTCTGGCCATCGACCCCGGTTATCGAACGGGCTGCAAAGTTGTTTGTCTGGACGAAGAGGGGCAGCTTCTGCACAACGAAAATATCTATCCCCATCCCCCTGCTAGCCAGAAAGGGCCTGCCATGGCCAAGATACAGAGCCTGGTGGATGCTTACAGGATTGAAGCTATCGCTATCGGAAACGGTACGGCAGGCCGCGAGACAGAAAACATGATCCGCAAAATCCGCTTTGACAGGGATGTGATGGCTGTCATGGTAAATGAAAGCGGTGCTTCGGTCTATTCCGCTTCCGACCTTGCCCGGGAGGAATTTCCCGAATATGACGTAACCGTCAGGGGGGCTGTGAGCATCGGCCGACGCCTCGCCGATCCACTGGCCGAGCTTGTAAAGATTGATCCCAAAGCCATCGGGGTCGGACAGTATCAGCATGATGTTGATCAGAAAATGTTGAAACAGGCCCTCGATGATGTGGTAATGAGTTGTGTGAATGCCGTTGGTGTGGAAGCAAATACCGCCAGTAAGCAGCTGCTGACCTATGTTTCCGGCATAGGCCCCGGACTGGCTTCTTCCATCATACAACACAGAAATGAACAAGGGCCATTTAACTCCCGGCAGGCACTGAAAAAGGTACCAAGACTGGGCGAAAAAGCCTTTGAACAGGCAGCCGGCTTTATTCGTGTGACACAGTCAACGAATCTGCTCGACAAAAGTGCCGTCCACCCTGAAAGTTATGGGGTGGTGGAAGCCATGGCTCAGGATCTGGGCGTTGGGGTGCATGACCTCATGCAAGACAAAAGCCTCCGTGATAAGATTCGTTTGGAAGACTATGTGACTGATACCGCCGGGATCCCGACATTGAAGGATATCATGAAGGAGCTTTCGCGCGCTGGCCGTGATCCCAGAGAAAGCATTGACCAGTTTTCTTTTGATAAGAACATCTTCAAAATGGAAGACCTGGAAGAAGGGATGGTGCTGCCGGGCATTGTTACCAATATCACCGCCTTTGGCGCATTCGTGGATGTCGGTGTAAAACAGGACGGCCTGGTCCATATCAGTCAGCTGACAGACCGTTTTGTTGAAAATCCCTCCGAAGTTGTGAAGCTCAACCAAAAAGTACAGGTGAAGGTACTTTCTGTGGACATTGGGCGTAAACGCATTGGATTATCGATGAAGGAAGTGGATTAAGTATTGCCGTTCTTTTTGTTGTATATGGTTTCAATGATATCGGCATACGTTTTCATCAGGTGGCTGCGCCGTAATTTTAGGGTAGCGCTTAGCTGGCCGGTCTCGACGCCCCACTCATGGTCCAGCACTTCAAATTTGGAAATGCGTTCGTATTTACCAAATCGTTGGTTATAATGGTTGATCTCCTTCTGATACCTTGCCCGGATACGTGGCATGGCTATCATTTCGGGATTGGTGGTATAGGGTATGTCTTTTTTGCTGCACCAGGAGCGCAGGTGATTGAAGTCAGGCACAATCAGGGCGGCCGGGAAGCGCTGGTTCTCTCCGATCACCATGATCTGATCAATGAATGGCGATTCTTTAAAAGCATTTTCCAGCACTTGCGGATGGATATATTTCCCAAATGAAGTTTTGAATATTACCTTTTTTCTGTCGGTGATACGAAGTTGTCCTTTGGGCTCGATAACTCCTACGTCGCCGGTATGGAACCAGCCATCCTCGTTAAGGACCTCCCGGGTCTGTTCCGGGTCTTTATAATAGCCCTTCATGACATTGGGCCCCTTGACCAGTATTTCTCCGTCCTCGGCTATTCTGACGTTAACGCCCCGTAGTACCGGACCTACTGTCCCGAAATTGACTCCGTTCGGGCTGAAGTCGCTTACGGCTATCACGGGCGAGGTTTCTGTGAGTCCGTACCCCTCGAGCACCCGCAAGCCCATAGCCCAAAAGATTCTATTTAGCCTGGGCTGAAGGGCTGCCCCTCCCGAAACGATGATGTCCAGGTTGTTTCCCAGTGCCGCTTTCCATTTGCTGAAAACCAGCTTTCTGGCGATTTTGAGTTTCAATGCATAGATAGGGTTACGCTTTTCCTTGCCTATCTCGTAACGCAAGCCCACCCTATTGGCCCAGAAGAAGATGATCTTTTGGAGGCCTTTCAGGTTGCGCCCCTTTGTAAGGATCTTGTCGTACACTTTTTCGAGCAGCCTGGGTACCGTGGTAAATACATGCGGATGTACTTCTTTAAGACTGTCAGCAATAACCCCCATGTTGGAAATGTAGTACATTGTCAATCCTTTGTAGATGAAGGTGTAGTTCATCATGCGCTCATAAATATGGCACAGCGGCAGGAAACTCATGGCACGGTGCTCCGGACCAAAGGGTGGAATGTAGGATACGGCCTTGAAATTACTGATGATGTTATTGTGTGAAAGCATAACCCCTTTCGGTGTGCCGGTGGTTCCGGAGGTATAGATGATGGTTACCAGGTCATCAGGTTTAATGCTGTCTTTGATTTTTTGTAACTGTTCCGGTTGCGGATGCTCTTTTCCCAGGTTGATAAGCTCATCAAGATGCTGATAGCCAAGGAGGTCACTGAAGGTGTAGATGGCTTCCACAGAGGGTATGTCCTTGACAATCTCTTTGATGCGCCTGTACATCTCCTCACCGGCTACAAAAACATACTTTACCTCTGCGTGGCTGAGGATGTGATGATAATCTTTGTTGCTGATGGTAGGATAAATGGGTATGTGAATGGCGCCAATTTGCTGAACCCCCATATCCAGGATGTTCCATTCCGGGCGGTTAAAGGTGATCGAGGCTATTTTATCACCGCGCTGAACGCCCCTGGCCATCAGGCCGTAACTGGTGTGCCGGCTGTTCTCAATCCACGCTTGTGTCGAATAAGTTTTCCATTCATCTGAATCTTTGCCGGCAAGAGCCACTTGCTTGTCGGGGCAAAGTCCTGCATAATGATCAAGCAAATCAAAAATCCTGGTTACTTCCATACAAATTGAAAAGTTTGCTTTATACAAATGTTTAAGCTTTAAGGCACGAATATAGAATAAATTTTTTTACACACTACCTTTTTTTATGAATGAATAAAAAAACCGGATTGAGCAGCGAGAGAAAGCAGCTCAATCCGGGAAAGACAGCGCATCCAATAAAATTAGTTATTGCTTACTTCTTTAATTCGTGAAAATACTTATAAAAGTAGGGGATGGTTTCCAATCCTTTGTAAAACTGGGATAATGGGTAGTTCTCGTTGGGCGAATGGATGGCATCGGTTTCCAGGCCAAAGCCCATCAGGATGGATTTTGTTCCCAGGATCTGCTCAAACATGGAGATGATAGGAATGCTTCCACCGCTGCGGTAGGGGATGGGTTTGATGCCATAGCTTTGTTCATAGGCTTTACTTGCGGCCTTATAGGCTGGCGTGTCTGTTGGACTTACATAGCCTTCGCCGCCATGCAGGAACTCGACCTCAACCTTAACGCAGGAGGGGGCGATGGACAGGAAATGGTCCTTAAAGAGTTTGGTGATCTTTTCGGAGTTCTGATGGGGTACCAGACGCATGGAGATCTTGGCATGTGCTTCAGAAGGCAGGACCGTTTTGGCTCCTTTTTCTGTATAGCCGCCCCAGATTCCATTTACATCAAGCGATGGTCTGATGCCTGTCCGTTCCAGCGCTGAATACCCTTTTTCGCCGTGAAGTGCTTCTACACCGATTGATTTCTTATAGGCCTCTTCATCAAAAGGTGCACGGGACATCTCTTTGCGTTCTTCATCAGACAATTCCTCCACGTCGTCATAAAACCCTTTTATGGTGATACGGCCATTTTCGTCTACCAGGCTGCTGATCATATCACAAAGGATATTCACCGGGTTGGCAACGGCGCCCCCATACAGACCCGAGTGCAGATCACGGTTCGGGCCGGTAACGTGTACTTCACAATAAGAAAGACCCCGCAGACCGGTGGTGATGGATGGGGTGTCGGGGCCAAGCATGGCCGTGTCAGATACCAGGATGATGTCTCCGGCCAGCCGTTCACGATTGTCCTTCAAAAATTGTCCCAGACTCGGTGATCCGACCTCCTCTTCACCCTCTATCATGAACTTGACATTACAGGGCAACTGCTTGGTTTTCACCAGGTATTCGAATGAGGCCAGATGCATAAACATCTGTCCTTTATCATCGTCTGCCCCGCGGGCATAAATATGGCCGTCCCTGATCTCGGGCTTAAAGGGCTCACTTTTCCAGAGGTCAAGCGGCTCCACGGGCTGTACGTCATAGTGTCCGTAGATAATTACCGTAGGGAGGGCCGGATCAATGGTCTTTTCGCCATACACCACCGGATGGCCTTCCGTTTTGCATACCTCAGCATGATCTGCTCCCTTCTTCAGTAAAGAGTCACGGAGCCAATCAGCAGCTTTATACATATCATCCTTATGTTCTTCCTTTGAACTGATGGATGGGATTTTGATAAATTCAAACAGCTCCTCCAGGAAGCGGTCTTTGTTATTTTCAATATATTGTTGAAGGTCTTTCATATACGAATAATGTTTAAGGTTTGAAAATGTGTATGCTTATATTAAAGTTGACAAACAAATATATAAAATATCCGACTAAACGACAGTTTAAGGATCCCACCCAAACCATTTATCCAGTTCACGTCTCTCTCTCTTGGTAGGACGTCCGGTTCGCGGTGGCCTTATGCCGGATTGTTTCTTGACAACCTCCATCTTCCTGTATTCTTCTTCCGGTGTCAGATCTTCCATATACTGGCTCACCAGTTTGGCCCCGACC
The DNA here is from genome assembly GCA_964389125.1 of uncultured Bacteroidales bacterium. Lineage (GTDB taxonomy): Bacteria > Bacteroidota > Bacteroidia > Bacteroidales > UBA7960 > PUPG01. The sequence goes on from CAYMDX010000082.1 coordinate 7,145, forward strand.
CGCTTGTCCAGGGGTTGTAGAATACGCAACTTCCTGTGGACAGGACCGGTTCTTACTTCAATCTCCATTCCCGGATACACTTCCCGGGATGGTTTGATCTCTTCACCGTTTATTTTAACTTTCCCTGACCGGCAGGCCTGGGTGGCCATGCTGCGGGTTTTGAATACCCGGACCGACCACAACCATTTATCGATTCTTGGTGTGTCCGACTGTTTCATCATACATTACTTCTTGCGACAATAGATTTTGATGCCAACGCCTGAAAAATTCCAGTGGCTTCGAATCTTGTTTTCCAAAAAGCGAATATAAGGCTCTTTTATATACTGGGGAAGGTTACAGAAGAAAACAAAGGCAGGATAATGGGTGGGTAACTGAGTTATATATTTTATCTTAATATACTTCCCTTTGGTAGCGGGCGGCGGATTGCTCTCCACAATGGGCAGCAATACCTCGTTGAGCTCACTGGTGGAAATTCGGCGCTTGCGGTTTTGGCAGACCTCCACACCCATCTCCATCGCTTTGAATACGCGTTGTTTGGTGAGCACCGATGTAAACAAAATCGGGATATCGGTCAGCGGGGCAGTTCGCTCCTTGATAAGCGCCTTCATTTGCTTTACCGAGTGTGTGTCTTTGTCTTTTACCAGATCCCACTTGTTGACCAGGATCACAATCCCTTTGTTATTCCTTGCGGCCAGCCCGAATATATTCAGGTCTTGTGATTCGAAAGGTTGTGTGGCATCTGTCATGAGCAAACAGACGTCGGCATATTCGATAGCCCTGACAGAGCGCATGACCGAATAAAATTCAATGTTTTCGTGCACTTTGCTTTTTTTCCGGAGCCCGGCGGTGTCTACCAGGTAAAAGTCAAAGCCGAACTTTTTGTACCGTGAGTAGATCGTGTCCCGCGTAGTGCCCGGAATGTCTGTTACAATGCTTCGTTCATCTTCCAGCAACAGGTTGATCAAGGAAGATTTTCCGACGTTTGGCCTTCCTGCTACGGCAATGCGCGGGATATCCTCCTCTTCTGCCTCCTCTTGAAGGTTTTGCTGTAACACCTTCACCACCTCGTCAAGCAGATCCCCGGTGCCGCTTCCATTGATAGAAGATATGGGATAAATGGTGTCTACGCCCAGTGCGTAAAACGTGGATGATTCCTGGATCAGCTTGCTGTTATCGGCTTTGTTGGCCACCAGGAAAAAATCCTTTTGGCTTCGCCGAAGCATATCGATCACCTCTTCGTCCAGCGGGTTGATGCCCTCCATGATGTCGACAAGAAACAACACCACGGTGGCTTCATCAAGGGCGATTTGTACCTGGTTGCGGATCTCTTCCTCAAACACATCCTCCGAGCGTGCCACATAGCCGCCGGTGTCGATTACCGAAAACGTCAATCCATTCCAGTCAGATTGCCCGTAATGCCGGTCACGTGTGACCCCTGAGGTGGGATCCACAATCGCCTTTCGCCTTTTGATAAGGCGGTTGAAAAGGGTGGACTTGCCAACGTTGGGCCGGCCAACCAGTGCTACTATATTTGACATGTTACTGCTGTTTTGTCAATCATGATCATTCGTGGGATGTAATTCCGGATCGCCCGGACTTGTGCTGTCCGTTTTTTGGAACAAAAACGATTTACCTGTAGCCAAAGCGTCGCAGTTTGGTCTCATCCTCGCGCCAGTTTTTATTTACTTTCACGTGCAACTCCAGAAACACCTTTTTGCCCACAAATGCTTCAATATCTTTTCGGGCTTCTGTCCCTACCTTTTTCAGGGCCTTGCCCTGATGGCCAATGATGATGCCCTTCTGGCTTTCCCGCGCGACATGTATTGTGCTCCTTATGCGAATGATATTTTCTTCTTCTTTGTATTCGTCAACGACAACCTCCACCGAGTAAGGTATTTCCTGTTTATAAAGGACGAGGATCTTTTCACGGATGCTTTCCGCCACAAAGAAACGGACAGGTTTGTCGGTAATTTCGTCTTTCGGGAAATAGGGCGGTCCCTCCGGTAATAATTCAAGGATTTTATGCAATACAACATCCACGTTATAACCTTTCAGGGCGGAGACAGGTATTACGGACCATTCAGGGTAAGCGTTTTCCCACTTTTGGCGGGTACGGATCACTTCATCGTCCTGTGCCAGGTCAATTTTGTTGATAAGCACCATGACCGGCACTCCTGATCGTTCAATTCGGTTAAGAATGTCTTTGTTCACAAATTCACCTTCAATATCTGCCAGGACAATAAAAATGTCGGCATCTTCAAGGGCACCCAAAACAAACTGCATCATTTGCTCCTGCAGCTTATAGTGGGGGTCGAGGATACCCGGGGTATCTGAAAAAACCATCTGGTAATCGTCGCCATTGGCGATCCCCAAAATGCGGTGCCGGGTTGTCTGGGCTTTCGGTGTGATGATGGACAGCCGCTCCCCCAGGAGTATATTCATGAGGGTTGATTTACCGACGTTCGGATAACCGATGATATTTACAAAGCCTGCCTTATGCATGTTTTTTGTTTGATGATTGTCTGTATTGGCTAAGCTGCTGCAATGGTGCCGCCCCAATGACAAAGTGGTAATTATTTCCTGTGTGTGCAAAGGTAGGGGTTTTATAAAAAAAATTGGAAAAGATTTTGGTGTTGAGAAAATAATCTGTACTTTTGCACCTGTAAAACAGTGCGGGGTGGAGCAGTGGTAGCTCGTCGGGCTCATAACCCGAAGGTCGCAAGTTC
>CAYMDX010000083.1:0-9833 GCA_964389125.1 uncultured Bacteroidales bacterium
GTTCACTGTTCACTGTTCACTGTTCACTGTTCACTGTTCACTGAACAATTGACAGCGAAACAACAACAGCGTTTTTAAAATCACTTAGATTAAAGAAGAGCAGTTGAGACGGGTGAAGACAGATTATTGCTCCAGGTTTTTAATAATGGATGGAAGTTTTTTGATCAGGGATAATTCTTTCATTTTCTCTTTGGCTTCCCGTGCAGGCGATCCAAAATAAACCCTGTCACCTTCAAGGGATTTGGCAATACCAGACTGTCCGAGTACAACGGCACCTTTACCGATGGTGAGGTCTTTTTGTATACCGACCTGTCCCCATAGGATGACATCATCTTCAATGTCAACACAGCCACTGATACCAACCTGGGCGGCAAACAGGCAATTTTTCCCGATGATGGTATCATGCCCGATCTGGATCAGGTTATCCAGCTTAGTTCCTTTACCAATGGTAGTATTGCCAGAAACTCCTTTGTCGATGGTGGTATTGGCGCCTATCTCCACATTGTCCTCAATAACAACTTTCCCACAGGAATAAAGTTTGTCGTAGTGGTTGGGCCTGCGTTTGAAATAGAAGGCATCTGCTCCGATGGTACTGCCTGCGTGAATGATCACATTGTTGCCTATGACGGAGTGGTCATAAATGGACACATTGGGATGGATGATACAGTTATCGCCGATGGTGACGTTGTTACCGATAAAGACTCCTGGCTGTATTGTCGTGTTTTCCCCGATTTTTGCGGAGTGGCTGATCATGTTATCGGCTTTCTCAAAAGGCTGGAACTTGCTGACAAGGTAAACGAAATCGCGGAACGGATCATCAGAAAAGATGAGGGCTTTCCCGTTGGGACTGGTCATCTTATGGTTGATGATAATGGTTTTTGCTTTGGATGTTAGCGCTTTTCTGTAATATTTGGGATGATCAACGAATGTCAGGTCTCCTTCTTCTACCCGGTGAATTTCATTGATACCACGGATATTGATCTCAGGGTCACCGGCGAATTCGGCCTGAATAATACCGGCAACTTCTTTCAGGGTTTTGGGGGTGGATAATTGCATATACTAGCTATTTTACCCTTTCGGCATAGGATTTTGACCGTGTGTCAACCTTGATCTTTTCACCGGTTTCGATAAAGAGTGGGACATTAACGGTTGCGCCTGTTTCAACGGTGGCTGCTTTTAGTGTATTGGTTGCCGTGTCGCCTTTGATGCCGGGCTCGGTATACGTGATTTCAAGTTCCACAAAAGGGGGCAGCTCGCAGTTTAAGGGTGTTTCTGAATCTGCATGATATACAATCTCAACTTCCTGGCCCTCTTTGAGTAACTCGGGTGCGTTGATCAAATGTTCTTCAATACTAACCTGTTCAAAAGTTTCTTTATGCATAAAATGATACCCCAGGTCATCCTTATAGATGAACTGGTGAGGGCGTCTTTCCACCCTGGCCAGGTTTACCTTCGTACCGGCATTAAAGGTATGGGCGAGGACCTTTCCGGATTTTAGGTTTTTCAGCTTTGTACGTACAAAAGCGCCGCCCTTTCCGGGTTTTACATGTTGAAACTCAACAATGGTATATAATTCGTTATTCAATTCCAGACACAGTCCATTACGGAAGTCAGCAGTTGTTGCCATATGATTCTTTTAATCAATTGTTTTGTTAGAGCGGCACAAAAGTAATAAAAATCTCACATTTCTGTAATAAATCAACACGATATACCTGACGTGGAAGATCTAAAAAAATTCCATGTCCTGGTTGTTTCCTGTTTTTGATTGGAGATACTTTTCGTATAAGGCGTGTACTTATCTTTCATGATAAGAATAGCCCTTCATGATACCCCGTCTGGACTTGTTAACAAAGCTAAGGACTTCATCCCGTTCAGGGGTGGCTGGCATTTCGGTTTCGATATAGGTCAGTGCCTGGCTGACATTCAGGTTTTTGAGATAGATGACCCGGTAGACCTCCTGTATTTCATTGATCTTTTCGCTACCGAAGCCTCTTCTACGCATCCCGATGGAATTAACGCCAACGAAAGACAGCGGGTCTCTGGCTGCCTTGGTATAAGGCGGGACATCTTTGCGCACCAGCGAACCACCGGAGATCATAACATGTGCACCAATATTGACAAACTGATGTACGGCTGACAGACCGCCCAGAATGGCAAAATCGTCCATGTTAATATGCCCTGCAAGGTTTGCGGCATTAGCCAGGATACAGTTGTTGCCAATAAAGCAGTCATGGGCGATGTGAACATAGGCCATCAACAAACAATTATCGCCGATTTTGGTCATGTTGCTCTCCTTCGTGCCTCTGTTGATCGTTACAAATTCACGAATGGTTGTATTGTTGCCAATCTCAACCGTGGTCTCCTCGCCTTCAAATTTCAAATCCTGGGGAATGGCACTGATTACGGCACCGGGGAATATTTTACAGTTTTTTCCGATTTTGGCCCCTTCCATGATGGTTACATTGGAGCCGATCCAACTACCTTCGCCCACTTCCACATTCTTATGGATGGTTACGAATGGTTCGATCACAACATTTCTTGCGATTTTTGCCTGTGGGTGAACGTACGCTAATGGTTGGTTCATTGTGAATGGTTGTTATTTTTTGCTGATTTGAGCCATCATTTCAGCTTCCATGGCTATTTTACTTCCAATATATGCGATTCCCCGCATATGACAAATGCCCCGACGTACGGGGGCGATCAGACTCATTTTGAATACCAGCGTGTCTCCTGGCACTACTTTTTGTTTGAATCGTACATTATCTATTTTCAGAAAATAGGTGTTGTAATTTTCCGGATCTTTCACGGTTGATAGCACCAAAATGCCGCCTGCCTGAGCCATTGCCTCCACCTGCAGCACACCGGGCATGATGGGCTCGTTGGGGAAGTGCCCCGTAAAGAAAGGCTCATTCATGCTGACATTCTTAACGGCCACCACGGAAGTGTCTGTCACCTCAATGATCTTGTCGACCAACAGGAAGGGTGGCCGGTGGGGCAACATCCGCCTAATTTCGTTGATATCGAAATGGGGCTGGATGTTGGGATCGTAAACAGGAATCTGCTCCTGCTCAATCTGTTGTTTGATGTGTTTTTGCAATTGCCCGGCGAACAGTACATTGGAGGCATGGCCGGGTTTGTATGCGATAATATGGCCTTTAATGGGCTTTCCGGCCAGTGCGAGGTCACCGATAATATCCAGGAGTTTGTGCCTGGCGGGTTCATTCGGAAAAGAAAGCTCCAGGTTGTTCAGGATCCCTTCTTCTTTAACCGCCACGGTCGGCTTATTTAAGACCGATGCCAGGCGGTCAAGCTCATGCTGTTTTACCGGCCGGTCAACAAAAACGATCGCATTGCTGAGGTCTCCGCCCTTGATCAGGTTTTGTTCAAGCAGAAACTCAAGCTCGTGCAGGAATACAAATGTGCGGCTTGTGGCGATCTCATCTTTGAATTCCTCAATGTGGTTCATACTGGCATGCTGATGCCCAAGAACCTTTGATTCGTAATCGATCAGACAGGTTACCCGGTAATCGTTGCTTGGCAGGGCAATGATCTCACAGTCTTTGTCTTCATGATAGAATCGTATGGGTTCTTTTACTTCAAAGAAATCTTTTAAAGAATCCTGTTCCACCGTCCCTTCTTTGTCGATCGCTTCGGTATATAAACGGCTGCTGCCGTCGAGTATGGGAGTCTCGGGGCAGTCAACCTCTATGATTACATTGTCCATACCCATGCCGGTAACAGCGGCCAGTACATGTTCTACAGTGGCTATGCGAATGCCATCCTTCTCCAGCGTTGTACCCCTGGCGGTCTCCGACACCAGCCGGGCATCAGCCTCGACAATGGCATCTTCACCGATGTCGGTACGTAAAAAACGAATTCCTGAATCTGCAGGCGCAGGCTTTATGGTAAGGTGAACATTTTCTCCGGTATGCAGGCCAACCCCCTCAATGGTCACCGGATTCCTGATCGTTCTTTGCTTTTCATTCATATCCAGATCCTATATTATTCTGTTTTTAGTCTGTTCACTTCCTGCTCCAACTCGTCAATCCTCCGGACCAGTTTCTCAAAATTTCTGAAGTAGATAAAAGATTTCTTGTATTGAGAGACTTCCATTGATGGTGAACCCATGACTATTTGCCCGTCCTTGATATTGGATGATACACCTGTTTGTGCAGCTAACTTAACATCATCGCCAATGGTAAGATGACCGCTGATACCTACCTGGCCACCGATCATGCAATTTTTGCCAACCTTGGATGATCCGGCTATGCCTGTCTGAGCAGCGATCACTGTATTCTCACCTATTACCACATTATGTCCGACTTGTATCAGGTTGTCGAGCTTCACCCCCTTTTTTATGATCGTAGAACCCAGTGTAGCCCGGTCTATGGTTGTACCTGCCCCTATCTCCACATTGTCTTCTACAATAACATTGCCTATCTGAGCTACTTTCCGGTAGTTATTATTTGTCTGGGGAGCAAAGCCGAAGCCATCGGCACCCAGGACCACATTCGAATGAATCGTGCAGTTACTCCCCACACGGGAATTTGCATAGACCCGCACACCACTGAACAGGACGGTATCATCACCAATACTTACATTGTCATCCAGATAACAGTGTGGATGAATTTTGACGTTTTTACCAATTTGTACGTTTTCGCCGATGTAAGAAAAAGGTCCGATGTAGGAGGCATCTGCGATGTTGGCTGTAGAAGTGATGAAAGCCAGCTCTGAAATCCCGGTTTTGTCAGGGAGGCTTTTTTGGTAGAGCTCCAGCAGATGGGCAAGGGCTCCATAAGGATCCGCTACGCGGATAAGTGTGCTTTTAACAGGCTCTTCCGGTTGGAATTCGTTGCGCACCAACACAATAGAGGCGTTGGTCGTATATATATATGGTGTATAAGAAGGATTGGCTAAAAATGTTATACTGCCTGGCCCTGCTTCCTCAATCTTGGCTATTTGTGACACCTTTGCTTCAGGATCACCTTCACATGTCCCCTCTATGAAATCGGCAATTTGTCTGGCTGAAAATTCCATTCAGTTAACAATTTTTTAATGTGGCGAAGTTACCAATATTTGGTTTGATTGCCAAGAAGATTTTTTTGTTATAGGTATATAGGACTCTATATATGCTTTTTAAGTATTTGTAATCAATGACTTAGGATAACACAAAAAGAATTTTTTTACGGGTTGTGATAAAACATTGATATTTAACTGATCACTGGCCTTGCCAATATCTATTAAGGTGCCGTCGCCCGATAATACCGGAATCCCCCCGGTGTCAGGGTCATAGGCATTGTTGCTGATCATGCCGCTGATTACCAGGTAACCGGCAGCTTCATCCGGAATGGGATATTGCCTGGTTGCCAAATGTCTGATATCCCCTTCATATTCTTCGGTAAAAGGCACATGTTGCATCTCAATTCTGAATAACTTCCGCTCAACAATACTTCGACATAAAAAAGACAGGACCGGGTCATCATGCGTTGTCCAGGTTTTTATGGCGGAAAAAATGTCGGCATCATCCAGCAGCGAATAATCCTCCAGAAGGGTATTGTCGTTGAGAAAATCGTACTCACTGTAATGTTTATGAAGGAACCTGGTCAAGGGGGGCGTTGCAAAAAGCGTTTCTCCTGCAAGGGCCAGCTCTTTTGCCCGCTTTAAAATGCTTACCATCATATTTTCGGCCGCTATTACGGTTTTATGCAGGTAAACCTGCCAAAACATCAGCCTGCGGGCAATCAGAAATTTCTCGATGCTGTATATCCCTTTCTCATCAATCACCAGTTTGTCTTCGGCAATATTCAACATTTTGATGATCCGGTCCCAGCTGATTACCCCTTCCGAAACACCGGTAAAAAAGCTGTCCCGGTTCAGGTAATCAATCCTGTCCATGTCGAGCTGGCCGGCTACAAGCTGATGAAGGTACTTTTTAGGATGGTTGTTGTGATAGATCTGTATAGCTTCATCCAGTGAATGTGGCAACGTCTCATTTAGCCGTTCCATAAACATCCCGGTAAGCCTTTCATGATGGATATTGTCAACCAGCGTGTTTTCCAGGGCATGCGAAAACGGGCCATGACCAATATCATGTACAAGGATGGCCTGTGTGACAGCCAGTGCCTCTTTGTCCGTTATGTCATGTCCTTTAAATCGTAATATTTCCAGCGCCTGACCCATCAGATACATGGCTCCCATGGCATGGTGAAAGCGTGTATGCAATGCTCCGGGATAAACCAGATGGGACATGCCAAGCTGCTTGATATTGCGAAGACGCTGGAAATAGGGCGTTTCCAAAATATCAAAAATGCTTTCGTCCGGTATATTGATAAACCCGTATACCGGGTCGTTGAAAATTTTTAGTTTATTGCCGGAAGCAGGACGCATATTGTTTGGGTAATAAAATCCGCGAATTTCAAAGTTTTTGAGAAAAAGCCAAAATGGAATCCGGTAATTTTCGTTAAATTTGTTACAACATGCAAAATACAAAAAATATGGATGCCACCATTCTCTGGGCCGATGATGAGATTGATCTGCTGAAGCCACATATATTATTTCTTCAGGAAAAAGGGTACGAAGTTATTACCACCAACAGTGGCTCCGAAGCCCTTGATCTGATAGAGGATCAGTCTTTTGACATCATTTTTTTGGATGAGAATATGCCCGGACTGACAGGCGTGGAGACCCTGGAGCGCATCAAAGGGAAATATCCCAATCTGCCGGTGGTGATGATCACCAAAAGCGAGGAAGAAGGTATTATGAATGAAGCGATCGGCAGCAATATTTCCGATTATCTGATCAAACCGGTTAATCCTAACCAGATACTGCTCGCGATCAAAAAAAACCTTGAAAACCGCAAGCTTGTCAGTGACAAGACATCCATGACCTATCAGCAGCAGTTTAGGGAAATTGGCAGCCGCCTCTCACCAAAACTCGATTTTGAAGAATGGGTTGATATCTACAGGCAATTGGTCTATTGGGAGTTGGAGCTCGGTAAATCCCAGGATGATAACCTGCGTGATATTTTTTTGATGCAGAAAGCCGAAGCCAATAATGTATTCAGTCGCTTTATCCGTGAAAATTATACTGACTTTCTGAGGGCAAAAACGGAAGATACCCCTGTCATGTCACATACCCTTTTCCGTGAAAAATGTCTCCCACTTATTCAGGATCGGCAGGAAATCTTTATCATCATGATTGATAACCTGCGCTTTGATCAATGGAAGGTGCTTCAGCCACGGATAGAAGAGCTCTATCGCACTGAAATGGAAGAAGTGTATCTGAGTATTTTGCCGACTGCCACCCAGTATGCACGAAATGCTTTCTTTGCCGGGCTGATGCCGGGGGAGATACAGAAACGGTATCCGAACTACTGGACAGGGGAAATGGACGAAGGAACGCGCAATCAATTTGAGTCGGAGCTGTTAAGGGAACAGTTGCAAAGGCTGGGGAAAAGTATTTCATTCAATTATCACAAAATCCTGAATTTGACAGCGGGTAAAAAATTGCAGAGCAACCTGAGTGATTATACATCGCAGAAGCTGAACGTACTTGTTTACAATTTTGTGGATATGCTCTCGCATTCACGGACGGAGATGGAAGTGATCAAAGAACTTGCTGAAACCGAAGCCGCATACCGTTCACTTACTGTCAGTTGGTTTGATCACTCTCCGCTGTTGGACATCATAAGCCAGTTAGCCGAGAAGAAGATACCTGTAATTCTTACTACCGACCATGGTTCGGTCAGGGTAAACCATCCGACCAAAGTGGTTGGTGACAAGAATACCAACACCAACCTGCGTTATAAAACAGGGAAGAATCTCCAGTATGATCCGCGCGAAGTGTTTGAAGTGAAGAATCCGGCTGATGTATATCTGCCAAAAGATAATGTCAGTGCCAATTTTATATTTGCCCTCGAAGATCATTTTTTCGTATATCCGAATAACTACAATTATTTTGTTAATTACTACAGGAACACATTCCAGCACGGAGGTGTTTCTCTCGATGAGATGATGATTCCGTTTATTTATCTGAAACCCAAATAATGAATATTTAAGGGATGAACCCTGCAAATGAATATCGTGCTGCTCGTCCGGAAGATTTGAAAGGGGCAGCACAATCATTGCTTGCTGCCTGCCCGGAGGCCCGGGTATTTGCTTTTTTCGGACCAATGGGGGTAGGAAAAACAGCGTTTATTAAGTCAATATGTCAAAGGTTGGGTGCTGTAGATATTGTTAACAGCCCCACGTTTTCGATCGTAAACCATTATGCTACCGAAAGCGGAACCAACATCTACCATTTTGATTTCTACCGGGTGGAGTCACTGGAGGAGGTATATGATATCGGATATGAAGACTATCTGTATTCCGGCAGCTATTGCTTCATAGAGTGGCCTGAAAAAGTTGAAGGGCTGTTGCCGGAGGACAGTATAAGGGTATCAATGGAAGAAGTTGATGGTACCAGGATCATACGATTCTGACCCGCTTGTTAGACACATTGTTTCATGAATGAGATGTGATTATGGATCATTCCGGAAGTGATTATGTAATGTTTTCCAAATCCTGGCAGTTCAGCACACAGGAGGAGATGCTGGAGGTCAGGAAAAGAAGGCACAATTTTACCATTGGTATCCCGCTGGAAACTGCCTACGATGAAAACCGGGTCGCTTTGGCCCCCGAGGCGGCAGACCTGCTGACACAGAACGGACATACGATCCTTATACAGTCCGGAGCCGGTGAGAATGCTTTCTTTTCTGACCAATCCTATGCAGAAGCCGGATGTAAAGTTGTGCATTCGGCAAAAGAGGTATACCGGGCGGATATTATCCTCAAGGTAGCACCCATCACCGATTCGGAAATGGGCCTTATAAGATCCGGTCAGGTCATTTTCTCTACATTGGCATTGCCAATGCAAAAGGAAGCCTACTTCAGGACCCTTATAAACAAAAAAGTGACAGCCATTGCCTTTGAGTTTATCAAAGACAAAGCCAACACCTTTCCGCTGGTTCGTAGTATGAGTGAGATTGCCGGAAACACTTCTGTTTTGGTTGCTGCTGAGTACCTGAGCCATATTCAGTATGGCAAGGGGCGTGTGTTTGGTGGTCTTACCGGAATAACCCCCACAGAAGTGGTGATTTTAGGGGCCGGAACGGTAGGTGAATATGCGGTTCGTGCCGCTATGGGGTTGGGCGCCATGGTGAAAGTGTTTGACCATTCGGTATACAAGCTTCGCAGGCTTCAAAACAACCTCAATACGCGTGTATTTACATCCATCGTTCAACCCAAAGTACTTACAAAAGCACTACGCACAGCAGATGTGCTGATCGGAGCCACCCATGCTTCCAGGGGGCGAACACCGATTATCGTCAATGAAGAAATGGTAGGGCAGATGAGACCGGGAAGTGTTATCGTCGATGTCAGTATCGATCAGGGTGGTTGTGTGGAGACCAGTAACGTGACTACCCATAGCAATCCGGTATTTCAAAAGTATGGCGTGACACACTATTGTGTCCCCAATATTGCTTCCAGGGTTCCCAATACGGCCTCCTATGCCTTCAGTAATTTCTTTTCCTCCGTGCTAATGGCAATAGGCGAAGAGGGTGGTACCGAGAATGTATTGAAACGGGATCCCGGATTGCGGCAGGGGGCCTACCTGTTTAATGGTACCCTAACCAACCAGTATATTGGTGAGCTTTTTCACATTCCCTACCAGGATATCGACCTTTTGATGGCCGCATTCTAACAAACAAAAAACCCGGTTCAACAGAGAACCGGGTTTTTTGTGACCTGGCTGGGGCTCGAACCCAGGACCCCATCCTTAAAAGGGACGTGCTC
>CAYMDX010000084.1:0-9827 GCA_964389125.1 uncultured Bacteroidales bacterium
TACCAAAAAGTGCTGTGTTAATGACTACCAAATAAACGTTTTCTAAACACAAAAAAGGAGGGAATTGCTATGATAGGAATGGACTTTCTCAGCTTTCTGATACTATTAATAATCAGCGTTGTTATTGCAGGCATTATGCATTATGGTTTTAAATACCGTGTTCGTCCCGGCTTTGACTCCTTCATTTCAAAAGTTGTTTTTGGATGGATAGGTGCATGGTTGGGATCCCCTGTTTTGGGATATTGGTTCAGTGGCATTGCCTATGAAAATGTGTATATTATTCCGGCCATTCTTGGTTGTTTGGCCATCCTGGTTGTCATGGGCGATCTGGCACTGACATATAAATGTATGGAGGAAAAGAAAGATACCTGATGCTAGTTTATCTATTATTGACTATCTGATTGATTACACACAGCACTTTTTTTACCTTATAAAAAACTATTTTCGAATTAAGTTTATCCGCTAGAAGATTACATTTTTTGCCATAGTCGCTTTTTCCCAATTAACAGCAAAGGCAGAACTTCAAAACCACCCGAAAACCTATTCGGGGCAGTGGATTATTGCCGGAAAATTTTGCTGTTTGCTATCTATTGCGTTTATTTGCCCCGCCGATAATCAGAGTTGAAAATCAGATAATTACGTAACTCGCTTAATGCCACGGAGATACATGTGCCTTATAGTGAAATAGGATTATCGACGCACACTTTTTATGATGATGAATAGTAAAACGAATATACTAGAAACAGTAAAAGAAAAAATTCTTGTCCTGGATGGCGCCATGGGTACCATGTTGCAAAAGGAGCAGCTGGACGAAGCCGCATTCAGGGGTCATCTTTTTGAGGATCACCCTGTTTCTCTCAAAGGATTGAACGATTTATTGGTTTTAACCCGGCCGGATATTGTGGAAAATATTTATAAACAATACCTGGATGCCGGTGCTGATATCATTACCGCCAATACCTTCAATGCCAACAAATATGGTTTACAGGAGTACAGGATGGAGGGTGAAGTATACCGTATTAATTATGAAGGTATTAAGCAGGCCCTTCAGGTGGCTGCTAAATACAATGAGCTTGATCCTGAAAAACCACGGTATGTCGCCGGATCATTAGGACCCACCGGTAAAACGGCTTCTATTTCCCCGAGCATTGATAACCCGGCGGAACGTGATGTGACATTTGATGACCTGGCTGAGGCTTATGGCCAACAGGCAGAGGCCATGATCGATGCCGGAGTGGATGTCCTGATGGTTGAAACCGTGTTTGATACCCTTAATGCAAAAGCGGTGCTCTATGCCATCCGCAGGGTGCTTGCCGAAAAAGGAAAAGATATCCCTGTCATGGCTTCCGTCACCATTGATGAAAGCGGCAGAAACCTTTCAGGGCAGACTGTAGAGGCTTTTTATAACTCTTTTCTGCCTTTTTCACTGTTTTCGATCGGTCTAAATTGCTCCTTCGGTGCCGACAAGATGTTGCCTTACCTTGAACGGCTTTCTGAAAAATCAAAATTATATGTCAGCACCCATCCCAACGCCGGTCTGCCGAATGAGCTGGGTGAATATGATCAGTCACCTGCACAAATGGCGGGGTTAGTGGAAACCTTCTGTGAAAAAGGTCTGGTGAACATTGCCGGTGGCTGTTGTGGCAGTATGCCGGAGCACATACAAGCTATCGCAGATGTCGTTAAAAAGTATACGCCGCGCAAACAAAAAGATAAACCAAGAGCGACACGTCTCAGCGGTCTGCAGTCTTTTGGTGTGAGGGAACGCACAAGGCTGGTGAAAGTAGCAGAGCGAACCAATGTGACAGGCTCCAGGAAATTTGCCAGACTCATACGCGACAAGCAGTATGAAGATGCATTGGAGATAGCCCGAAGCCAGATACAGGATGGCGGCCAGATGCTGAACATCAACCTGGACGAGAGCATGATCGATACCCGAAAGGTGATTGTTGATTTTCTCAACTATCTGACCTCCGAGCCGGATATTGTAAACGTCCCGGTGATGATCGACTCGTCTGATTTTGACGTGCTGCGAAATGGCTTGAAATGCCTTCAGGGACGAAGCGTGGTCAACTCAATCAGTCTGAAAGACGGGGAAGCCGATTTTAAAGAGAAAGCACAGATCATCAAAGGACTTGGGGCCGTCCTGGTGGTAATGGCATTCGACGAGGAAGGGCAGGCGGAGACCTTTGACAGGAAGATTGAGATCTGCAGCCGGGCTTATACAATACTGACAGAGACGTTGAATTATCCCCCGGAAGATATCATCTTTGACCCCAATGTACTGACCATCGGTACTGGAATCGAAGCACATAATAGCTATGCCCTGGATTTTATTCGCTCAGTGGAGTGGATAAAGGCCAACCTGCCATATGCCAAGGTTAATGCAGGTGTCAGCAATGTCTCCTTTGCATTTCGCGGTAACGATTACCTGCGGGATGTGATCAATTCGGTGTTTCTGCATCACTGTGAGGTGGCCGGACTTGATTTTGCTATTGTGAACCCGCCTAAAGTCATCCCATACCAAGACATTCCTGAACACCTCCTTATACCGGTCGAAGATTTGATTTTTAACCGTCAGAAGGATGCTACCGACCGCCTGGTGAATATGGCTGCCAACGTGGACGTGAAAGCAGTACAAACCGGACATAAAGACCAGCGCGAAACAATGTCGCCCGAGGAGCGTATCGCTTTTGCCCTTACCAATGGTTTGCAGACATACATTACGGACGATATTCAGGCATTGAAAGAAAAGTATGAAAACCCGCTGGATATCATTCAGGGGCCCTTGATGGACGGGATGAACAAGGTCGGAGAGTTGTTTGGAGAAGGTAAGATGTTCCTTCCCCAGGTAATAAAAAGTGCCCGTATCATGAATAAGGCGGTGGATATGCTCACCGGTGATATTGAAGCATATAACATGAAATTGACGGCTTCTGCCAGCCGGAAGAAAAAGCTGTTGCTGGCAACCGTGGAGGGTGACGTGCATGATATCGGTAAAAATATTGTGTCGCTGATTTTCCGTTGTAACAACTACGAAGTGATCGATATGGGAGTCATGGTTCCCAATAAAGATGTGGTGGAGGCTGTTGAACGTGAGCAACCCGATATCCTTGGGTTAAGCGGATTGATATCCCCATCGCTTGATAAGATGATAGAAGTGCTGAAGCTATTGGAAGACAAAGGCCTCAATGTCCCTGTCTTTTTAGGAGGAGCTGCCACTTCGGGCTTGCACACTGCTGTAAAAGCGGCTCCACATTATAGCGGAGTGGTGGCGCATCTGGGTGATGCGGCTCAGAGTGTGACGGCAGCCAATGGCCTGCTGGGTGAGAACCACCAGGCTATGAAGGACCAGATAACGGAAAAGCAGCAGAAGTTGCGTGCCTCTTTCAGGAAAAAGAAAGCACCGTCCCGGTTTATTTCCTTAAAGGAAGCACGCAAAAGGAAATATGGCTATAAACCTGAACAGCCTGTTAAACCTAATCTCCTTGGCACCAAAGAGTTCAGCGATTTTGATCTCCGTCAGCTTCGAAAATATATTGACTGGACACCTTTCTTCCATGGCTGGGGGCTGAAAGGAAAATATCCATCCATTTTTGAGAAAGAGCGCATGGGAGCAGAGGCTGAAAGACTCTTTAATGAAGCCCTTGAAATGCTTGATGATATTCAGAAACATGAGCTTATCCGGCCAAGAGGGATTATCGGCATTTTTCCGGCCAACTCTGACGGTGATGATGTGCTGATTTTTAATAATGACAAGCGGGAAAAAATGATCATGAGAATTCCAATGCTGCGTCAGCAGCAAATGAAGGATGATCGCGGACATGCCTTGTCATTGGCAGACTTTATAGCCCCTGTTGATTCCGGTGTCAGAGACTACTTCGGTGGCTTTGCCGTTACGACAGGCCTTGGGATTGATCAGCACCTGGAGCGTTTCAGGGAAGAAGGCGATAGCTACAGTTCCATCATGTTTCGGCTGCTGGCCGACCGTCTGGTTGAGGCTGCGGCTGAGGTTATGCATGAATGGGTAAGAAAAAAATACTGGGGATATGTACCCGACGAAGACCTGAGTATAGAGGAACTCTTAAAAGGAAAGTTCAAAGGTATCAGGCCTGCCGTCGGCTATCCCGCCTGCCCCGACCATAGCATCAAAAAATATTTGTTCGATCTGCTGGATGTTGAAGCCAAAATCGGCGTTTCGCTGACAGAGATCTATGCCATGAAACCAGCCAGCTCAGTATCCGGCTTCTATATGGCAAATGACGCCTCCCGGTATTTCGGGGTGGGCAAGATAGGGCAGGATCAGGTAGATGATTATGCCAGACGATCAGGTAACGACGTGTCAGACATTGAAAGATGGCTGCACTTTGATATTGCTAAAGACAAGTAGCCGTTACCTCCTATAATCAGAAAATACATTTTATGAACATATTCAGCTGCTGATTGTCTTCGGCAGCTGAGATAAAAACGTTTTGTCTATTATGAAAATTACAGACATCTTTAAGCAACAGGAAAGAACATTCTCATTTGAGTTTTTTCCACCAAACGATTACCTGACATCGGTAAAATTCGGCATTAATGCCGGACAGCTGATGAAACTGTCACCTTCCTTTGTGTCCATCACCTATGGCGCAGGAGGAGGCACACAGGGAAATACCTTTGACCTGGTCGATTTGTTCCATAACGACCTTGGCTTCACCTGTATGGCTCATTATACCTGCGTGAATGCCACCAAGGAGAAGATTGCCTACGACATGCGAACCCTGCAGGATATGGGCATTGACAATGTGATGCTGCTCCGGGGAGATAAACCCAAAAATGAACCATTGCTCTCTCCCAATCCGGATGGTTTTGATTATGGCAGCGACCTGATTGAGTTTGTCAATGAACGGTATGACTTCTGTATCGGTGCAGGTGCGTATCCGGAAAAACACAAAGAAGCCTCAACCATCGATGAGGATATTGAAAACCTGAAGAAAAAAGCGGATGCCGGAGCGGACTTTTTTGTTACCCAAATGTTTTTTGAAAACAAGTACTATTGGGAATTTGTCAATAAAGCAGAGCAAAAAGGGATCAAATGCCGTATCATTCCCGGTATTATCCCGATTACAAACTACAAGCAGGTTAAAAAATTCAGTGAGATGACCGGTGCAACCATGTCAGGGGAGCATATCAAAAAGATGGAGCCGGTAAAAGACAACCCCCAGGAAGTATATAAGATAGGTCTTGACCTGGCTATCGAACAAACAAGTGATTTACTTGAAAACGGGGCCCCGGGTATCCATTTTTATACGCTGAACAGGTGTCGTGCTGCCATTACCCTGTATGAATCTCTTTCGCAGGACTTTAAAGAGGTGAAAAAACTTTATGAACAGAGTTTATCACCGCATATGCCGAGTACATGATATACCTAAAACCTAACACAATGCGTGTTAAAATATAAAAATTTTGTCGATATTTTGTTCGATAATATGAAAGAAAACTTGTATTTAACCAACTCTTGTATATCTTTGCCACTTCAAAGAAATTTGATTTGCCATAGCACGGCGTTTTTTCATCAAATAATAAAGCTGCGGAGCAATTTATGTTATATTTTTTAAACAGCTTTTAATATGAATAGCAGCCGGGGGTGTTCAAATAGGGCTTTGACACGAACCCTGCAGTAAAAAACTGCATTTTTTACTCCCACGCATCCCTCTTGTTCCCTAAAATCCGGGAACCAAACGGTGTTCACCTTGCAAACATACATGGAAGGAAAGAACAATGTACCAGCTTCCCTGTGAAACACCGGCCTGATACGGTTTAAATAGGCTATTACGTGTCAATTGACAATCTCAGGTAATTGTATAATTACCGGGATATGAATGATTTATTGTGCGATAAAATGCTAAAAGATTATAGATTCAATCACTAAAAAATGATAAAAAATGGATTTAAGTAAAATTACAGAAACGTTAGTTTCCGGGAAAGCGGAGGCTTTAAAAAATCAGGTTGAAGAAGCAGTAAACAACAATGTAGAACCAGGTGATATCCTGAACCAGGGACTATTACCCGGTATGGATGCAGTAGGCCAAAACTGGAAAGCCGGCGACATGTTTATGCCTGAGGTGCTTCGAAGCGCCAAAGCCATGAGCCATGCCATGGATTACCTTCGCCCGCATTTGAAAGACAGCGACTTGGGTAATGCCGGAACCATGGTGATCGGTACGGTGGCAGGCGATCTCCACGACATCGGAAAGGACTTGGCAGCCATGATGTTTGAAGGTGCCGGTTATAAAGTGATTAACATTGGTATCGATCAGTCGAACGAAAGCTTTGTCGAAGCAGTTAAGGAACATAAGCCAAACCTGCTGGGCATGTCGGCACTGCTCACAACCACCATGCCTCGTATGGCCGAAGTTATCAACTCCCTGAAAGAAGCCGGTGTGCGCGAGCAGGTAACTGTCATTATCGGCGGTGCACCCGTTACAGAAGAATTCGCCGACGAGATCGGTGCCGACCTTTATGCACCTAACGCCGGATCTGCTGTAGAGATCACCAAAGAACACCTGCAAAACAACTAAGCAACAGCATGTAGTTTGCCGTAAGTCAACATTGCTTTAGCTGTCGTATATGGGTCTTGTGCATGTTTTGCATGCATCGATTGCCTATTCTAATTATTCCTCAACACAGAGGGCAGCCAGGCACTGTTTTAAACGAATTGCAAAAACACATATTAAAAATAAATATATGAAAATAAATCAATTAATCAATAAATCAACAAAGTTCAGTGTACTCTCTGAAGACCAGATTGAGCAGATATTCTATTCTGCCCTGGAGGTGCTTGAAAGAACGGGAGGTGTGATTTATCATGAAGAGGCCATTGAACTTTTCCGCAACAGTCATGCTGTTGTACGCGGTAACCATGTGCGCGTTCCGGCCTATATGGTTGAAGAAGCGCTGAATTTCTACCCACGCAAAATCACCCTGAAAGGACGAAATAATAAGCGTTCGCTTCACATTCAGAAAGACACGGTGGCTTTTGGAACAGGTTCTGACCTGCCGTTTACCTATGACCGTGAAACCGGCGAACGCCGCAGGACCAAATATGGTGATGTGCGCAATGCCGGTAAACTGGTGGACGCCTTATCCAATTATGACTTTTTTATGTCGCATGGCATCGTGGGCGATGCTCCCAACCCGCAGACCTACGATAGATACCAGTTCATGGCCATGCTGGAACAGTGTACGAAACCGATGGTACTCACCAGTGTCGACGGAGAGGGCCTTGAGGACCTCTGGAAAATGGGATGCCTGGTACAGGGCGGAGAAGAGGAGTTTCGCCTGAACCCGCTTTTCGTGGCGTACATTGAGCCCATCTCACCACTAAAAAATGACCGCACGGCTGTGGAGAAATTGCTTTTTGCGGCAGAGAAAAAATTACCGGCCATGTATACACCATGTCCGAGTTCCGGTGCAACAGCCCCTGCCACAATAGCTGGTATGCTTGTGCAATCCCTGGCTGAGACATTGATGGCTATTGTATTGTGCCACCTGAAAAGCCCCGGAACGCCATTGATCATGGGCGGTGTAACGACCCTGCTGGATATGAAAAAGTCCACTTACTCTTATGGTGCGCCTGAGCTGTCACTGGCTTCAGCGGCCAACACCGATATCGCCAAGTGGATGAACCTGTTGATGTTCTCTACCGGTGGCTGCTCTGACTCAAAGATCCTGGATGAGCAGGCTGCTGCCGAACAGATGATGAACCTGTTTTATTCTTATTTGTCTGGGGCGAACCTGGTACACGATGTCGGTTATATCGATCATGGTACCAATGCCTCTCTCGAAAGCCTGGTGCTTAATGAGGAGATGATGGGCATGGTGAAACAGTTCGGTAAAGGCATCAATACCGACGATGAACACCTGGCGCTTGATCTGATTGAAAAGGTAGGCCCGAGTGGCGAGTTCGTGACAAGCGATCATACCTTTGATCACTGGAAAGAATGGTTTCTTCCGAAATTGCAGGACAGAGGTGACTATGAGACCTGGAAAAATAACGGGTCAAAGACAATGCTTGACAGGGTAAAAGAGCAGACCGACCATCTGTTGGAGACCCATAAGCCTGAGCCGCTGGATGAAAATCTGGAAAAAGAACTTATGGAAGTGGTAAAGGCTGCAGACAAAAGGCATTCCTGATTTATTCAGGATACACTTATTCATTGCAGGTCTATAGATAATTAGAAATTGACATAATTGACATAAACATGATAAGCAGAACGAATTATACAGTACAACAAAATCCGCATTTTGAAATTCTTTCCGATAATCAGAAAGAACGGATTTTCAATGGGATGATGCGTACATTGCAATACACCGGAGCCCATGTTCACCATGAGGGGGCGCGTGAGCTGTTTAAAAAGGCGGGATGTAAAGTAGACGGTATTACCGTGTATTTCCCGCCGGAAGTGATCAAAAATGCTTTGGCAACAGTCCCTGAGGTCACAGAGGTTTTCCCCTGGGATGGCGATGAGTCCAAGAAGATCACGATCGAGAAAAAGCGCAGCTACTTCGGTCCCGGGCCAACCCCGCCCAATTTTATCGACACCGAAACCCTGGAGCGCCGCAAGTATCTTCGCAAGGATGCCTCGGTGGTGGCAAGGGTTTGCGATTCACTTCCCAACATCGGTTATGTTCAGTCGCTGGGCTCTATCAGCGATGTGACCAATGGTCTGGCCGATGTTTATGAGTTTGCCGACATGGTGCGCAACACCACCACACCGATCATGAGCTGGGCCTTTACACGTGAGGGATGTCGCGATATTCACAGGATGGGCGTAGCTATGGCAGGAAGCGAAGAGGCTTTCAAACAGCGTCCCAATTACGTATTTTATGGCGAGCCGATTTCTCCGCTGGTAAGTGACTTTCATGCTATTGATAAATGCATGTATTGCGCAGAGAACCGCATACCGCAGGTATACAGCCCGTGTGCGATTGGCGGAGGCACCGTGCCGGCTTCCCATGCCGGGCAGTTGGTAGTCGCATTATCGGAGTCAATGGTAGGTGTTATAGCCTCTCAGCTTATCAATCCCGGAACCTGTGTCATCATTGGTGGTGTACAGTCCATCCTGGATATGCGCTGCTCCATCTATTCCTATGGTGCACCGGAACTGAGCCTGCTGAGCGCCGCGCTTACCGAAATGGTACATTATTGTAACCTGCCCATGTATTCCACCGCCGGTTGTACCGATACCAAAAAGATGGATATCCAGTCAGCCATGGAAGCAAGCCTGTCGATAAATGCTGCTATGATGAGCGGAGCCAACTTTGTGCACGATTGCGGTTATACCGAATCGGGCATGACAGGTGATATTTTCCAGACCGTCATGGATGATGAAATTATCGGTATGGCACGTATTGTGGAAAAAGGTGTTGAGGTGAATGAAGAAACGCTGGCCGTCGATCAGATCCATAATGTCGGCCCCGGTGGTCATTATCTCTATGAAGAACATACCATGAAATACTTCAGGGAACATTGGATGCCTACCCTGATGGACCGCAACAGCTATGAAGACTGGCAGGAGCAGGGTAGCAAGACCATGAAGCAGCGGGTGATTGAGAAAACCAGGGACCTTATTGAAAACTACGAAGGTCCGATCAATAAAGTGCCCGCAAAGGCTAATGAAGAGATTGAAAATATTCTGAAAGAAGCTGAAGAACGACAGAAGAAAAGCTCCTAACAGGGCTTGACCTGTCTTGTACCTGGGCTGTGTAATAAAAGAAGTAAACGGTGAACAGTAAACAGTGAAAAAGCTGGAAGCTCGAAGCTGGAAGCTGGAAGGAAGAAG
>CAYMDX010000085.1:0-9773 GCA_964389125.1 uncultured Bacteroidales bacterium
ATATACATATGAAAAAGGTACTTATTGTGGGTACGGGTCTTGGGGCCATGACCACTGCGTTGCGTCTGTCAAGCCGCGGATATCATGTAGAGATGGTCGAAAAGTACCATCAACCTGGCGGGCGACTGAATCAGCTGCAAAAAGACGGGTTTACCTTTGACCTGGGGCCATCCTTTTTCAGCATGACCTATGAGTTTGATGAATTTTTCAAGGATACCGGTATGACCGTACCGCCATTTACATTCAAAAAACTCGACACGCTTTACTCGGTTAACTTCCGGGGGTCCGACAAGCGATACATGATCCATCGTGACCTGGACAAGCTTGCCGAAGAGTTTGAAGCGGTAGAGCCCAATTTCCGCGAAAAGATGGAACGGTTCCTGAAACAGGCGGGCAAATTTTTCCATGATACCGAGTACCTGGTGCTGAAACGAAACTATGACTCCCTTTTTGAGTACCTGTTGACGTTGATGCGCGTTCCGCTGGTGCATTCGCCCAAGTTGTTCCGTTCGGTTTGGACCGAGATGGAACGCCATTTTGAATCCCGTGAGGTAAAAGAGATCTTCTCGCTGGTAGCCTTTTTCCTGGGCGCCACACCCTTTGATACACCGGCCATTTATACCATTTTATCCTATACCGAGTTGGTGCATGATGGCTATCACAATGTGGAAGGGGGCATGTATAAGATTGTTCAGGGACTCCGCCGGGAGCTCGATAAAGCCGGTGTAGTGATGCACTTTAACACGGAAATTATTGATTATCTCGAGGAAGATGGTCAGGTAAAAGCCATGATCGATCAGCATGGGCACCAGTGGGAGGCGGACTTGTTTGTGGTAAATGCCGATGCGGCCTGGTTCCGCCATAAGATTTTCAAGCGTAAGAAGTTTTCCGCGAAAAAGATGGATAAGCTAAAGTGGACGCTGGCTCCTTTCACCATGTATCTCGGCCTCGACACCAAGCTCGACGATCTGCCGCTTCATAATTATTTTCTTGGAAATAATTTTAAAGAATATTCCAGTAAGATATTTAAAAACGATATCAAGCTGAATCAGCCCTACTATTATGTGAATGTCCTGTCGAAGTCTGACCCGGAAACTGCACCTGCGGGACATGAGAGCGTTTTTATCCTCTGTCCCGTACCCGATATGCGTTACAAACCTGACTGGTCAGACCGGGACCAGGTCGCCGACAATATCCTTACCGACCTTTCTGAAAGGATAGGCGTAGATCTTAAAAAACATATTGTTTCCCAAACGGTATTGACCCCTGTTGAATGGGGCGAGGATTTTAACCTGTATAAGGGCAGTGGCCTGGGACTTGGACATAACCTGGATCAGATCGGCGGATTTCGTCCAAAGAACTATGACGAGCAGTATGGCAATGTTTTTTACGTGGGGGCTTCCACTGTTCCTGGCACCGGCCTGCCGATGGCTGTCATCAGCTCAAAGCTTGTCGTTGAACGTATAACCCGTCTGTGATGGATCTTTATACACGCAATGCGTTGCAATGTGGTGAGATCACCACCAAAAACTACAGTACATCTTTTTCGTTGGGTGTACGCACCCTGAGCCGTAAATACCGGCCGGCCATCTATGCCATATATGGCTTTGTGCGCTATGCCGATGAGATCGTTGACACTTTTCACGATCATGATAAGGCCGCCCTGCTTGCTGAGTTTCAATCCCAGACCTATGCCGCGATTGACCAGCAGATGAGCACAAACCCGATTTTGCATGGCTTTCAATGGGTTGTGAATACCTATCGTATGGATCGTGACCTGGTGGATGCTTTTCTTTATAGCATGGAGATGGATCTGGATAAAAAGACCTTTGACAGGGAAGCCTATCAACGGTATATCTATGGTTCGGCGGAGGTTGTCGGGTTGATGTGTCTGCGGGTTTTTTATGCCAATCAGGATCAGGCGTATGAACAGCTATTGGTGCCCGCACGAAAGCTGGGGGAAGCCTTTCAGAAGGTAAACTTTTTGCGTGACATACGTTCTGACCTGGAAGACAGGGGCCGCGTTTATTTTCCGGAGATTAACATGGCCAGTTTTTCTGACGAGGCAAAAAAAGCCATTGAGCAGGACATTTGGGGTGATTTCCGGGCCGCCCTTCCCGGTATCAGGTCTTTGAAGCCACAGGTCAGACTTGGTGTATACCTGGCGTATCGCTATTATCTGGAGCTTCTCAAACGGATTGAGCGGGTGCGTGCCCGGGATGTCCGGCAACGTCGTTTTCGCGTTTCTAACCGGCAGAAGCTCATTCTACTTGTGAAATGTTATCTTCGCAACTTGTTTGGCTATATATCCTGATGGTGAAAGATCTGCATATTTTGATGTCTTAGTAAAACTATTGGTATAGCAGCCAGGAATCTGATATTTGTAAGATGGATTTGTTATCTGACAACTATTTCATGCGTGAAGCCCTGAAGGAGGCGCAAAAGGCGTATGACCTTGACGAGGTGCCTGTCGGGGCGGTGGTGGTTTGTCGTGAACGGATTATCGCCCGGGCGCACAATCTTACCGAGCAGCTCAATGATGTGACCGCCCATGCCGAGATGCAGGCCATTACGGCGGCGGCGAATCACCTGGGCGGGAAGTACCTTGACCAATGCACGCTCTATGTAACGTTGGAACCCTGTGTGATGTGTGCCGGTGCCCTTTCGTGGGCACAGACAGGACGGTTGGTATACGGGGCTGATGACGAGAAGCGCGGTTTCACCCAATACGCCACCGGCTTGTTGCATCCTGCCACAAAAGTGCAAAAAGGTGTCGGGGCGGAAACGGCGGCAGACCTTCTTACCATGTTCTTTCAGACAAAAAGAAAATCTTTTTAAAGGAATACCTGATAAAAAAACCCGCATCCTGAGCCAGTGCGGGTTTTGAATTTTAAAGCAGGGAGCGAAGGCCTCCCGTGTTATTCATTGTTATGTATGTATTCCTGTTCGATCTGATCAAATTCGGGGATCCTGCGGTGTGCCCATTTACCTTTTACAACCCCTTCTTTCATGAGCAACAATCCCGGGTTTGACCGGATGATTGTTTTCAACTCTATCTCATCCGAGAGATAAAAGCGATAAGGGGTTTGGTGTGTATGGCGAAAATCTTCAACAGCGTTTTGTGTTGAACCCGTGAGCGCGATCAGGTCGTAACCTGCCTCTTCGGCTTCTTTTGCCAGTGGGGTGATCTTTCTGTTAAACGCCCGGGTGTTTGTGCGGTGAAGGTCGGGTGCTACCACCATAAACAGGTATCCGGGTTTCGTCATGTAAAAGTCGGTCAGGTTCTCACCGGTGGCATCTTCAATATAGAAATCTTCAATTTCTGCTTCTTCATAAGGCTGGATGATTTCCTGGCGCTGATCTTTAAACTCCCAGGTTTCGGCCCATTCCGGGTCATCCCACGGATAATTATCGGCAGGATATTCTCTGGTTTCGCCGGTGTCTGTGTTTTCAAAGATCAGGTATGTCTCTGCTTCTTCGGGGGTTGGCATCACCTGCTCGGTGATGTCATTACCTACTTTCCATGGCCTGAAATCCAAAACCGGGCGGTAGATCAGGCAATATGCCGAAAGTAGCAGGATGCCGGCGGTTATGATGATCATCAGGATGGTATCCCCTTTTTTCGACCACAAAGGACGAATCTTGTCTTTATAGACAAAGACGATGATGGCGGCTGCCAGCAGGAATACATTCTTATAGAAAGTCTCCCAGTTGCTGACGATGATGGCATCCCCAAAACATCCGCAGTCGGGGATAGGGTCTGTGATAGCGATGTAGAGGGTAAGGGGGGTGAAGATTATCATAAACAGCAACCCGCCCCAGGCGTTGTAATACATTTTTATTCCAAGAAGCACGCCCATCCCGATGATGAACTCAAGCGTACTCAACAGAATGGCCGAGGGGAGGGCTGTGAATGACATCCATTCCACCCCGAAGGCCATAAAATAATCCTGGAATTTATATGCCGACCCTAAGGGGTCAATGGCTTTTACAAAGCCGGAGAAGATAAACACCGCGCCAAACACAATGCGGCTCAACCAAAGCAAAAATCGCATCAATCTCTCTATTAAATAATGGATGTAACACTAAAGCCCGGATCAACCGGTATTGTCACCTTTACCTACTGTTCGCGTTCAACCACTTCGCCCACAATGCGGTAGCGCTCTCTGGGGCTGTCATCATTGTTATAATGAACGGATACCGTACGGCTTATTCTGTGTGGCCTGGGTGCAAGCCGGAACTCAACCTTTATCGTTCCTTCTTCGCCAGGCATTATTGGTTCCTTTGGCCAGTCCCTTACCCTGGTACCGCAGCAGGCACGAACGTTGCTCAGGACCAGCGGTTCATCGCCAGTGTTGGTAAATGTAACGTCAAGCTTTGTTTCGGGCAGGCTATCTACATAGACAGTACCGTAATCGTGGCGGTCTTTTTCAAACTCCAGTTTGGGACCTTCTTTGTCCTCGGCAAACACGGTCATGGAGACAAAGAGGAGCAGACTGGCAATCGCTAAAAGTCTGGTTTTCATGGTAATTAAGATTTTTGTTTAGTGAAAAGTGATTTTGATCATATATCAATATCGCAAATGTACGATATATGGTTTTTAATAAAAAAAGTTTTTTGACATTTATATAAGAAATATGTACGAACGGGTTCAGGGCATGGCATTATTTGCGTTATACGACTCCGGAAAACCGGTTATTCTTTGGCGGTAAGCAGGTCCCTGAGCTCTCCCTGTGAGGGTAAACGTCCGCTAAGCACTACCTTATCATTGATCACCAATGCAGGTGTGCGAACAATACCGTATTCCATGATTGTTGCAAAATCCTCCTCTTTTTTGATGTCAGCCTGTAGTTTCAATTCATCAACTACATTCCTGGTCAACTCTTCCAGTTTCTTGCATTTTGCGCATCCGCTTCCCATTATTTTGATGTCCATATACGTATCTGATTATTGGTTTTACCATGTTGAATAACAAGCTCACCTTTTTACGATGCCGGTATGGTTTTTACTGACCGAAAGGCGCTCTTGGTCATGCTGTCAGCAAATCATGTCCGGTGTTCCTGGTGAGAACATCGCAAAAATACGATAAATATATTTTCGTGTCAAGATTTATTTGAAAAAATTCTGTACGCTATCTTGTAATTTCTTCCAGTTATCTTTGTTGATACAGTATTTTACCTGGGGCGGTGTAATATTACCCTGGATAAGGCCGGCTTTTTTGAGTTCTTTTAGGTGTTGTGACACGGTCGACTGAGCCAGGGGCAGTTCTTTCACAATGTCGCCGCAATAACAGGTGTCTTTGCTCAACAGCATTTTGATAATGGTGATTCTGGCCGGATGCCCGAGGGCTTTGAAAAAAACCGCTATCTCCATGTTCTCTTCGGTGTATCGATCCTGACTTTTTTTGTATATATCGTTCTGGCTCATGTTGTCTGGTTGTTATGTTTCGCTGTGATGATGTTGAATGATCAATAAACTGTCATTGGGCTGTCGAACAGTCAAAAGGCAATAATCCTGCCTCGGCATTTATGGCTCCATTACCATAGGGTTATACCTGAACATTCGCTTTTACTTTATAATATAGAAAAAGCTGCTCTCTTGCGGAAAGAACAGCTCAAAAGTATGTTTCCGAAGCTACTGCCTGTTTAGTGACAGCGGTTCAGGCAGTCGATCATATGACTCAGGGCTTCATGTTTCAGAAAATAAAATGTGTTTTTTCCGCTGCGCCGTGAGTCCAGTACACCCTTTGTTTTTAAAATATTCAGATGGTGAGAAGCAGAGGCTTGTTCAATGTTAAGAGCTTCATATATCTCCGTAACATTCAACTGCTCTTTTTTTTCCAACAGACTGATTATTGCGATTCGCATGGGGTGAGCCATCGCCCGTAACTTGCTGGCGGCTTCCTCCAATTTCTGTGAATCAAGCTTTGGATTTGCCATGATAAATATATTTTAATGAATTGTTTATTGAAGTTGCTTACGCATTGATTATTACAAAGGTAATAAATATATAAATATGTTTTGCAGATTACTATATATTCTTTACAATGTTTTGTTGCAGGAATTGCATGCAATGATGGTGAAACCTGTGCATCACAATCTGTAAACCAACAATAAATTATGCCCTTTTGTTGGATGGTGGGGGTTATCCTTTGCCGGTCATGTTACTGGTCTGGTAAAATTCAACCCATTCAACAACACGTAAGGGGCACCATCTATTGCACTTGTTAAGCAGCATTCCGGTTTGCTGTTCCGGTTTTTCACTGTTCTTTCTGTCCACAGACTTTGGATGAGAAGAACTCCCTGTTCATCAGGGCGATAAAGTCGACTGAGATTCCTTTGGGGCAGTCGAACTCACAGCTGTAGGTATTGGAACAAAACCCGAACCCTTCCTCATCCATCCGGCTGACCATATTGTCGACCCGTCTTTTGGCTTCTGCTTTTCCCTGGGGGATGAGGGCATACTGTGCAATTTTGGCTGCGGCATACAGCATGGCGGAAGCATTTTTACAGGCTGCTACGCAGGCGCCACACCCGATGCAGGTGGCAGCGTCAAAAACCTTGTCGGCGGCGGCTTTACTTACCGGATTACTGTTTGATTCGGGTGCGCTGCCCGTATTGATACTGACAAAACCGCCTGCGTGCATAATACGCTCGAACGAGCTTCTGTCGACCACCAGGTCCTTGATCACCGGGAATGCTTTGGCCCGCCAGGGTTCTATGGAAATTGTTTCACCATCTTTGAACGCGCG
The DNA here is from genome assembly GCA_964389125.1 of uncultured Bacteroidales bacterium. Lineage (GTDB taxonomy): Bacteria > Bacteroidota > Bacteroidia > Bacteroidales > UBA7960 > PUPG01. The sequence continues at coordinate 6,752 of CAYMDX010000085.1, forward strand.
CATGTGCAGTTCGCATGTGGTGGTATTTTTTTGGGGGCCGTGCGGCCTGCCGTTGATAAATAGTCCGCATGAACCGCAGATGCCCTCCCGGCAGTCATGCTCAAAAACCACCGGTTCCTGTCCCTGCTCAATCAACTGATTGTTCAGGTAATCCAGCATTTCCAGGAAAGACATTTCCGGTGAAACATTGTCTAACGTATAGGTTTTGAAACCCCCTTTGGCTTTGGCGTTCTTTTGCCGCCATATTTTCAATGTAAATTTCATGTTTCAGGCTGTTAAGGGTTATTTATAACTCCTTTCCTTCAATTCTACAAATTCGAATGTCAAAGGTTCTTTATGCATAACAGGTGTGGCTTTGTTACCCTGGTACTCCCAGGCGGCCACATAAGCAAACTCTTTGTCATGTCGCTTTGCTTCGCCGGTTTCGGTTTGATGCTCTTCACGGAAGTGCGCACCGCAGGATTCTTCCCGTTGCAGGGCATCCTCACACATCAGCCGGCCTACCTCAAAGAAGTCAGCGACCTTTAATGCTTTTTCCAGTTCCGGGTTTAGTTCGTTTTCAGAGCCCGGTATACAAATGTTCTGCCAGAACTCATCTTCCAGATCGTTGAGCAGCTCTATTCCTTTCTTGAGTCCCTCCTTGTCGCGTCGCATGCCACAGTGGTCCCACATGATCTTGCCAAGTCTTTTATGGAAAGAGCTGGCCGTTTGCTTTCCTCCCACCGAGGTGATGTGTTTTATGCGATCTGCAACTGCTTTTTCGGCCTCTTCAAAGGCTGACTGGTCGGTCGGGATCTTGCCGGCACGGATATCATCCGCGAGGTAGTCGCTGATGGTGTTTGGCAGGATGAAGTAACCATCGCCGCTACATTGCATCAACGAGTTGGCGCCCAGCCGGTTGGCTCCATGGTCGGAAAAATTGCTCTCCCCGATGGCATAGAGGCCGGGAATGGTTGTCATCAGGTTGTAATCCACCCATAAGCCGCCCATGGTATAATGGCCGGCCGGATAGATGCGCATAGGCTGTTTATAGGGGTTGATGCCCGTGATCTTTTCATACATCTCAAATAAATTGCCATATTTATCCCGGATGGCAGATTCCCCCTGTTTGTTAATGGCATCTTTAAAGTCGAGGTAGACCGACAGGCCGGTGTCGCCAACGCCATATCCGGCATCGCACCGCTCTTTGGCAGCCCGGGAGGCCACATCGCGAGGCACCAGGTTCCCGAACGCAGGGTACTTACGCTCCAGGTAATAATCCCTTTCCTCTTCCGGTATCTCGTTGGGATGGCGTTTTTCTTCCTTCTCTTTGGGTACCCATACCCGTCCGTCGTTCCGCAACGACTCAGACATCAGCGTTAGCTTGCATTGATAATCATTGAGAACCGGGATGCTGGTGGGATGGATCTGAATAAAGCTCGGGTTGGCAAAGAGGGCACCTTTTTTGTGTGCATTCCATGCGGCGGAGGCATTGCTGCCAAGACCCAGGGTGGATAAATAGTAGACGGTTCCAAAGCCGCCCGTTGCCAGTACGACGGCGTGGGCGGCGTGTCGCTCCAGCTCACCCGTCAGCAGGTTTCTTGTGATGATCCCCCTGGCTTTCCCATCTACAACCACTACGTCAAGCATGTCGCGGCGGGGAAACATGGTAACCTTACCTTTCCCAATCTGCCTGTTGAGCGACGAATAAGCACCGAGTAAACATTGCTGGCCGGTCTGCCCTTTGGCATAAAAAGTTCGTGACACCTGCACGCCGCCAAAAGACCGATTATCAAGTGTTCCGCCATAGTCGCGGGCAAATGGGACCCCCAGGGCAGTATAATGATCGATCACATCATTGCTGACCTCTGCAGCCCGGTATACATTGGCTTCGCGGGCGCGATAATCACCTCCTTTGATGGTATCATGAAACAAACGATACGTGGAATCATTGTCGTTCTTGTAATTTTTGGCCGCATTGATCCCTCCCTGGGCTGCTACAGAGTGCGCCCGGCGCGGAGAGTCCTGAAAGCAAAAGGCCTTTACATTATAACCTAGCTCTCCGAGCGAGCTGGCCGCGGAGGCCCCTGCCAAACCGGTGCCTACAACGATTATGTCAATTTTTTTCTTGTTTGCCGGACTAACCAGGCGAAGGTTGTCTTTATAGCGGCGCCATTTGTCCGCCAAAGGACCGTCAGGTATTTTTGCGTCAAGCTGTTGCATAGCTTATGGTATTTGGTAAGATGACAAATTCAGATCAATAGAAAAAGAAAAAATAAATCGGTATAATAGCGAACCCCACGCTGATCACAAGTGCGTATATCAGGCCGATCACCTTAATAGCCGGGGTGTATTTTGTATGGTTCAGGCCCAGCGACTGAAATGCTGACTGAAATGCGTGTTTCAGATGGAACCCGAGGAAAACAAATGAAACCAAATATATGGCCGAATACCAGGGGTTTTGAAATAATTGCACCGCCATGGGATAAAAGTCATGGGCGCTTTCTGCATAATCCGGTACCGACACAAGGCCTGCCCTGATGAAGAAAAAATTGAGCAGGTGGATGACCAGAAAAATGAGGATAATTATCCCGGTATGAAACATATACCGGGAAAAAACGGAGGTGTCCGAGCGAATATTTTTTCGGTATTTTACCGGACGGGAATAATAATTGTGAAGCTGTAAGGCAAAACCAATGATGATGTGAATCAGAAAAGCGGCAAAAAGGACGTATTCAGTGACTTTGATCAATGGGTTTGATGTCATGAAGTCCACTGCCTCACCAAAAGCGTCGCCGCCATCTCCGGCCAGCATTAACAGGTTGGTTGACAGATGAACAATAAGAAATAACATTAGAAAAATTCCCGCCAGGGCCATGATAAATTTTTGACTGATAGAGGAGAGCAAAGGCTTTTTCATAGGGGTGGGCTTAATGGTTGCTGAAAGAGATAGAGCTAACGATCATCACCAAATATATGTGATATATTTGTAGTTTCCAAAACAGGCGTTTATTTAAAACGCTTCTAAATTGTCGATTTGCAC
>CAYMDX010000086.1:0-9764 GCA_964389125.1 uncultured Bacteroidales bacterium
CATAATGCTTGCGCATCTCAAACAGCGCTGTTTTCTCCCCTTTCCAGTCAATCGCCATCTGTAGGTGGCGCCGGCAGGTATCCAGCCGTTCTTTTACGGAAGGTCCGGGGAAGTGTTCGCCGGTACTGAGGTAATGCTTTATTTCCCTGAAGACCCAGGGGTTGCCGATGGCTCCCCGGCCGACCATGATACCGTCAACACCGTATTCCTCCAGCGCCCGGGCGGCCGTCGGTCCGTCCACAATGTCGCCATTGCCAATAATGGGCACGTGCATCCGAGGGTTCTTCTTTACCTCACCGATAAGGGTCCAGTCAGCCGTCCCGCTATACATCTGACAACGTGTGCGACCGTGGATGGCCAGCGCCGCGATGCCGCAATCCTGAAGCCGCTCAGCCGTATCTGCAATCCACTGGCTCTGCCTGTCATAACCGAGCCTGGTTTTTACCGTCACCGGCGTGTTTACCGCCCTTACAACACGATTTGTAATATCCACCATCCTGGGAACATCCTTCAGAATACCGGAACCGGCCCCTTTGGACGCTACCTTTCGTACCGGACAGCCAAAGTTGATATCAATAAACTCGGGCGATGCCTCCTCGGCAATCCTTGCCGCTTCCTCCATGGCCTCAGGGTCTGCCCCGAAAAGCTGGATGCTCACCGGCCGCTCCCCGGGAAAGATGTCCAGCTTTTTCCGGCTCTTCCCGGCATCCCGGATCAGGCCATCAGCGGAAATAAACTCGGTATACACCCAGTCGGCCCCCATTTCACGACACAGCAGGCGAAACGGCGGATCCGTGATATCCTCCATCGGAGCCAGCACCAGGGGCAGAAAGGGAAAATGTGTGTTTCCTATCGTGCAGCCCTTGCCTGTATCGTGTAAGCTATCAAAACCCATGCGTATTGAAAGAATTGTTATTTTTGATGCCAATTATGCTGTAAAAATAATACAAAACCCCCATGAAAGATCAGGGAATTCTCGGTGGCCTGCATCCTTTTGCCAAATTGTTGCTGCTGATACTAACCATGCTGGCAAGCACCCTGGTGATTGTTACCCTGGGCATGCTGCTGGCGATGCCTTTTTTCGGAACCGACGTGCTGAATATGCGGGAAGGGTTCGAGGCGGTGAACATCAATTTTTTGAAATATGCACAGCTATTGAGCCATCTGGGTCTCTTTGTTGCCGCATCCCTTATATTTGCCTTCCTGGTCGGGCGTAACCCCATGACTTACCTGCAGGGACGAAAGGCGCCCATGTTTTCAGGCCTTATCATCTCGGTACTCATCATGCTCGCAGCCCTGCCCATGGTGAATTATGTGATGGAGCTCAACCAGCAGTTCTCATTGCCCGAATCCCTGGGCAGGTTAGAGGAGTGGATGCGGCAGTCGGAAGATGCAGCCGAAGAGATGACAGAACGTTTCCTGGATGTGAGCTCCTGGCAGGGCCTGGTTTTTAATATTTTTCTGATTGCCGTTGTGCCGGCCGTCGGTGAAGAGTTTATTTTTCGCGGCGCCTTGCAGCGCATCCTGCGCCAATGGTTTGGTAATGTTCATATAGCTGTCATTGTGGCCGCCATCCTTTTCAGCGCCATGCATCTGCAGTTTTACGGATTCTTGCCACGACTGCTATTGGGACTTGTACTGGGTTACATGTTTATCATCACCGGGAATATCTGGGTCCCCGTGGTCGCACATTTCTTTAACAATGCCGCCGCCGTGCTCATGCACTTCATGGTCCATAACAATATTATCGATTACCAGGTAGAAGATGTTGGCACCGGTTCGATGGCGCCGGTAATGAGCATCATCAGCCTGCTGGCTGTGCTGTTGCTTTTCCGGATGTTATATATGCGAGTGACCAGATGAGCTACAGCTCTTTTAACAGCTTGTTCTCTTTCGACGTTTCAATCTGTTTGTAAAATTCTGCAAGTGCCTTTTTTAAAGAATCCAATGTTGATGAAGGTTTGGCAATCATCACATCCATTCCTTTTTTATCCAGTCTTTCGACAACCATCTTGATGCTTATCGCGTGGATATCCAAGGCCGGTTGATAGGCACTGGCTTTCGAATACCTGCTTTCCGTTTCGTTAACGAGCCTGACCTCCTGTAGCTCATTCAGGAGGCTTCGGGTCAAGCTGTTAGGCATATGGAGTATCCCGGAGATTTCGTCGGGGGTAAGGGGTTTGTCCCCTTTCATAAAGTTGGATATCAGCAACCGCAATACATACAATGAAAGGATTTTCCTATTATAAGGCCTTATGTTTTTGATTTCTGATTCAAATTCATAATTGTTTACGTGCTGATAGGCAAAGGAAAGTTCTGCTCCGAGTAAAACAACCATCCAGCTGACCTGCATCCAGAGCAATAACAACGGAAGGGCGGCAAAAGAACCGTAAATGGCACCATATTTAGCGGCTCCGATCTGGAAAGCAATATAACCCCACTGTATCAGTTGAAAAACTGTGCCGGCGATGATGCCTGCCACCAGCGCGGCTGAAAACTTCACATTGGTGTTTGGCATCACCATGTACAGCAGGGTGAATACCGACCATAAAAGCAGATACGGGATAATGTTGACAATAAACACCAGTATCGGGTCGAGGATCATACCGTTGGCTTCCTGTACCTGTGTATTCAGGTAAACGGTAGCGGCACTCGCAGCAATCAAAAACAGCGGCGCGATAAACATCATCGAAAAATAGTCACTGAATTTACGGGACCAGCTACGCGGCTTGGTTACCTGCCAGATCTGATTAAAAGACTCCTCTATGTTGATAAGCAACATGGTGATTGTATAGATCAATATACCCAGACCTACCGTGGCCATGGTCCCGCCGCGGGCGTCCTGCAAAAAAGATTCGGTAATGTTCATTACCCAGTCATATACCTCTTGCCTCCCTGCCAGTGCAGTCTGTAACTGCCGTTCTACGTACATTTCCAGGCCGAACCCCTTGGCAATACCAAAAGCGAGCGCCACAATAGGCACAATGCTGAACATGGAATAATAGGTAAGCGCCGGTGCCCGCAACATCACCTTGTCTTCACGGAAGCCCCGCAATGCCAGTACAAGGATACGCAAATGTTTTATAAGAAAGGTCTTGCGGGGCGATAAGTCCTTGAGCGGGATACGCCACATCTCATAGCGCAGGAAGTACATCGCCTTGCGAATGGCGACTTTTGTCTGTCTGATTTTTTGTTTCATGTCACCCACATATTTTTACCAAATTTACACGAAATCAAATGATTTATATGTTATGACCATAAAAAAACGGCCCTGGGAAAAAGGGCCGTTTTGAAACTGCAGGGAGGGTGTGCGTCCCTTATTATTCTATGCTGAACGTTTCGTCATCAATACCGGCATTGATCTCCACATCTTCAATGGTAAATTCTACCATTTGCGGGCCAACTTCCCGGGTAATGGAATGCGGGATCATGATGCCCTCCACTTCTTCATAATCGCTGTAAGTTGACTGGCTCTCATCGGTGACGGTTTTGATTTTAAACCCGGTATCCGTACAGAAATAGTCGTAGGCTGTTTGTTCGGAAGGATGCCTGACTTCAACCTTATAGGCCTTCTCACCATCAATGGTTTCGATACCAAGCAACTCTTTTTCGATGCCATGTTCTTCGTATTCCATTTCCATGGTGATCACGGCTTCCCGTTTAAGTTGCTCGTATTGGGGGCCTTCCGTAAACTCCTGGCGGCCCATCTGGGATACAACTACGCCTTTCTCACCGTCAAAAAGCTGTTGGGAAACCACATTTTCTCCCATTTTTGTTTCCATCAGAAACATGTTGGGTGCTTTTTTGTAGCTGACAAGTTGCAGGGTTTGTCCCATCATGCTGGCGCTCATCTCTTGTTTCATATCGCGGATTTCTTCCATTTTTTCGCGTCCGCCTATGGCTTCCAGGTATTTGTCCATGATGGTCTCAGCGGTATAGCCTTCCGGAGCGGGTTCGAGGGCAATATCTTCAACGGGCCTGCCAAATGCATCATAGTATTCTACCTCCCCGGTAGCAGAAAACGGAAGCAGTGTTTCGGCAACCTCTTCCTGGTTTCCGGCAACCACGATGATGGCGTTTTCCGGTTTCAGGTACTTTTGTGCCATTGCCCGGATGTCTTCAGCTGTTACGGCTTCAAGGCGCTCCAGGTAGGTGGTGTAATAGTCGTCGGGAAGGTCATAGCGTTCGACATTCAGGGCGAACCGCGCGATGGTCCTGGGGCTTTCCAGCGAACGGGCAAAGCTGCCGGTCATGAAATTTTTTGTGAGGTCCAGACTTTGCGGTTCAACCGGCTCTTTTGCGATACGCTGCATTTCATGAAAGATCTCGGTGATGGTGCTGTCGGTAACCTCGTTGCGAACTTCTGTCTGAGCGTTAAAGCGACCTATGACCCGGTCGGTGGATATGTTGGAGCGTGCGCCGTAGGTATACCCTTTATCTTCACGCAGGTTCTGCATGAGCCTTCCGGAGAATGCGCCCCCTCCAAGAACGGAGTTCATGACGCTTGCCTTGATGGCATCTTCGTGGCCAGGGACCAGTTCAACCGGGTGAGTAATCCGTAAGACACTCTGGACAGCGCCCGAGCGGTCGGCAAAGGCCACGCGACGGCCGTCGGGCGGCTCAGGAGTGGGGTAGGTCCTTTCAGGAACCTCGCCGGGTTCCCAGGATGCAAAATAGGTTTCCATGACGTCCTGTGCTTCCTCCGTGGTCATGTCCCCCACAATCACCATGTAAGCTACATTGGGTTTAAAGTGATCTTCATAGTACCCGGTGATTTGTTCCCTGGTAATGTTATCCAGGCTTTCTTCTGTGGTGACTTCCCCATAAGGATGGTCGTGGCCGTAAGTTACCGCACGGGCTACGTTGTTGGCCATGGCAGTAGCGTTATTTTCTACCGTGGCCAGTCCGGATTTGTTTTGCGTAATCAGACGCTCCATCTCCTCCTCCGGGAAAGAGGGGTTCAGCAGAATGTCAGACATCAGCTCCAGAAGTGTTTCCTGGTGCCGGGTCAGGGAAGAGGCAAACATTCCGGTTGAAGACGTGGAGAGGCTTCCGCCGATGAAGTCGATGGCCTCATCAATTTCTTTCTTGCTGCGGTTGTCAGTTCCCTCACGCATCAGCGATCCGGCAAGGTCTGTATATCCTTTGGCTTCGCCTTCGTACAACGGATCGATATCCAAAGTAAGCTGAAAGGAAACGACAGGTACCTGGTCATTCTCTACCACGATGACTTTCATTCCGTTATCCAGTTCAAAAGACTCAAAATCGCCCAGCTGAATGGTCGGGGCTGGTCCGGGTTCCGGCTTTTGGCTCCTGTCAACCTGTGCCGTGACAGATAGGATAAAAACGAAACTTAATATGGTGAATATGCTGATTTTTTTCATTGTATTATGATTTTTATTGGTTTCAGATGATTATTGGGCTTCGGGCATATAATACAGCACAACCCGGTTGTCTTCGCGGAAATATTTTTGTGCCACTTCGAGAATGTCTTCGCGCGTAACAGACATAAACCTGTCTATTTCATCGTTGATCAGGTTGGCTTCACCATACAATAAATGGTAGTTGGCCAGGTTCATGGCGCGTCTGGCGATGGTGGTGTTGTTGTTAACCATACGACTTTCCCGCTGGTTTCTGAGCTTCTGCATCTCCTCTTCAGAGATCAGCTCATTACGAACCTGTTCCAGCTCTTCATCAATGGAGGTTTCTACATCCTGAATGTCTACACCCATATTCGGGATTGACATGATGATGTTCAGACCGGGGTCTTCCAGTCCTAACGGGTTGGATTGAACCATTAGGGCAGATTGTTCTTCTACCACCAGCTTACGGTTCAGGCGGCTGCTTTCCCCCTGGGATAGCAGGGAGCCCAGCATCTGAAGGGCATAATAGTCTTCTGTCCCCTGCGCCGGACTATGATAAGCCTGAATTAACATTGGAAGTTGGATGTTGTCATATACGGTGTCGCGCAACTCTTCCGTGCGCTCGGGTTCCTCCACATCGGGCCGGAAGATATCATGATCGCCCGCCGGGATGCCTGAGAAATATTTGTCTACCAGCTCCCTGGCCTCTTGCGTTTCTATATCTCCTGAAACGACCAGTACGGCGTTTTCAGGAACGTAAAACATATCGTGAAAATCGGTGATGTTTTCATAAGTGGCATTGCGGATATGCTCATCTTTACCCAACACATCCGATTGATAGGGGTGCTCCCTGAAGGCGCGCTTCAGGGTCTCGGTAAGGACACGGCCATAAGGCTGATTGTCGCGGGTTTGCTTCATCTCCTCCGTTACAACATCTTTTTGTGTGGCAATGCCGACGGAGTCGATCACGGGATGGAGCAGGCGCTCCGATTCCAGCCACAACCCGAGTTCAAGCTGGTTGGATGGGAGCAGAACAAAATAGTTGGTCACGTCAAAACTGGTATACGCGTTCAATGAACCGCCGGCCTGTTCCACAATCTCTGAAAACTCTCCGCGTTCGATGTGCTTACTACCTTCAAACATCAGGTGCTCAAAGAAATGGGCAAACCCTGTCCGGTCACGGAATTCATTTTTGGCTCCCACATGATACATGATGTTTACCACCACGTTGGGCGTGGTATTATCTTCATGCAGAATGACTTGGAGCCCGTTGTCGAGGGTATACTCCGTAAAATCAATCCGCTGCTCTGAAGCCAGCGCACCGCCGGCCAGAAACAACAACACGGAAACAATGAAAAGATTCAATCTTAGCTTCATGTTTAATAGTTTTATATTGATAAAAAATGAAAAAATTTTATGATAAACAAGGTGAAAGCTTCGTGCAAATTTAATGAATGAAACAAAGCCATCTCAAAAATTGTTTGTTTGTTTTAATATTCTATATCAAGTCCAAGTTCTTTTGTAAGCCGATTGATCTCAGGGTTCTTTTGTATCAGTTTTTGCAATTTGTCTTTTGGAAGATACACCTTTTCGGTGGTTTGGGTTTCCTGTATCTTTGTCCGGATCTGAATGGCATGATTTTCCAGTGACTGATGCAGTCTGCTGAGCAACTCGGGTTTCTTTTCCTGGATCAGCTCTGCCTGAATGGTATTGTCCAGATATACCTCAACGACATTGTTCTCCAAAACCGCGGGCTTATACCGTGTCATGGCCAGGTAAAGTGCCTGGCTTTCTTCCTTGCAGGCAAGGGCCATGTCTTTCCAAACAGCTATAAAATCCTCGTCTGAAAAGGCTTTTTGCGGCTTTTGGCTATTATCTTCTTCCGTTGGGCTTTCGTTTTCTTTTGTGGTTTTATCGGTGTTGTTGATTTTCAGGCTAATCCTGGATACCGGGCTATCAGCTTGGATGTCAGATATTTCCGAAGTAGATGAAGTTTCAGATGATTGTTTTCCGGCGGTCGGTTTAGCCGGTTCCTGCTTTGGGGCAGCTTTAGCGTCATCCGAAGGTTTCCTGGGGGGTTGTGTTTGCTCTTTATCAGGACCTGCCGGAGGTGCCGGGAGTTCCTGAAGGGCATCTACGTCTGTGTCATGGCTTTTTTTTTTACCAGTGACACGGTTTGCAGCATCGTAAGCTCCAGTAACAGCCGTTTGCTGCTGCTGGTTTTATACTGGACATCAGCTTTATTCGTGATTTCCAGTGCCCCCATCAGAAAGTCTTCCGGGCAGCGCTCTGACTGTGCTTTATATTTTTCCCGGATGTCATCACCTGCCTCTATGAGCGTGATGGTTGCCGGGTCCTTGCAAACCATCAGATTCCTGAAATGACCGGCCAGACCGGTGATAAGATCGTCACCATCAAAGCCTTTTAACAGGATTTCGTTGATCAGCAGGAGAATATCCGTGCTGTTCTCCTCCAGGATAAGGTCCGTGATCCGGAAAAAATAATCATAATCCAGGATGTTCAGGTTCTCGACCACCTGTTGATAGGAGAGGTTGCTGCCGGTAAAGCTGATCAGCTGATCAAATATGGACAGTGCGTCCCGCATGGCTCCGTCGGCCTTCTGACTGATAAGGTGCAGGGCGTTGTAATCGGCTTCTATGCCCTCCTGTTCAGCTACCCAGGCCAGCTGCCGGGCGATATCGTTTACGGTGATGCGGGCAAAATCAAAGATCTGGCAGCGCGACAGGATGGTGGGGATGATCTTCTGCTTCTCGGTGGTGGCCAGGATGAACTTGGCATACGCCGGGGGCTCTTCCAGCGTCTTCAAAAAGGCATTGAAGGCCTGCTGGGAAAGCATGTGTACCTCATCAATAATGTAAACCTTGTATTTGCCTACCTGGGGAGGTATCCGCACCTGGTCAACCAGCGTGCGAATGCCATCCACACTATTGTTCGAAGCTGCATCCAGCTCGTGAATATTGAATGAATGTGACTGGTTGAATGACTGGCAGGACTCACAAACATTGCACGCCTCGATATTCTCTGTGATGTTTTCACAGTTGATGGTTTTGGCCAGGATGCGTGCACAGGTGGTTTTCCCGATGCCACGCGGACCGCAAAAGAGGAAGGCCTGTGCAACATGGTTGTTCCTGATGGCATTCTTCAGGGTGTTGGTAATGGATTGCTGACCAACCACCATATCGAAGGTGTCAGGGCGATACTTGCGTGCAGATACGACAAATGGATCCATATTGCAAAAATAAAAAAACCGGCGCAAACAAATTGGCAGGCACCGGTTTTTTATGTACTATATTAAGCCTTTTTTATGTTTCTCGCCAATGGCCTTTAGCATATCGGCTGTCATGGCATCCAGGTCATATTTGTGCTGCCAGCCCCAGTCTTTACGGGCAGGGCTGTCGTCAACCGAGTTCGGCCATGAGTCGGCAATATCCTGACGGAAATCGGGCTCATAAGAGATTTCAAACTCAGGAATATGTTTCTTGATGGATTCGGCCAGCTCGGCAACGGTAAAGTCCATAGCTCCCACATTGTAATCACAGTGGTGGTTGAGGTCATTAAAGTCTGCCTGCAGCAGATCGATGGTTGCCTTCAAACAGTCGGGCATGTACATCATGGGCAGACGGGTATTTTCATTAACGAAGCAGGTGTACTTCTTGTTTTTGATGGCTTCGTAATAGATGGCGATGGCATAATCTGTTGTGCCGCCGCCCGGCTCTGTTTCGTGGCTGATAATGCCGGGGTATCTAAGCCCTCTGACATCCAGCCCATATTTCTGAACATAATAATCGCCCAGCAATTCTCCAGCTACCTTGGTAACACCATACATGGTGGTCGGCTTAAGAATGGTTTCCTGAGGTGTGTTGTCAACCGGAGTGGTCGGTCCGAAAACGGCTATTGAACTGGGTACCAGCACCTGCTTCATCTGGCGCTCACGGGCCAGCTCCAGGATATTGATCAACCCATTCATGTTGACATCCCATGCCAGCATAGGATTTTTCTCGCCGGTCCCGCTCAATATGGCTGCCATATTGATGATTCCGTCAATGTTGTATTTGTCAACCACCGATACCAGGTTGTCAACATCCAAAGCGTCAACCACCTCATAGGGCCCCGATTCTGCCAGTTTCTCCGAAGGCTTGGTTTTCCGGATGCCCGCAACCACATTATCATTTCCGTAAATTTCACGTAGAGAGAGTGTTAATTCCGAACCAATCTGTCCGGCAGCTCCAACGACTAAAATGTTTTTCATTACAATAGTGTTTTATTTGTTCTTGCTTTGTTTGATTGAACGCCATTCAATGAATGAACTACTGAAACTTTATTAACTGTGCTTTTATGCCATCAGCTGATTGCTGTCCTCACGCTCTCTCGCCCTCTCGC